>JBIKNA010000282.1:0-9403 GCA_044358965.1 Polyangiaceae bacterium
CATGGGCGCCGTGCGGTGTCCCCAGCCGCGGATGCTCGGGATCTCTTCGAGCTTGAGCCCGTGTTTGCGGGCGTACTCTTGGGCGTAGGCTGGCGTGGCCAAGAACAACGCCGCGCCTCCGTCGGTGATTTGCGAGCAGTCGTGCCTGCGCAGATTGCCTTCGACCACGGGGTTCTTTTCGTCGTCGGCGGCAAAGTGGGCGTCGGACAGAACCCATTTGCGCGTCTGGGCGTTGGGGTTCTTTCGCGCATTGTCGAAGTTGATGCGGGAGATCTCGGCCAGGTGTGCCCGGTCGATGCCGAAGCGCTCGCGGTACACGTCGACGAAGCGCGAGAACAAGAAGGGCCAGATGTACTTGGCGCCCTCGGCCTCGCGGCCGTGCCATGCTGCGGTGCCCACGTTGGCCGCGGCCTCTTCGCCGGGCACGTTGCGCATGAGCTCCACGCCAAGCACGCACGCCACCTCGTACCGGCCAGACTGCAAGTCGGCCATGGCCGACAAAATCGATGCCGCGCCGGATGCACAGGCGGCCTCTTGGCGCATGGTGGGGATGCCGTGAAACTCTGGTCGCTGCGAGGCAAAGAGGCCGCCCAACTGACCCTGCTTGCAGAAGAGCTCGGCATTGAAGTTGCCGATGTGCGCCACTTCGATGTCCCGTGGGTCCATCTTGGTGCTCTCGAGGGCACCGTCGACGGTGTCCTTCATGAGCTCGAAGATGGTCTTGTTCTCGCGGGCGGCGTGCCGGGCGAAGTCGGTCTGGTGGCCACCAAGGATGTAGACGGGCATGGTCATGAAGAGGTCCTTTCGTTGAGCGCACTGCCGGAAGCGAGCTTGTCGCCGGCAACAAAGGTGGCGTGAAAGCCAAGGGGGACGCGGCCGGGGATGTGCAGTCGGGCCACGGGGCCCAACGATGGCTCTTGCGCCGGGATGATCCAGAGTTCCGAGCGCTGGGCACGCTCGTCGTGCAAGAAAGTGAGCAGGTATCCGTCGTCTTCGGCCTTGCTGCCCACACGCGGCGCAAAGGGAGACTCGGACCCCCGCTGCCCCGGGCCAAAGCGCAGCGTGTTGCTGGCGCCGGTGCCGGTGTCGTACTTGACGAGTCCGTCGAAGAACACCGTGGGCTCGTCGCCAATGATGACGTTCCAGGAGAACTGGCTCTTGCGACCGATGCGACGTCGGTCCATCGAGGGAAACTCGGTGTTTCGGTCGCACAACTTGGTCTCGGTGCACGCGCCGGTCTTGAGGTCGAAGCGCCACATGTAGAGCTCCGCGCGGATCCGAAGCGTTGCCATCATGACGGCGTAGGGGCCTTCTTCGGGGCGTGGCGGCTGGTAGGGCTCGGGCACGCGGCACCCCACCAACACCACGGCGCCGTCTTCCTCCCAAGCGTTGACCGAATGGTACATGTAACAAGGCGACGCTTCGAACCACCGAAGCTTGTCGTCACCCACGGCGCGCGGCACCAAAGCAAAGCGGGCGGGTAGCTCGCGGTTGAACGACGTGCGCCAGCGGCCTTTGGCCAAGGCTTCTTCGTCGAAAACGATGGGCAGGTCCATCAGGATGGCGAAGTTCTCCGTCAGGGCCAAATCGTGCGGCAGCCGGGGGCCGGGCAGGGGCACATCCACGCGCTTTTGCACGCGGCCTTGGGCGTCGGCCAAGCCAAAGTGCATAAAGGGCGCGCGGGGCCCGAAGTCGAAGAACGCAAGGTGCCCAGTGGTTTCGTCGACCTTGGAGTGGGCGGAGACGGGGCCCTTGTAGTCGCCGCCGAAGTCCGATGGTCCCAGCGTGGCCAGGGTGTTCGGGTCGACGCGGTACGGCCGGCCGCACAGGTACCAAAGGGCCTGCAGTGTTCCGTTGTGGAAGATGACATCGGTGTTGGCCGTGTCTTTGTAGGGTACACCCTTTGGATTGTCGCGGATGGACTCCATGATGCCGCCCCAGAGCGGGCCGCCGGCCTGTTGCTCTTGCTCGAACCCCTGGGTGCGTACCCAGCGGTTCTGGTAGGTGGCGCGGCCGCCTTGCAAGCGAACGGCGTGCAGCATGCCGTCGCCGTCGAACCAGTGGTAGCGCCCTTTGGGTGGGTACTTGGCGTTCGGGCCGTTACGGACGAGCAAGCCGTCGAGGTCCTTGGGGATCGCGCCTTCGAGTACCTGCAGTTCGCACGTGTCGTGCTCTTCGGCGGTGGGCGCGTAGCTGCCAAGGAGGTAGGGGCTCAGCGGTTGTTCGGTACTCATCGCGGTAACCGTGAGCGTAGGGCAGGGGGACCGCGCAGGCGCCGTCTCATTTGTTTCGAACGAGCGCTGAGACACCTGCCTGGGCGACAGGGTGCGCAGGTGTCGGCGCGGGTTTCGCTTGGCGATCTTTAGGTATCGCGCAGCCACTCGGCCATGCGTTCGCCGATCATGAGCGTGGGCAGGTGCGTGTTGGAGCTAGGAATCGTGGGCATCAGGCTCGCGTCGGCCACGAAGAGTCCCGAGACGCCGCGGACGCGGCCGCGGCCGTCGGTGACGGCCAACGGATCGGTATCGGGCCCCATGGGGGCGGTGCCCGATGGGTGATACCCGGAGCCCGTGATCTGCTCGAGGGGCCCGGTGAACTCGCCGGCGTCGTTCCATGGGTGTTTGCGTGGGTACACCGGGCGCGCGAGCGCCGAGATGGCCTTGGTGCCGGCGAGCCGGCCCAGGTGCGCGAGGGCCTCCCGGGCCGTGGTGCGGTCGGCTTCGTCGCGCAAAAACTGGGTCTCGATGAGCGGCGCGTCGCTGGGGCGCGACGACCGGAACACGATGCGGCCCTGACCCACGGGCTTGCCGATGCACGTGGCCAAGGTGACGATGCGCAAGGGCAGCCCCGGCAGCGGTACGAAGGAGCCCGGCTGGAGCTGCATGTCGTTGGGACAGGCGCTTTTGTTGGACGTGTAGCGACACACGGTTTGGATGAGCGGGTGCTCGAGGCTGCACAGATCGCTGCTGAGGGGCTTGAAGAACACCGCAAGGCCCGGGTGATCGAGCAATCGGGCGGCCACGCCCGGGCTTTCGTAGATCTGCTGCGCACCAACGCGCAGTACCGACGCGCTGGGCCCGATGCCCGAACGGAGCAAGATGCCTGGGCTCGAGACGGCGCCGGCGCACAACACCACGCGATCACCGGTCAGCGTGAACACGCGCCCAAAGCGCTCGAGCTCGAGCCCCTGCACGCGCTGGTTGTGGAACAAGACACGCCGCACGAGCGTGTGCGGCACGATGTGCAAATTGCGCCGCGCCCGTGTGCGCGCGTCGAGGTAACAGCGGGCGGCGCCCATGCGCTCGCCGTTGACCTTGTTCATGGCGTGTTTGCCGGCGCCGGTGCTCGTGGGATCGTTGGTGTCGTCGGCCTTTGGGTAGCCGAGCTCGTGGCAGGCCTCTAGGAATGCTGCCTGCCAGCGTGTGAGCTCGGCATCCGTGTGGCGTCGCACGGGGATGGGGCCACTTTGCCCGTGCCACTCGTTGTCGAAATCGAGATCGGTCTCGAGCCGCTTGAAGGCAGGTAGGCACGCATCGAAGGACCATTCGGGCAGACCCAGGCTGGCCCACTCGTCGTAGTCGTAGGGCTGCCCACGCAGCGCGATGCACGTGTTGACGGCACTCGAGCCCCCCACCACACGGCCCCGGGGGAAGTCCATGTGCATGGAGCTGAAGAGCTTGTGGTCCGTGGCCCGGTAGCCGTAGCCCCAGTCGTGGGCCCGCATGGAGTTCTGGCGGCCGTCGCGCAGGTCCGCGGGCAGCTGCGCGATGTCTTGCGCGGCCGCGGGGTAGTCTGGGCCGGCCTCGACCAAAACCACCTCGTGGCGATCATCGTCGACCAAGCGTCTGGCGATGACGGCGCCCGCGGCACCCGCGCCCACGATCAGGGTGCGCATGACGGACACTTCTGCTTGACGGTGATGGACCCGTTGAGTCGGGCGACGGAGACCAGCTGCGGGCCGCGAAGGCCCGCGCTGTGCAAACTTGCGGCAACGACGTTGGCGCTCAGCGCAAAGCGATCGTCCGAGGCCGCCGCGGCCAGCGCGGGCAAAGCCGCCCGAAGATCATCGGGTCGCACGGACACCGGGAGCAACACGCGCCCCTCGAGGTCTTTGGTGAGCGCCACGGGGTCGGCGCCCGCTTGGGCCACCCGGCGCGCGTCGTCCGTCGAGAGGGCAAGTGCATCGAAGAGAACGTTTTGGTTGTCGGGCGCCGGGCCAAGGCGTCCGCGGAAGGCGATGGGGCCACAGAGATCGCCTGCAAGGTTCAGATCGATGGACCCAGCGTCGGTGACGTTTGCCCCCGCAATGGATCGTCCCGATGGCGAAGGGGCCATCGTGGCGCCGAGCATGCCTCCATCGTGGACCACCCCGAGCAACACATTGGCGTCCCGCGGCATGGCGGGCTCTTGCGCAAGCGGTGGCAGGGAAGGGGCCTTGGGCCCTTCGACGCAGCGCCGCGACAGCTCGGCGGTGAGGGTCACAGAAAAGCGCAGTGGAACAATCTCGGCGCTTGGTGCCACCGGGCCCTGGGCCACCGCCGAGGGGCGCGTCTGCAGACAGAGGCCCAATGGCAGAGGGTGATCCTTGCCGAGCTCCGCAAACAGCCGTTCGGCCTGCGGGCGCAGGTCGGGCAAGCGTTTTTGCAGGTTGTCTTCGACGCTGCGCAAGGCTGGGGCGATCTGGGCACGCAGCGTGGGCGTGACGTCGACTCGCAGCAGGCCACCAAGCACGCGCACGGAGCAACCCCGCACAAAGTCGGCCTGAACGCTCGGTCGGGCGAAACGGTAGTCCGGAGACAACCGCAGCGGCACCCGCGCCGTCACCTGGATCTCGGGATCGCACGAGGCGTAGCACCGCCCTTTGGCGCAGGCCTCGGCGTGTCCGTGCAGCAATGTGGTGACGCGGAGGGCTTCGCCCTCGACGCTGGCGCGAAACCCGTCGCGGTCGACGCTGTAGTTGAGGCTGCCTGCGGCGCCGATGTCTTGGCCACGGGCTTCGGCCACGCGTTTGGGAACCTGTGGCTCGAGTTCTTTTTCTAGGTTGCGCAGGGACAGCTCGGCGTTGACGACAAGCTGGGACGGAGGGACCACGAACGGGGCAGGGGGCGGGCCCGGGAACGCGGCCACGCTCGGTGCCGCGCTCCGCGGAGGCAGGGGGCGCGCGCAGCCTGGGGCGCTGGAGCCAACCTCCGGGGCACTCTGGGGGGCTTGCTTGGGCCCGCAGCCCAGCGCCAGGCCCAGTGCCATCAGCGCAGCGACGAAAACCCGCGCCCGACGGCACCTCGCGCTGTCCAGTGAACCCAAGTAACCCAGCATGATGGAAGGACCAGTGACGTGACGCTGTTGGCGGGCGGACCCCAAGCGTGCCTGTTTGCCGCGGGAGCGAAGACGAAAGTGCCCCCTCGAAGAAAGGTCGGGATTCGAAGGACGGCTTCGCTTTGGAGCTTTGGTGCCCATCAGGACTGCAAGGTTAGCGTGTATACACCACAAAACGCCGGGGTCGGTTTGCTTCACCCTGCGGCCCATGGTACAGCGGGCCCACGCGTAACGTTTTTGGGTCCCAAAAGACCTTTTTGCTGTCTCTTGTCCTTGAGAACGCCAAAAGTCCTTTTCCCCGGCAGCGAAGTGCAGATTCGTGTGGCCATACGGCCCCACACCCCCGGCAGCAAGCAGCGGCACTTTCCGCTGGGGATGATAGGCGCCCTTCGGCGCTTCCAAAGGCCGCATCGAGAGAAGACAAGATATGAACAGCAAGCTCTACGTCGGTAACCTCCCCTTCCACACCACCGAAGACCAACTCAAGGACGTCTTTGGCCAGTGCGGCGACGTCTCCGACGTGAAGGTCATGGTTGACCGTGAGACGGGTCGCTCGCGCGGCTTCGCCTTTGTGACCATGGGTACGGCCGATGCGGCCCGTACCGCCATCGAGCGCATGAATGGCTCGGACCTCGACGGTCGCGCCCTGCGCGTCAACGAGGCCGAAGAGCGCCAGCCGCGCTCGGGTGGCTTCGGTGGTGGCGGCGGCGGCGGTGGCCGTGGCGGCTTCGGCGGCGGCGGCGGCGGTGGCCGTGGCGGTCCCCGTGGCGGTGGCGGTGGCGGCGGCGGTCGCTGGTAAGCAGCCCGGTTCCCCATAACCTTTCGCAGGGCACGTGTTCGTGGCGCTTTCAGAGCACCCGACGCGTGCCCTTCGTTCGTTTGTCGCCCGGGCTTGGAGAGGCCTCTCGGAAGTTGGCGGAGACACTCTTTTCGGCCGGCTCTCGCGGCCGTTCCGTTGATACCTTCGGCACATGCGTCGCCATGCCCTCGTTTTCGGTGCAGCGTCTGCGGTGGCGCTCGTGTTCGGTACCCTCTCGTGGTCGGGTCCGGCCGGTGCCGACGAGTTGCCGCGGCTGCCGCCGCCACCGTCGCCCGCGCTCCCCGCCCCGGAGCCTGTCCCCGAGCCAGTGCCTCAGCAGGCGCCCAAGGCCAGCGCACCGCCATTGTCGGCCGCTGCCGAGCGGACCCCGGATCCGCGTCCGGCGGCCCCCGTCGAGCGCTGGTATGGCTGGCAGACCCTCACGCTGGACGGCATCAATTTTTTGGTGCTCATCCCCGTGAGCTTTGGCATCGCAAGTCATGGGGGCAGCGCGGAGTTCATCGGGGCGAGCGGCGCAGCGCTTGGAATTCTGGGCTATGCGGTTGGGGCGCCCATCATCCACGCGGTCCATGGCGAGTTCCGCATGTCGGCCCTGAGCTTCGGGCTTCGGACGGTCGCACCCTTGGGCACGGCCTTCGTCGGAGGCGCGCTCGGGGGCTTCAGCGCCGCTGGCTCCGGTAGCGAGCGCGCGTCGTTGGCCCTGAGCGCCGGCGTGCTTTCTGGCGCCTTCATCGGGGCCGCCGGTGCCATTGCCATCGACGCCGTGTTTGGCACGACCATCGAACAGGCGCCCAAGAGCCCGCAGGTGTCTTTTGGCGTGACGCCGGGCGGCGCTGCGCTGCACGGGCGGTTCTAGGGGATATCGTCGAGCCTGGGCACTCGCCTGGGTGGGCATTTGTCCCACCAGGTAGGAGCGTCGTGCGCCGGAAGCAGCTGGAAAAATCCGCATTTTGCGCACCGAGGCCGCCTGTCCCGGACGGCGCAGTTCTTGATGTAGGTGAATGTCGGCGGCGCGAACGCGCCTGCTCCCTCCTCGCTCACGGAAGGTTTGCCATGTCCCGCGTCGCGCTCTCCGCTCTCGTTCTGGCTCTTGGTTCGTTGTCGCTCGTTCCCATTGCGGGTTGTGCTGCCGTCGATGCCGTAGAAGAGGCTGTCGACGACGAGCTCAGCCCCGACAATGCCGAGGACGACGCCCACGAGAGCAGCGCCGAGAGTGCACTTACCACCGCCGAGAAGACGGCGTTGTGCAACGCAATCCCGACCCGGCCGCTCTCGGCCCAAGAGGGGGCGGCACTTCGCAAAGAGGTCATCACGCGCTTCGCCAAACTCAAGCGCGACAATGATGCGCTCTTGGCCCGCCGAGGCGTGGGAGGCTTCGCCGGCGGACGCTCCGCCTTCATGTTGGCCATCTACGCGGGCGACGAGGCCCGTGCCACCGCGCTCATTGCGCCCAAGCTCAAGCCCGGTTTCAACGCGCGCACCGTGGCCAAAGAGATCCAGGGCACGAGCTGCATCGGTCGCGTGTACGCGGTGTTCAAAGAGTCCTACGCTGCCATCGGCCGCGGGGCCGATTGGGCGCCCATCGAGAAGTGTGGTCGGGCCTGGGACAGCGATGGCCTGCACTTCCAACAAGCGCTCATCAAGAGCGGTTGGCCCGCTCCGACGCTTGGGCTTGCCACGGACACGGCCAAGCCCCCGGGCAACGCCGCCGACGTGGCGCTTCACAAGGAGTTCCTGCGGGCCCAGGCTTCCGGCAAGTACTACGGCACGCCGGTCTCCAAGACGATGCTGCTGAAGAACTTCTTGCCGACGCCTGGCTCCAGCACCGTGCGCGACGAGAGCATGTTTTTGCAGCTCGGGCGTTCGCAGTTCTTGAGCGTGGGCACCCTGCGGGGTGCGTACCATGTGCCCCTTGTGGTGCCCGGCGGCGAGATCCCCGCCGACATTGCGCCCCAAGGCAGCAAGCGGCAAGCGTGGCTCGATGCCCGCACCCGGGGCGAGCCCTTCGTGCTCGAGTCTCACCTCACGCGTGCCCCCTGGGATGCGACCAACTTCGAGATCCGTCCGCTCCGCGAGGTGATCGCCGAGACCTTCTCGTCGACGGCGACTTACGGGTCGGGAACGCTTCTGATGGCGCCGGGCTCTACCTTCGCCGTGCGGTAGCCGTTACGGCAGAGGACACGCTTGGCCGAGGGCCCGGGCCGGAGCGCAGTACGAGAAACCTCCGCCGGACGTTTTGGTCGCGACCACGATGGTGTCGGCACGGGTGCCCGCGCTGGTGTCGGAGCCGGCATCGTCCGGGGGGACATGCTCGATCTAAGTTGTTTGCGGCTTGGGCCTGCGGCCACGCGGGTTGGTGCTTGGTGCCCCTGCGCGTGCTACATGCGCCGCGCATGAGCAAGACAGCGTTGGTGACGGGGGCCTCGGCGGGCATTGGGCTCGAGCTGGCCCGGTTGTTCGTTCGCGACGGGCACAACGCTGTGCTCGTGGCCCGGAGCAAAGAGCGACTGCAGGCGCTGGCCGCGGAGCTGTGTCCAGGCCAATCCCCAAAGGCCCATGTCATTGCGGTGGATCTGGGCTCCCCCGACGCGGCGGACACCATTTGCCGAGAGCTCGACGAACGGGGGCTCGCCGTGGACTTCTTGGTCAACAACGCGGGCTTCGGCTCCAACGGGGCGTTCTTGGACCTCCCGCTCGGCAAAGAACTCGAGATGGTGCAAGTAAACTTGTCTTCGTTGCTCGCGCTGACACACAAACTGGCGGGGCCCATGCGCGCCCGAGGTTTCGGCCGCGTGCTCAACATCGCCTCCACGGCGGGGTTTCAAGGGGGGCCATACATGGCCACGTATTACGCCACCAAGGCCTTTGTCATCACGTTGTCCGAGGCACTTGCGGCGGAGCTTCGCGGCACTGGGGTCAGTGTCACCTGTCATTGCCCCGGCGCCACGGCCACGGAGTTTGCCGGGCGTGCCGGCAACGACAAATCTCCGCTCTTTCAGCGCAACAGTGTGGCCAAGGCCAGTGATGTGGCCCGCGACGCCTACGACGCCATGATGCGTGGCGAGGTGCTGCGGGTGCACGGCGCCATGAACGCCGTCGGGGTCTTTGGCACGCGGCTCATTCCGCGCGGCATGGCCGTGTCCATCGCAGGCAAGCTCAACAAGGTGAGCTAAATGACCGAGCGCCATCGGCGATCCCTTAGGACGCTTCGAGCAATGGAATCACGCGTTTGAAGGAGTCGGAGCGATTCTGATCGCGTGCGCGAAT
>JBIKNA010000283.1:0-9395 GCA_044358965.1 Polyangiaceae bacterium
TGGGGGCAGTGCGGCAAGGCCGCCGCGCCCAGCAAGAAAGACGCTTGCGGCGAGATCGCGCACAAGTTCCGTTACGCCTACGTGGCCGGCTGCGGCGCCTGCACCGACGACGAACAGTTCGACGAGTGCCGCACGGCTTGCTACGAGGACGACGGTTCCTGCCAGGCTGCGGCCGAGAACTGGATCGGCGATTGCCCCCCCGCCGACGTCAACACGGCGCTCAACAAGTGCAACAGCATCAAGGCCGTTCTCACGGTCTCCTGCGGCGGCGCCGGTGGCTCCAGCTCCAGCTCCAGCACGGGCGGCTCCGACGCGGCCGGTGGCGGCTGAACCCAGCCTGCTTAGGCACCTAGCGTGAGGTGGGGCGGCGTCCTTTTTCGGGCGCTGCCCTTTCTCTTTTTGTTCTGCAATTGGCTACAGTGATCGAACTCATGAAGCGAATCGGACGCGTGATCTTTGCCCTGATGCTGTCGGCTTGCGCCAACACCTGCGCCGAGGACAAGCCGACTCCGGCGGCTGCGCGCGACGCATCGTCGGTCGGCCCCGTTGGCTCTGGCCGCGGCATCCGCTCCATGCAGCAGCCCACATCCATGCCAACGGTGCAGATCAAGAACCTGCCCCCGTCACAGCCCTAGCGCCCGCAAGAGACTCGCTGGCCGGCAGCGCCAATGCCTGTCTCGTGGCACAATGCGCGACATGCTTGCTTCGCGCGGTCGACTGTTGGCCCTGGCTTTGGCTCTCGCTCCGCTCTCTTTGGGCATCGCCCTGTACGCCTGCACCTCGGACCCGCCCTCTGCCGGCTTCATCGCCGACGAGGCCGGTGTTGACGCCGCTGATTTCCCCGATACTTCTGCGCCCGTCGACGCCGGCTCCTCGAAAGACACCGGAGCTCCTTCGACCGACGCGTCCCCGCGCGAGGGGGGCGCGTGCTCTCCGGCCAAAGGCGTGTGCGATCTGGTGCTCCAAGACTGCCCTGTAGTCGACGGTATCCAAGGCGCCTGCGTGCCGCGCCTGTCCGGCGGTGCCTTCGTCGCGGTCTGCGAGAAGCCCCAGGCCAGTCAGCTGTTGCCGTTGGGCCGCGCTTGCTGCCCTGGCGCCAAGAACCCGTGTCTGCCGGGCCTCATCTGCACCGGAGAGGCTTGTGGCGACGGGGGGGCTCCAAGCGGCAGATGCTCACCCTACTGCTGCCCGGGCGATAACAGCCAATGCGGCGCGAGCAGCCCAGAAGGCATCTCTGGGGTCTGCGACATCACGTTCACCGACAGCAAAGGCAACGACGGTTTCTACGGCTGTACGTACAAAGAGCGCTGCATTCCTTTCGGCATTCAGCCATGCAAGACCGCCGGCGCGGGGTGCCGCGTCGAGGACAAGCTGGGCAACGCATCGTGCACACCGGTGTTTGGCACGCCGGCCAAAGAGTACGAGGCGTGCAACCTGAAGC
This sequence comes from Polyangiaceae bacterium, assembly GCA_044358965.1. Taxonomy (GTDB): domain Bacteria; phylum Myxococcota_A; class Polyangia; order Polyangiales; family Polyangiaceae; genus SXNL01. The sequence continues at coordinate 1,442 of JBIKNA010000283.1, forward strand.
AGTGCGGTGACGGCATGATGTGCTTCGCGAAGACCGACGGAGGCTCTGCCTGCCGGTATCTCTGCCGGACCCCAAACTCGGTTGTGCCCTTCGACGCAGGGCTCCTTGGCACCACAGCTGGTCGTGGTGGCTGTCCGGCCGGAGAGACCTGCTCCGGCCCTGTCAGCCCCGATGACTTTCCGGCGTGGATTTCCATCTGTCAGTAGCCCGTCGTTGGGGCTAACCTCACCGCTCGCATGACCAGCGTTTTGCGCGACGATGATCCGGACGTGGGCCTCTTGCGGGTGCTCGCCGATGACGGCACCTGCAACGCCAGCGATGCCTTGCCCAAAGAGCTGCTCTTGCGCGCGTACCGTGAGATGCGGCGCCTGCGCATCCTCGACGCCCGCATGATCCTCTTGCAGCGTCAGGGGCGGGTGGGCTTCTACGGCGCGTGCACCGGCCAAGAAGCCGTCCCCATCGCCACGGGGCTCGCGGTCACCGAGCCCGACTGGGTGTTTCCCGCGCTGCGCGAGCAGAGCGTGATGTTGGTGCGCGGCTTTCCGCTGACGCAGTTCGTGGCCCAGGTGTTTGGCAACAGTGGCGATGTGCTGAAGGGGCGGCAAATGCCCAGTCACCATTCCGGGCGCGCCGTGCAGCAGGTGAGCTGGTCCTCCAACATCGGCCCGCAGATCCCGCAGGCCGTCGGTACGGCTTGGGCCATGAAGCTCCGCAAGCAGCCGGCCATCACCGTCGGCTTCATGGGCGATGGGTGCACAAGCCAGCCGGATTTTCATACGGCCATGAACTTTGCCGCCGTGTACCAAGCACCCACGGTGCTCATTTGCCAGAACAACCACTGGTCCATCAGCGTGCCCACGGCGCGACAAACGGTCTCCCGCACCATCGCCGTCAAGGGCCGCGCCTACGGCATCCCGTCGGTGCGCGTCGACGGCAATGACTTGCTCGCCATGTACAAGGTCATCTCCGAGGCCGCTGCCCGCGCCCGCAGCGGCGGAGGCCCGACCTTCATCGAGGCCGTCACCTACCGCATCGGTGCACACTCCACGAGCGACGACCCCACGCGGTACCGCTCGGACGCCGAGGTCGCGGACTGGAAGAAGAAAGATCCCGTGGACCGGTTGCAGCGGCACCTGCGCGTCAGCAACTTCTTGTCCGAGGCCGAAGAGGCCGTCCAAGAAGAGGCCCTCACCCAAGAGGTGGCCGCAGCCATAAAGGCCGTCGAAGAGCTGCCGCCGCCGGCCCGGGAGAGCTTGTTCGACGATGTCTACGAGCGCTTGCCCTGGCACCTCGAAGAGCAGCGGGCCCTGCTTGCGGCGCTACCCAAGGCCCCGGCCCACTGAGCGGACCGCCCGCTACACGTGTTTTTGCCGCTTTCCGAGCCCGGTTTGCGGCCCCATATTCACCCGTGAGTCTTGTGACCACTTCGGCTAAGAGAACGTACCCATGGCAACGAAGACCGTTGATGTGATCGTGATTGGTGGCGGCCCCGGCGGCTACGTCTGTTCGATTCGTCTGGGGCAGCTCAAACAAAAAGTCGTCTGCGTCGAGAAAGACGAAGTGGGCGGCGTGTGCTTGAACTGGGGCTGTGTGCCGTCCAAGGCGCTCATCGCCGCCAGCCACACCTACGAGAAGGCCAAGCATGGCGACACCATCGGCTTGCTCGCCGACAACGTGCGCATCGACGTCAACAAGATGCAGGAGTGGAAGGGCGGCATCGTCAAGAAGATGACCGGCGGCATCCGCGGTCTCTTCCGGGGCAACGGCGTCGAACTCGTCGCAGGCGAGGCCCGGGTCACGGGCCCCCGCACGGTCACCGTCAAGACCAAAGAGGGCACCACCGAGACCATCGAGGCCACCAAGGCCGTGGTCATCGCCACGGGCTCCTCCACCATCGAGATCCCCACCTTCAAGTTCGATGGCAAACAAGTCATTGGCGCCAAAGAGGCTGTCAGCCTCCGCGAGATCCCGAAACGGTTGCTGGTCATCGGCGGCGGCGTCATCGGCCTCGAGCTCGGCTGCGTGTACCAGAAGTTCGGCAGCGCGCTGACGGTGGTCGAGGCCACCCCCACGCTGCTGCCCGGCGTCGATCCCGACATCACCGCCGTGGTCGAGAAGAAGCTCGTCAAGGCCGGCGCCAAGATCATGAAGAACGCCAAGGCCGCCGGGTACGAGCGCGAGAAGGACGGCTCGCTGTCCGTTCGCGTCGACTTGGGCGATGGCAAGTTCGAGACCGTCAGCACCGACGTGGTGCTTGTCGCCGTGGGCATGCGGCCCAACGGCGCCGGGCTTGGCCTCGAAGAGATTGGCGTCAAGGTCGAACGTGGCTTCGTGCCCACCGACAACCTGGGGCGCACCAACGTGCCCGGCGTTTACGCCATTGGCGATGTGTCCGGCGTCCCCATGCTCGCCCACAAGGCCAGCAAAGAGGGCGAGGTCATCGCCGAGGTCATCGCGGGGCACAAGGCTGCCAAAGACTGGGTGGGTATCCCCGCGGCCATCTTCACCGACCCCGAGATCGCCGTCGTCGGCATCTCCGAAGAAGACGCCAAGAAGCGCGGTCTCGACGTCAGCGTGGGCAAGTTCCCATTCTCGGCGCTGGCGCGCTCGCTCGCGGTCAACGAGACCGATGGCTTCTTCAAGGTCATCGCCGACAAGAAGACCCACGAGGTATTGGGCATTCACATCGTAGGCCCCGAGGCCAGCAACCTCATCAGCGAGGGCGCCCTCGCGCTCGAGATGCACGCGTTTCTCGAGGACATTGGCCTCACCATCCACCCGCACCCCACGCTGGGCGAGGGCATGATGGAAGCCGCCATGGGCGGGCTCGGGCACGCCATCCACGTGCTCAACCGCGCGTCGTCCTAACGCGAACACCCCGGACCCCGCGCGCTCGCAAGTTGCGCGCGGGTACGCCTTTGCGTGGTCACGAGAGGCGCTCCAAATGAAGCGGCAATGCCGTTGGGCGGCAGGACGCGCGTCCTCCGATAACGACGGAAGCTAAATCGCCGAGCTTGATCGAAGATCGTGCTTCCGTGATTTAGCGACGCCCCTTGAAGCCCATCATGTTCTGCACGACGGACTCGCTCTCCTCGGCGATGGCTGCGTCTTCTTGCGCGCGATCGCGGCAGTCTTCGCACATCTTCTTGGCCTTGCCGCCTACCTTCACGCTCACCAGCGTGTCGACCTCGTTGTCGCACTCTTTGCAAACAGCCATGGCGCAACCGTCTCCTTTCGACGTTGCCGATGGTACCAACCTCCGGCCACGGGGGGGCGATTCCGTGGGGTGGTTGGATGTGCGAGAGCATGGAGCGGGGAATGCCCGACGGTGTCTTCCGGTTTCCCTCCTGGAGTCCGGGGCGGTGCTACGCTCCATCGCACGCGCATGGGCATTTTCGATCGAATGGGCAAGGTCATCTCGAGCAACCTCAACTCGCTGCTCGACAAGGCCGAGGACGACAAGAAGCTCATCGAGCTCAACCTCGAAGAGATGGCGGAGCAGATCAAGGGCGGCCGCCAAGATGTCGTGAGCGCCATCGCTGCCGAGAAGCAGCTCAAGAAGAAGGTCCAAGACCTGACCCAAGAGCAAGAGACTTGGGAGAAGCGCGCGGAGCTGGCCCTCAAGACCGACGACGAAGCACTGGCCCGCGAAGCCCTGAAGCAGAAGAAGCGCGTGAGCCAGGAGCTCGAGCTGGCGGAAAAATCTCGGGTCGAGCAGCGCGACGTGGCCCTCAAGATGAAGAGCGAACTCGAGCGCATGGAGCAGAAGCTCGAAGAGCTGCGCATGCGAAAGGGCACCATCGTGGCCCGGGCGCAGCAGGCCCGCAGCGGCACCGGAGAGCTTGGTGCCAAGGGCGGGTCGAGCGCCTTCCAAAAGTTCAAAGAGCTCGAAGACGGCGTCGAGGGGCGTGAAGCCCAGGGCGCCGCCATGGACGAGGTGGAAGAGGCGCTCGGCACCGGCAAGCGCGAGGACCTCGACGCCAAGTTTCGTGAGCTCGAACGCTCCATGGGCTCCGGCGGCGGCTCCGGTCCTTCAGACATTGACGACGAGCTTGCGGCGCTCAAGAAGCGCGTTCGCGTTTAGGCGTGTCTCTGCTCCCGTCCGTCTAGTTTCGCCATGCCCGAGCGCCTGGTCCTAGCGTTTGCGCTCCCCGGCGAGCGAACCTCCGAAGAACGTTCCTTCATGGAGCGCGCGAGGTTGCTCATTGCCCGGGCAGATGCCCGAAGTGGCGAGCTGTGCGCGTGGAGCGCGGGCTCGCTTGCTTTCTCGTTTCCCGTCAGCTCCTTGGGTGACGTGATCTCGCTTGCGCGGACCCACGGCGAAGAGACCGCACAAGGTGAACGCCCCTTTGCGAGTGGTCTCGCGCAAGGGGAGCTGTCGCTGTTGGGCGAGGGGGTCGAACACGGGGAACTGGCCTGGGGCGCGCCGCTTGTTGCGGCCACGGCGCTTTGCCTCGCGGCCCGCGCCGGGGAGGTTCTGGTTGCCGACAGCGTAAAGGCCCAACGCACGGGGGAACTCATCACCGGCATTGCCCGCACGGGCGCGTTTGCCGGCGTGAGGGTGCGCGGCGCCAAGCTCGATGCCATGCAGCCGTTCCGCGCGGGCGCCGAGGCCAACCTCTCGCACCTGTACCGGCCCGACTATCTCACCATCGAAGATCCCGCATCGCTCGTGTGGATGCCGGGAACCTTGTCCATCCTGCGTGCAGATCCAGGCATGGGCGGATCGCGGTTGCTCGCCGAGGTTCAGGCTCGGGTCTCGCCGGCACCGGTGTTGTGCCTTCGCCCTGCCGGGTCGTCCAAGGAGCCACTTGGGGCGCTCCGGCAAGCCATCGTCCGGGCGCATCCCGACTCCTTTGGCATGGATCTCTTGCCGCATCTCGAGATGCTTAGCTCTGGAGACGGCGTCACCGTCGATGCGGCCGCGCGACTCATCACCTCGGTATTGTGGCCCAAGGGCGGTGGTGCCCCCGGCGCGCTCCTGGTGGATGATGCGTTGGCCGTCGACGACGCTAGCCTCCGTGCCTGCGCGCAGGCAGTTCGCACCAGCGAGCGAGGCTTCACTTTCGTGGTGCGTGTACCTGCTTCCGCCAAGGTGCCAGGCGCCCTCGCCGAACTCGAGCACGGCCCGGAGGTCGACCTTCAAGTCACATCGGCGCAGGCGCGCGAACTCGCGCTCGGCATGACCCGCGGGCTCGGGACGCCGGCGTTTCTGTCGCGATGGCTCCGGCTGGGCGGCGGCGTTCCGCTCGCGATCTTCGAGGCTGCGGCGTACGCAACCACCACCGGAGAGCTGTACTTCCAGAGTGACAAGGTCACCCCACGCCGCAAAAGCGCAGGCCGCGGTGCCCCGCGAGCGGTGCAGGCATGGATCACGCTGCGCGCACAGGACCTGCCACGCAGCGCCAAGATGCTCCTCGGTGTATTGGCGTGGCTCGGCGGGGCAGCCCGCAAAGTGCGCCTCGTGCGCGTCCTCGAACGCCTCGATGCGCAGCTGGCTCAAGACCTGCCCTTCGAGGATCTGGCGCGCCGGCACTGGCTCGACTTGTCCGAAGGCGATCACGTGTTGTTGCCGTCGTCCTCGCACAAGGCGGCGCTCCGAGAACTGCTCACCGGCGACGACCGCCTTGCGGTACATCGCGTCCTCGCGCAAGTGCTGTCCGAAGAGGGCGGGCACATGACGGGCGTCGAGGCCGCGGAGCACTTTGCCGCCATGGGCGACACCCTGCGCGCCGCCGAACTCGTGGTGCTTGCGGCCAAAGCCAGCGGTGACCTGGGGCTCAGCGCCGATGCAAGCCGCCTTTGGGCCTACGCCCGCTCGCTCGATGCTGGCGTGGCCGAGGCTGCATCGCAAGAGGTCGTCAGCGTCCGCGACGTACAGGCGTCTCTCGGGCGCGAGGTGCTCGAGACCAGTGGATCCATTCCAGAGTTCGAGATCGAAGAGGCGGCTCGGGTCCTGTTGTCACGAGCTCCTGCGGCCTCCACGTTGGCCTCGATTCCACCGGTGCCATCGGCGTCCATTTCGGCACCCAAGCTGACGCTCGTCGATGAGACCCAAGACGACGAAGACCAGCCCGGAGGGGACCCTTCGGATTCCGAGCCGCCCACGCTCGCCAAGCTCGACCTCGCCCCCATGGCCATGGCTGCCATGGCCGGCCCGTCCATTCCGCCGGCGCTGGCCAAGACCGCGAGCGAGCTACTTGTCTCGAGCGATCTCGACGCCCTCGAGAGTTTCCTCGATGCGCAGGCAGAGCAGGGGCTCTCGCCGGTGTTCTTGGAGCGTATGTGGGCTCTCGCCCGCATTCGACGCGGTGAGATCGGCGAAGCCTTGCGCTCGCTGCGACGCCTTCGAACCGCACTCGGGCCGCAAGAAGTGGTGGCGCGCTGCCGTACGTCGCTCGCACTGGGGGTGGCTCTCGCCATGGCCGGCCGTCCCGACGACGCCCTGCTCGAAGGTCTCGATGCACTCGCGCGGGCCAAAGATGCGGCGGACGCGCATGGTGTCCGCGCATCCATGACCTTCCTGGCCAAGCTCTTCGACGCTACGGGCCGCAACGCCGAGGCCCTTCGGCTACGCCCGCCGTCGTAGCCGGGGGGCCAAAGAGCCGAGCTTGACCTTCGATCATGCTCGGCGACCTAAATCACCGAGCATGATCGAAGGTCAAGCTCGGCGATTTAGCTTCCTTTGTTATCGGAGGACGCTGTCCTCCGCCCCAGAGGCATTGCCGCTGGGGCCCCACCTCCTGCATTCGGGTCCCAAGCCCAAATGGTGCCCGGCGTCTGTAGTCGAAGCACGCTCGGTCATTTAGCGCGCCGATTTGCTGTCTTCTTCGTAGATGAGCCGAAGGATCTCGGCGACCACTTCATAGAGGCTCTCGGGGATGGGCTCACCCAAGGGCAACTCAACCAGCAGCCGCGCAAGGGGGACGTCGCGCACGATGGGGACACCATGGATTCGCGCGGCTTCTATGATCCGTGCGGCGAGATCCCCCCGGCCCGAGGCCAGAAGCACCGGTGCGTCATCTCCGCCCTCTTCATCGTAGCGCAGGGCCGCAGCAATGTGCGTGGGGTTCACGACAACCACTGTGGCCTTGGCGACTTGAGCGGTGGTGGCGTAGGCCAACATCTCATGGTGCGCGCGGTCTCGGGCGGCCTTGAGCTCGGGGTTGCCCTCGCTCTCTTTGGCCTCGCGCTTGACCTCGTCTTTGCTCATACGCACTCGGCGCAAGAAGGCGATGCGCGCGATGCCAACGTCTGCGAGGCCCAAGACAAGGCCAATGAAGGCCGCCATGCGCAACAACCGCAGGGCGAGCCCCGCGCCGAGATCGAGTGCGCTTCGGGCTCCGCCCAGCGCGTAGGGCAGGGTGCGTAGGGCATCTTTGCCCGCGGCGTACGCCGCCACGGCGAGCACTGCGGCAAAGACGAGACCGCGGAGCACTTGGGCGCTGCGCTGCAATGACAACAGCTGCTTTGCGCCGCGTATCCAGTCGAGAGCATCGGCTCGAAACCCCACGCGCCCGGTGGCCAGCTGGGCCTTGGTTTGTGCCATGGTCGTGATGCCTGCAGCCACGGCGACACACACAAGGGCAGGAAGGCAGCCGCGGAGCACCTGCGGGCCCACGGACAGAAGCCCGGCGCCGAGCGCCTCGACCGGGGGTGTCGTTGCGGATGCACGGAGCGCTCGCAAGAGATCATCGCGGAACGCCACGGCCGTGGACGTCGCCAAGCTCGGCAAGAGCACAACCATGGCCACCAAGGAGACTGCCTGCGAGAGCGCGGGAGAGGCCGCCGAGTCGCCGTCCTGGGCGGCCTTGCGCAGTCGCTTTGGTGTCGGGTCTTCGGTCTTGTCGCTCACGGCAACGTGGCCCTCGGCTTAGCCCTGCTAGCTACCTTCGGCGCGGTTTCGACTTTGGTTGCGTCTTTTTGGTGCTGGTCTTTTTGGTGCTGGTCTTTT
>JBIKNA010000700.1:0-2731 GCA_044358965.1 Polyangiaceae bacterium
CATCGTCGGCGCTGTCTGCCCCGTCAAACAGCGGGCCGGCGTCGCCTTCCTCGTCGGCCTTGGCGTTCTTCTTCTCGCGGCGTTTCTGCTCTTTGGCCAACAGCTCTGCGGCCTCGCGCGCGTGCTCTTTCAAGAACCGCGCGCGCGCTTCGTTCGAGCCCGGCTCGTCGATGGTGAAGTCTGCGCGAATCTCGTCTTGCAGGCGCAGTTCCCAGGCGTAGGCCTTGGCCGGGTGCAATTCCCAGAAGCACTTGTGCGCGACGGCCAGCGACGGATCAACGTGGCACTTCTGCTTCACGCGCTCGGGGAAGTACCGCGCGGCCAGGTGCGACCAGTCGTAGTCCTTCTTGCCCTTGGCGTTCGCCAGCTCTTTCCACCACTTCTTCGGATCTTTCCACTGCGGCTCCAGCAAGGGCCAAAGCGCCGCGCTGTTCACCATCACGCCGTCGTCCAAGTCCATCACGTAGCGCGCATCGGCGTGGCGTTTCTCGGTGCTTGTATCCGGAGGCGGCGGGCCCTTCTCGGCGATCTCGGTCACCTTGCCGATGAACTCGGTCAGTTCTTCCAGCAGTTTTTGAACGTCCGTGAAGCGCTTTTCGAGCTTGTTTTTGCTTGTGCCCGCGGTACCAGCGCTGCGCGCGGTGCGCAGATCGTCGAGCTCGCCTTCGAGGCGGCGCCTCGTGGGGACCAAGTGATCCGCGAGGAGCACGTTGAGGGTGTCTTCCGCCCATCGGTGGATGGAGATGAACGCTACGAAGCTCTTCTTTGCGGAGGAGAGCGGGAAATAGATGGGGCGGTTCTCGTAGAGTTTCTTGTGGTAGTCGAAGAAGGACTTGCGGAGGTAGGTGCGGAGGTCCTCGCCGGGGGCGATGGTTGCGCCGTGTTCGGCCCATGAACCATGAAGCTGGCTGCACGCGGCGTGGTTCAGGCTGTCTTGTTCGCTCGTTGCCAGAAAGAGGATTCCGTTGGGCAGCGCCTCCGCTGGAGCGACCCTCAGAATTTCATCCCCACTTGCGCTGAAACGCCCGAGCGAAAGTCCCAGGGAGAACGAGACGAATGTCTCTGGTGGGACAACTTCTTGGTACGGCTCGTACTCAGGCAGGCCAGCGCCTTGGGGCCGGTCGACGGCCTGTTGCGCCCACTGCTGCGCGTGGCCCCAGGTCGATGGTCCAGGACCACGAAACTCAATCGAGGGCTCACGTGCGGACTCGTGGGCCTCAAACGCGGTTTCCAGGACCTCCACTACCCGTTCGGAATCTTGGCTTGGGAACAAGCCGAGGCGAACCACGTCTCCGACCTCAAAACCAATCCCGGGGTTCAAGGACTGGAGCTGGTACCGACCCGTGGTGCTATTCATTGCGCACACTAGCTCTGACAAGGACACGGAAGTAGCTGGCGCGAGGAAGACAGAAGACGCCTTCTGATTGCATATGCTGCAAAAGCGATGTAGCCGAGCCGCGAACGAGCTTCCGATCATCGAGAAAGCGACGCCCTTCCGAAAAAAGTAGTCCGGATTTCGGACAACCGATCCCTCGAAGAGCTGCAGTTCGAGCCCGCCGTGTGCCCAGTTCAGTACATCGGTCAGCGGCTCGATCCAGGAACGGCCTGGCCCGCCTTTGACATGCGGCACCCATGATGAATTGGGATCGCTGTCCTCTCTAAAGCTCGCTAGCCCCGCATTCCGCAGTTCCCAGGGGTTCCGTATGAACCGTGCGTTGTCGGCTGTGGACACGCCTTGCTTGACGCGAGCCTGCTCGCCAAGCTTTGGGGCAGCCGCGTACTTTGCAAGGAACTCCTCGCTCCACCAGTAGACGATCGGTTCGCCCTCGATGACCTCAAACGCACTCGGCTGGAAGTCATATCGACCGCGCTGAATACGAAGCGCTGCCTCCGTGCGCTTCGCCTGTCCGTCATCGCGAACCACCTCCTGTGGCGCGTGCGGGCGCAGCGCCAACGCGCGGTTCGAGTCAGTCGCGCGACGAATCACGGCACACGTTGTTGAGATCAACGTACCGCCCGTGGTGAACGCTGCCTTCCCCAGCTCTGCAAGGGCAACCAGCGAATTTCTTCGAACGAACCCACGGAAGGCACGAAAGACTCCGAGCGTGGTCCAGTTGGAGAGCGTTATGAGTGATACCAGTCCGCCGCGACGAACAAGCTCAAGGCCCCGCATGTAGAAGCAGGCGAAGAGATCCGCTTTGCCTGCGGGGTATTCCGTGACGACGTAGCTCGACTCGAGGAGCTTCCCGGTACCGTGGTACGGCGGGTTGCCCACTACTACGTCGTACGTATCTTCCTTCGCGATGCGCACGAAGCGTACGCCGGCGGCGAGCTGCTCGCCATCCAGACGCAGGCCCAGGTCTTCGGACTTGGAGTGCTTGGCCAGGAAGCCTTCGAGCTTGCCGACAATCGTGGCCTTGGCGTCTTCCGCCGACACCTGCACCTCTTTCGACGGGAATCCGTTGAACAGGTTGCCCTGGCCTCGCTCGTCCACGAACGTCAGCTCGACGTCTTTGATGGCCTCGTCGATGGCCGCATCTACCTTGAGCAGCGAGCCCAGGTAGTCCACGCCCGCGAGCGACGACAGCAACTTGGTGGTCAGCTCTTCCGGGATGCCGGCCTCTTGCTTCAGCTCGCGGCGCAGCGCGGTTACCGCCGGATCATCCGCCGGCAAGTTGCCAAGCTGCAGCACCGGCGCCACCAGGTTGAGCTTCTTTGGCCGCGCCGCTTT
>JBIKNA010000701.1:0-2728 GCA_044358965.1 Polyangiaceae bacterium
GATTCACTTCGTCAACGTGCTCGTCTTCGGAGGCGGGCTCGCCGCGTTCGGCGTCGCCCCGCGCACGCTCTCGGGTCTCCGAGGGATCCTCTTCGCGCCGTTTCTCCACGGGAGCCTGCAGCACCTCGTCGCGAACACGGCGCCTCTCTTGATCCTCGGATGGTTTGTGATGCTCCGGCGCAAGCGCGACCTCCTCTACGTGAGCACCCTCGCCGCGCTCGTCGGCGGCCTCGGCACGTGGCTGATCGCGCCGTCCGCGAGCGTCCACATCGGCGCGAGCGGCGTCATCTACGGCTATCTCGGCTATCTCCTCTCGCGGGGGATCTTCGAGAAGCGGTTCTGGCCGATCCTCGGGAGCCTGGCGGTGTTCTTCCTGTACGGAGCGTTGCTCTTCGGGGTCTTCCCGGGGGAGATCGGGGTCTCGTGGCAAGGGCACCTCTTTGGCCTCGTCGGCGGAGTACTCGCCGCGCGCGTCCTCAAGTCGAAGACAGCCGCGGCGCCGCCCGCGCCCAAGAAGCGCGTCGCTGCGAGCCTGTCCGCCGCGCCTGCTGTGGTCGCCGCAGACGACGAGCACGAGGACGAGCTCGCGGAGATGAAGCGCCGGCTTGGCCGCTGAGCGTCGCCCAGTTGCGAAGCTGCAAGGCGTCAGGCATCGGGACAACAGCCCGATGGAGCGCGGCCTGGGCGCTTCGGCTTCATCATCCAAGCTCTGCAAACGTGCAACGAAGTAACGTTGAAGGGGCTCTAGTCCTTCGTGTCACCGGTTCTTCGGAGGCACGGGCTTCTTGGCGACCGTCTTCGCGACCTTCTTTGAGGCCATCTTCCTAGTACCTGGGCTGATCCATCGGACGTCTTTGCCCAAACGGTGGAGCGCGTCGTTGTACGAACTTGCGCCTTCTAGACGATGGAAAACGCCCCACTTGAACACCGGGATACCTCGCGCATCGTCGTGTTCGGCGATCCATGGCGCGTACTCGTTTGACAGTCGTGTTGCCACCGCGTCGAGCGATTCCATGTACTTCGCATGTATCGCCGTACTCTTGTCGGCGAAGACCAAGAAGCCCTGGGCTGCCCGGGTGAGCGCTCGTGAGGGGAGTGGCGTCTTGCGGCGCACGAGCAAGCACCACACCTCTGTGTCGGGGGCGATGCGGACGAAGGTGCCCGCAAGCTCCTCGAGCTGGGCCGCCTTGCCGGCGAAGAGCGGAGCATCGGTCAGTGCCTCGCGCGCCCCAAAAGGGAAGAACAGGCCCTCTCGGCCACCAGACCTTTTCGCGTTCGCCTTGGCTTTTGCCTTGGCCTCGCGGAGTGCGTGAAGGCCCGCCTCCGGCGCGTCCGTGAGCGGCACCCAGAATCCATCGCCCTGCGCGCGAATCTCTGCCACGACGCCGTCGTAGGTCGTGGCTCCTGGCTCGGCGAGATCAGTGAACATCAGGACGCCCCGCGCGTCGTCGTGCAGCTTGTGAAGCGGACATCCAAACGTCGCCTCGAGATACGCGCGCGCCTTGGCCGTGTCGGCTTCGAACTCTCGGCACCGGATCCCTGTCAGGAGCAGCACGCTACCGTCGTCGAGTGGGATGAGCTGTCTTGTGTGCTTGCGCAGCACGGACTTGCTCTTCGGTCGAAGTAGGGCAACAGCGTCGATTCCCATGGGCAAAGCCTATAGTGAGCGTGAACGGCGCGGCTACCAGCCGAAGGAAGACACGGCCATCAGACGCAGCTTTCCGTCGTGGCGTTGGTACCCGAGCCGGAGCTCATGCGCAGGCCCATACTCGTAGACCGACACCAGGAGGCCACCCGTGGCCTCGTTGCGCAGGTGGCGCCGAGGGGGCAGCGCGCGCAGGTTGCCTGCGATGTATCGCACGGTGTCGTCGACGACGAGGTCCCCCGCGATGGATCGAAGTTTCGCCAAATCTTCGGTCCGTAGCGCATCCAGGATCGGGCCATCGTCCGCGGGGGCCGGCTCGTCGTCTGTGGTCGCGTAGCCCTGCGACGAACGTCCGAGGGCTTCCAGCATGCCGTCGGTGAAGGCGGCAGAGCGCGCAGAAGCGTCTTCGAGCGGTGCCGTTGACGCCGGCGCCCGACCACAGCCGGCCATGACCAAGAGCCCCGCCACCAGTGCCGGTCGTAGCCTCACGAAGCGAATCTCGTGTTCGCACATTGCCACTCGAAACCCTGCGGCCACGGCGTTTGTTCCCTCCATTCACGTCTCGACGCTGACTCAGGCGCCTGGCCATGGTGCCGGGCAGCCTGCTGGAGGCGCTACTGCACCATGCGGCAGGCGACGCCGTGCTGTTCGATCTTCGTGACCACGCCCTTCTTCACGGTGAACTCGTAGGTGATCTCGGGGCCGGTGAACTGGCCCGCTACGTAGACCCAGGTGCCGCTGTCGCAGGACCTTGGGCCGCCAAGCAGTTCCAGCACCTTGGCGGTGGGCCATCCCTTTTGCACCTTCGCGAACGATGCGCTTCCGTCTCCGTAGGACCACCACGTCGGTTCACGCCACGTCGGTTCACGCCTCCCAAGGGCGCCCAGCTTGTGCCAGACGGGCGGAAGTGGCGCGGCTCGGCACAGGGCGCGTAATGGGCGGTTATGTCGTCCGGGGGTTGTTCGTGCAAGAGGGCTTTGGTTTTCCTGTTGTAGTCAAGAAAATCATCGAGCTTTCTCTCCTGTTGTTCAAATTCAAGACTCCATCGGATGCAGAAGTCCCTTCGTGCCGACGCGGACATGC
>JBIKNA010000702.1:0-2715 GCA_044358965.1 Polyangiaceae bacterium
GTTATAGCGCGCCCGCCCTCCAGAGGCGCTCGTCCGGGAGGGCCGTGAGCACTCGCGCAGGGGTTGTGACTTTGCGCTTTCAGGTCCAGGGTTTGGCGCCCTCGCCGGTGTGAGTTGTCGCAGCATGGGGGCACGAGCGACCATTCGCAGCGACAGTCGTGCAGCGCCCCAAGAGTTCCACGTTGCCGCTAACCCGCGCATGCAGCCCGCACCTGGCCGAAGCATCCCACTTGGGCCTCGGGGCGTTTCGGGCGAACATGGCTCGCGATGCGAACATCCTGCCTAGCTCTATTTCTCCTGCTCTCGGCTTGTGGCGCTGGCAAGCCCAGTGGCCCGGGCCCCGCCGAGCCCACGCCGGCCCCGGCCGCTTCAACCAGCGCATCCTCGACGGCCGGAACGGCGTCGGCCCCGGTCGATGCAGGCGCTGGCGATCTGCTCGCGACCACCACGCAAACGAGCTCGACGACTTCGAGCGCAACGGCGGGCACGCCCACCAGCAGCGACGAACCACCGGACACCTGCATCGGCCCAAGCTCGGCCTACGAGAAACACGTGAGGCCAGCACTCAAGGCCTGCTACCACGAAGCCAAGAAGAAGAAACCCGACCTCAAGGGCCAGGCGCGCTTGGTCATCAACGTGGATGGCGTGGGCAAGGTGCAAGCGCCCGCCTCACCCGACAAGAGTGATCTGGGTGATGCCGTGATCAAGTGCATGCTCAAGGCCATCAAGGACGACCCCTTCAAAGACGGCGACAAGTGCCGCGGCAAGTCGCTCACGATTCCGATGCAGTTCCCGTCTCAGTAAGGAGACACGGCCAGAGGCCACGGCGCAGGCACTCGTTCGAGCTGCCTTATTTGGTAGCTACGGTGCCGGGAATCTGGCCGCCCGCGCGCAATAGGCGATAGCACCGTTCGATTCCTCCGTGCGTCATGAACGCTGCGTGGGTTCTTCTGGGGAGGCTTTGCGGATGCACAAGGGGAGGGTTCGAGTTTGGATTGCATTGGCCGTGGGTGCCCCCACGCTCGTGGCGTGCACGGCGCTCCTCGGAACATACGAAGTCGACCAACCCGGCACGGATGCTGGCGGCGATGCGCCTGCTCCCCCGGTAGACACGGGCGCCCCCGACGTCGTGGTCGACACGGGCGCCCCCGACGCCGCGACCGACACGGGCACCCCCGACGTGGTCACGGATTCCGGTGTGGTCGACGCAGGCCCTGAGGGCTGCCAGCCGAACGATCCGTTGGACGGCCCCCTCGCACTCATCAACGAACTCAACGACGAGAACTTTGACGATCGGAGCGGGCGCCCCACACCCGACGGCAAGTACTTGCTCTTTACACGACGCGCGATCAACAACGTCGGGGACCCAAGCTCCAACGTCTACATCGCCGAACGTGTGGGGGGCCAGTGGACGGGCGCACGCACGCTGAACCAGCTCGGCGGCATCGACCCCGACGGCGGACGCACCAACGAAGGGTCGCCGATGTTTGTGCCCGGCCCGACACCACGCATCGTGTTCGGCTCGGACCGTCGCGTTCCGATTTCGGGTGGCGGCTCCTTCTTCAGCAGCTTTGATTTCTACTACGCCATCGTCAACAAGAACGACTTCAGCGACATCAGCTCCCCGGTGCGCCTGGGCGAGACCAATCCTTCGACATGGAACACCGGCGGCCTCGAGGGCGACAGCTTCTTGGTCCCGTCCGCCAACGGAGGCGGCCGGGCCTTCTTTTCGGCGTTCGTTACGGGCAACCACTCGGACGTGTTCTATCTGGACTACGACAGCACGCTCACTGGAACCGCGCGGCAACCCGTAGCTGCAGCCAACTTGCCGACATTTACCTCGGACTATTCCCCGGTCTTCGCCAACGGGTTCCTGTACTTCACCTCCGGTCGGGTCAGTCTCCCCGACGGTGGCATCAAGACGCTCGACAGCGGCACGCCCGATGCTGCCCCGCTGTACGACGAATCCGTCGGCCGAGTTTGGGTAAGCCGGCAGCTCACGGTAAACCCGCCAACGTTCTCGGCTCCGGTCCTGGTCCAGGACCTGAGCTTCGCCACGGCGAACACCCGCGTGAGCTGGGCATCGCCCGATGGCTGCTCGCTCATCATCGCTTCGGACCGGCCCGGCGCCTCGGGCCCCCCCGGCACGTTCCACCTGTACACCGCCCGGCGCAAACCCAAGTGATGTACTGAATAGGCGAGGCGTACTGCGACGAGGTGTCGCAGTGCACGGGCCAGATTTGCAGCCGCGCGGCGGCGGCGCTACATACCTCGGCAGGAGTTTGCCGTGAACATGCTTCGCCTCACCTCTCTACGCGTTCTGCCAGCTACATTGGCCGCCGGCAGCTTGGCGCTTGTCGCTTCGTGCGACGTCGAGTCGGCGCCGGCCCCCACGTCGGTGCAGGCGGGCAAACAGAACTACGGGCGCACCTGCGCGTTGTGCCACGGAGACAACGCCCAAGGCTATGCCGCCGACAACGCGACGGCGCTCGCGAACCAGACATTCCTGTCTACGGCGAGTGACGAGTTTCTGCGCCGCAGCATCGCCCGCGGCCGACCGGGCACCACCATGTCTGCGTGGCACCGCGCATCGAGTGGCCCCTACGACGACGATGCCATCGTGGGCATCACGGCGTATCTGCGCAGCCTGCAAACGGTGCCCAACGTCGAGCTTGGCAGCGCCCCGGTGCAAGGCAACGCCGCCGAGGGCGCGTT
>JBIKNA010000284.1:0-9294 GCA_044358965.1 Polyangiaceae bacterium
CGATCCGGTGGTGGATGAGCTTGCGTTCGCGACGAAGCAGGGCGTAGGAGCCACCGCCCTCGTCGACGGCGTTGGTGGACAAGGCGTCGCCCGGGCGAGAGGTCGCGTGAAAGTTCGCGATCTCGTTGCGGAGCAAACACGTAAAGAGTTCGGTCACGTGCTCGACGGGGCGCGCCAGGCCAAACAAGAAATGCGAGAGCTGCGCCTTGTCGGGGGCGTAGCGCAAGATGGACTCGAAACGCAGGATGGTGCCGTCCGGCGTCATCACCGACCGGCGATCGTCGTCGCCCGCCAGGTCCAGGTTCTGCTCCTTCATCGAAACGGCGATGACGTGATCCCAATGCCACTTGAAGTGGGCGCCGGGGCCAAAGGTGCGCAAGGGGCCATGCTCGCCGGGCTCGGTGAGCGCCGCGCCAAAGCGCACCACCACGGCCAAGTGACCTTCTTCGACGCGAAAGGCACACTTGCGCGACAGCAAGAGCAGCCCAAGAACCAGACCGACTGTAAATCCGTAGGTGAACATCTCAGAACCTGTCGCTGTGGCCCCAACGGGGCTGTTCGTCGTCTGACTCGGAGAACCGGGCGGGCCTTGCGGGCACCACGCGCGTGGGGCCGTGCTGCGTGCCGGCGTCGCGGCGGTACGCCGTGGCAAGACCGCGGTTGACCTCGACCACGTCTTCGTTGAACTCACGGTGGGCGTCGCTCACCAAGGGGAGCTGCGCCACAGCGTCGGCGCTGTCGACGATGCGTCCGTGCGGCACGAATCGCCCATCGGGGATCTCGACCCCCACGACAACGGCGCCGATGCCGATGTAGCAGTGCGAGCCCACCACCGAGTCGTGCACCACAGCCTTGAAGCCCACGAAGGTGTCGTCGCCGATGTAGCAAGGGCCGTGCACCAGCGCGTCGTGGGCCATGGAGACATTGCGCCCGACGAACACGGCCCAGTCCTCGCCCCCAACCACAACCTTGCGGTCCTTGAGTGCGTGGATCACCACGCCGTCTTGGATGTTGGAGTTGTCGCCGATGAAGAACGGGCTGCCCTCGTCGGCGCGCACCGAGCTGCCGGCGGCGATGTGAACGTGTTCGCCCAGGACCACCTTGCCGATGACCGAGGCCTGGTTGTGCACAAACGCCGTGCGGGCTCGGGACCCGCGCTCACGAATCTGCCGGAGCCATGCGTGGTACTCCGGCGACTCGCCGATCTGGTGGAGCGGCTTGCGGGCCGAGGCGTGGGCCTTGGAGAGCACCGCGCGGACGCCCTCTTTCTTTTCCTGCTCGGACAGCGCGCTGGCGGCGTTTTCGTGCCGGTGGATGAACCTGTGCACTGTGTGAAGCACAAGCCCGCCCACAAGGCCCGTCATGAGGTGCCCGGAGACCGTGCCCGCAGCGGTGAACACGAACGCGGCAGCCTCGATGCGCTCGGTGCGCACCATGTGCAGCAGCGCCTTGACCTCGACGAGCCGGAAGCCAACCACACACAAAAGGCCCGCCAGGGCGGCCAGCGGTACCTCGGCCAGCACCTTGCTCAGATAGAACACTGCCAGCAGCAGGAACACGCCGTGGAGCACCGAGGCCAGCCGCGTCTTGCCGCCGCTCTGCGCGTTGACTCCGGAGCGGACGATGACGCCGCTGACCGGCATGCCCGACATGAGTCCCACGCCGATGTTGGCGATGCCCTGCCCAAAGAGTTCAACGTCCGGGTTGTGCGGCGTCTTGGCATCGACCATGCGATCCACGGCCCGGGCCGAGAGCAGTGACTCCACCGAGGCGAGCAAGGCGAGCGGCACCGTGCGAACGATGAGGTCGAGCCAGCGCTCGTCGGGGAGCACCGGAAGCCCGATGCGCGGCAGCTTGGACGGCACCGCGCCAACCTTTTCGACATCCCACTTGAGGTAGAGCGCGATGAAGGTGACCGTGGCCAAGCCCACGATGGCCGCGGGGAAGCGCTTGTAGCTGCGCAACGACGTGACGAAAAACGCGACGCCAAGCCCGCACACCACGGCGCCCCACGAGACATGGTGCAGCCATGCGGGCCGGTGCATCATCTGCGCAAGCTCGATGACCTTGTAGTCGAAGCCCAAGACCTCGGGGATCTGCGAGTCGAGCAGTTTGAGGCCCACGCCCGTGGTGAACCCCGCGAGCACAGACTCGGGGACCAGCTTGGCCACGCGCCCCGTGCGAAACGCCCCCAGCGCCACTTGGATGAGGCCGATGACCATGGCCGCGGCAGCGACGCCGGTGGCACCGAAGTCCGTGGCGATGGCCAGCACCATGACGTTGAGCGCGGCTGCGGGCCCCGTGACCTGCAAACGTGACCCACCAAAGAGGCCCGCGAGGATGCCGCCGATGGCGCCAGCCACGAGGCCAGCGATGGGGGGCAAACCGCTCGCCACGGCCAGGGCCAGGTTGAGCGGCAACGCGACTGCCGCGACGGTGACCGCGGCCAGGAAGTCCGACGCGAGGAACTTGCCGGAGACGACCTCCCGGTACGATTCGAGCCAATCCGCCAGCATCTTGCGGTACTCGGCGGCGGAGTTGTCGGCTCTGCGCTTTTTGCGAACTTGAATGGCCATGGGCGAACACCAGCGAGATTCCGGGAAGAAAATCCGGCGGAATTCGGCGCCACGTTACGTGCAGCGCCCATCGTTCGCATTGCACAAAAGTTATGTAGGTGGCGGAATTCGCAAATCTTTCGTCCTTTCGTAACGTTATTCGCCGCAAGGCCGCAGGGCGGCCGCGGCTCCAGGCCGCAGCTCCACGGAGTTCTGGCCCCCGAGGGTTTACCCCACCCGCCGAGTCGTGTAAGGACGTCCCCTACTTCCATGAGCGACGAAAGCACGAAGTCCATTGCCCCCGACGCCCAGACCGAGCGAGCCCTCGCGTTCGTTCGCATGCTGCTGAGCAAGATGCAGATGGATGCCGAGTGCCAGCTCGCACCGGACGACGGCGAGGGAGAAGACGGCGCGGAGATTCGCCTCGAAATCGAGGGTCCCGACGCGGGTCGCATCATCGGCAAGCGGGGCCTCGTGCTCGAAGCCATCCAGTACCTCACCACCCGCATTGCGCACCGCCCCGGCGAAGAGCGCAAGCACGTGGCCGTCGACGCCGAGGGCTACCGCGCCCGGCACGAAGACCAGTTGGCCGAGATGGCGCAGAAGCTCGCGCGCCGCGTGGCCACCGAGGGCAAGGTCATCACCTTCGATCCCATGAGCCCCCGCGATCGCCGCGTGGTGCACATGGCGCTCAAAGAGGTCGAGGGCGTTCGTACCGAGAGCCACGGCGAAGGCGCCGATCGCCGCGTGCAAATCATCCCGCTCAAGACGGCCCAAGCCTAAGGCCTCTGGCCCCAAGGCCAGCGCCGGCGCTCATGCGCTTTCGTAATCTCGACGGCACCACGCCCGACAAGAGTCCACTCGACATCTTGAAGTGGCAGGTGGCCGATCGCGTCACGGGCAAGCGCGTGCGGCCCAACGACGCAGACTTCGTCACGCCCAGTCGCCCCAACGACGGCGCGGCCCTTTCCGCCGTGTCGCCGCACGCCACCTGGATTGGCCACGCCACTTGGGTGCTGCGCCTCGGCGGCAAGCTCATCGCCACGGACCCAATCTGGAGCGAACGCATCCAGACGGTCATCAAGCGTCGTGTGGCCCCGGGCGTGGCCTTGGCCAACGTGCCCAAGCTCGACATCGTGACGGTGTCCCACGACCACTTCGATCACCTGGACATGCCCACGCTCCGGCGCATCGGTCCCGAGACCACCTTCGTGGTGCCCACCAACGTGGGCCCACTGTTGCGCGCGCAGGGCCTTCGCAACGTCATCGAGCTCGGGTGGTTCGAGAGCACCGTGCAAGGCGACTTGCGCATCACGCTGGTGCCCGCGCAGCACTGGGGCATGCGCTCACCGCTCGACAAGAACACGCGCTTGTGGGGCGGCTTCGTGTACGAGGGCCCCGAAGGTGTGGCGTACCACGCAGGCGACACGGCGCTCAGCGAGCTCACGTTCCAAACCATTCGCGAGCGCGCGCCGCGCATCGACTGGGCCATGTTGCCCATCGGCGCCTACGAGCCGCAATGGTTCATGCAGGCCCAGCACATGGGTCCCGAAGAAGCCGTACGTGCCTTCGACTTGCTGGGCGCAAAGCACCTGCTCGCCATGCACTGGGGCACCTTCAAGCTCACGGACGAGCACTGCAAAGAGCCGCCCGAGCGTTTGCGCGCTGCCTGGCACAATCAATCGCGAGATCCCTCGCGGCTTTGGATTCTTGACGTGGGCGAGACGCGATCGCTGTCTCGCTAGCGGGCACCCAGTTCGGCAAGGCCAATAGCCCTTGGTGGCTCTCGAGCCCTGCCGCTTCCCAACTGCTGTGCTTCGTTCTCGGCTCGGCGGGCGGCACGTCGGGGCCGCCACGCGAGCATTCGTCGAGTCGTTCCGTCACACGGTCACTTCGGCAGCAAACCCGCGAGCAAACAGCCCTGCGACAACATGCCAAAGGCAAAGACGGACAAGACGAACAGCGTGGTCTTAACGTTCATGATGGTTGCGTTTCTTCTTTCGGAACAGATGCGTGATGGTTACACGAAACAGGAAGCGGATATGTGCGCGGTCTCAGCTCACTTGGGGAGCAGGCCAGCCAGCAAGCAGCCCTGCGACAGCATGCCAAACGCGAACACGGACAGGACGAACAGGGTGGTCTTGACGTTCATGATTGCTTCTTCTTCCTTGGAGTCTGGTTTCAGTCGTTGAGTTCTTGGGGTTACGCGGCGGCGCTCATTTGGGGAGCAGGCCAGCCAGCAAGCAGCCTTGGGACAGCATGCCGAACGCGAACACGGACAGGACGAACAGGGTGGTTTTGACGTTCATGGTTTCTCTCTCCTTTTGGCTCTCGCGGGAGCGAGAGGGTTTTCTTGGTGTTCGGGCTTCGGCGCCCTCGCTCCGTTACCCAGTAGACTCTTCAGCAACGACGGTGCCAGCTGTCTCCGCCACGAGACGAAATGCCCCTATGGCACTCAACCCCATGGAACTACTTGACTTACATCGTGCGCCCATCTGCGTACTTGGCGCCGTTCCGCCCACGCGTGCTCGGACGATTGGGTGATCCACGTTGGGCACCGGAGATCTCACCGACCGCCCGAACCCAAACCCGAACCCCATGGATCACCCTGCACCACACCAAGGCGCCATCACAGGCGCCAAGAGCCCGTAGCGCCGCGGCCAAGCGCCCGCGCCGGGCCCAGGCGCTGCCCGGCCCCATCCCGCGCCTCAAAGCCGAACGCGTCCCCGAACGGACGCACGCTTCTCGGGGCGACCCTTGCTTGCGCCCCTGCCCCGCGCCACGCGCTGGGCCAGAGGCAACCGTCCGCGCAGGGCGGCAGCTGTTCGCGTGCTACGCCGAGAACGCCAGGAAGATGGGTCGCACGGATTCCATGTAATGAGCTGCGGCGCCCTCGCGCTTACGCAGCTTGAGCACGAGATCACGATGCAGCTGGATGCGCTGGGTCCACGGCAGCACCGTGGGCATCTGGCCGCCAGTACGGCGGTACAGCACCTCGAACCAGAAGCGCGTCTCGCGCCACAAGAACTGGTTCTTGGTGGCCTTGGCCACCAGGGTCCAGAAGCTGGTCATGAACTTCCAGGTGCCCGCCTCGCCCTCGGCCTCGTACTCGTCGAGGATTCGGTCGAGCTCGGCCACTTGGGCCACGTTCATGCGCGCTTCGGCCAGCTCGAGCAGCAACATGGCCTGCAACAGCTGCCGCTCGGCCATGTCGCGGAAGGCGTTTTTCTCGGGCGCGGCCAGCTCGATGACCAGCGGAATGAGCCGCGGATCCGTGGCGTCTTCGGGGTCGAGGATGATGGTCTGGCCGCCCTGGCGCACGCGCACCAGGCCCAGATCTTTGAGGCGGTGAATGGCCTCGCGCACCAGTACGCGGGAGATGTCGAACTTCTCGGCGAGCTCGCGCTCGGGAGGCAGCGGATCGCCCGGGGCAAGCTCGCCACGCAGCACCGCGCCGGCCAGCTTCTCGAACACGAAGTCTGCAGCCCGCGTGCGGGTGCCGGCGCTGGCCGACGACAAATCGGGAGTCCAATTCGAACGTGCGCGCTGCGAGGGCGTGGGAACCTCGTGCTCACCCGTATCTACCCCCAGGGCCGATTCTCCGGCACGCCTGACCATGATGCTGCCTCCAACGTGAGGTTGCGCGCCAGCTGGCCAAACACAACCTGCTCCACCACGATGACGTAGTGACCCAGAAAACTCAAGGCTCACGCAATCTTGAGCAGGTTTGCCCACGGTAGGCGCACATCTCTCACCCCAGGATAAGCTCTCGGGAACGCAGCGAGATCCCAAGTTGCTCGCAAGTTATCCACAGGCGCGTTGGGCGGCTGTGGAGTGCCGTTCGGCGGGGCGGATCACGAACCGCCCAGGGGTTCAGGGGTGCGCAAGTCGACGGGGCCATCGAGCGGCGGCCGCTGCATGGCCCCGAGGGGCGACAGCCGGGCCCGCGGAAACGCTAGGCCAAACTGCTCGCGCGCCGCCGCGTGGCTGACCCCCAGGGTCGTGACGAAGCGGTTCATGGGGGCCAGCAGCGTAGGCACATCGGACGCGGCCTGGACTGGCACCACGAGCACAGTGCGACCCACCGGTGGCAAGAGCACCGTGGCGCCTGGCGGTGCCACGGCCACCACGTGCGCATCGCCCAGGTGAACATCGCCGGCCATGCGCATGGTGTCGACGAAGTGCGTGATCTGCGAGCGCTCGCTTGGGTGCAGCTCGCCACGGGGCACCGGCGAGCCCGCAAGCGCTTGGTGCAGCAGCAAGGCCAGCGCGGGGGCGCCTGGCTCGGCGTCTTCGACGAAGATCACCTTGGGCGAGAGACATCCGCGCTGATCGAACACAGTGACGTCGAGCGCAAGCTGCTGCGCGACACCGGCCGTGATCTCGTGGGCGGCAACGTAGGCTGCACCAAAGCCTGTGCCGTGCCCCCAGACCGGCATGCGCGTCTGCGCACGAACGGCCGCGAGGGTCTCGTCGCTGCCATACAGGTGCACCATGCCCGGCCCCTCGCGGGGCAAGGTGAGTTCGGCATCGAGCGCAATGTTGTCGTCTGCGAGCGCTTGCACCAACGCTCCGGCAAAGTACGGGTCTCGCGACGAGGGGCGCACGACCACCCGAGACGCGCCCAGACGCGCCAGAAGCAGCGCCCGAAACGGTGCCACGAAGACATTGGCCGACAGCAGCACGTAGGCCGTGTGGGCCTGCGGCACCGCGCGCACGAGGGACGCGGCCTCTTCGGACGAACAAGTTCGCTCCAGCGCCTCGAACCCCAAAAGGGCACCGTCCACACTGAGCCCCGCAGACGCAGCGATGGCCGGCGCATGCTGATGCCGCTGCGCGTACAGCGTGTTGGCCGCGCGCAAGAACGAGTCGATGATGGAGCGCTGGGCGGCTGGGTCCGAAGGACGCAGGCTCACGAGGGCGCGTCCTTGGACGACAGCATCTCGTCGATGGCGATGGAGCAACCGCGGGGCGGCGCGCCGGGGGCTCGGCCCATCAAAGAGAACCCGTGCGGTCCCCGCACGCCATGATCTTGGGTGACCACGGCGCAGGCGCTATCGACGTTGCATAGATCCGTGATGCGGATGAGGCCCACTTGCCCCTCGGGCATAGGCGCCAAGGTCTCGGGGTCCACGATGCTGACCCGGGCCCAGGGCGGCTCGACGAAGGTGCCGTGCGGCTGCGGGTCTTGGGCGCGCGTGGCCTCGTAGAACTGGCTCGAGAGCTCGGTCATGCCGTACTCGGCGATGACATCGGCTTGTTCGATGCCAAACGCGGCGGCGATGCTGCGGCGAAGCTCTGCGGGCGCCACCTCGCGGCTCTGGCCCTTGAAGCCGCCGGTGTGCATGACGCGACTGCCTTTGGGCAGCGCGAAGGTGCTGTCGCCCAGTGCGTCGAGCAGGTGCACGAACGCAAACGAGGTACCGAGCACCAACACGGGCGCGGGGCCATCGACCATGGCCCGGGCGATGCGCTCGTCGAAGGCCCCCAGATCGATGATGCCGTCGCTGATGAAATAGGTTTGTGCTGGCGTGGCCGGCAGCCCGATGGCCGCAACGAAGCTCGCGATCATGTGCGTGAGCGACGAGTCGGGCAACGCTTGCGGCGAAGGGCCCAGCACGGCAACCGGCAGCGGCGTGGGCAAGCCGTGCAGCAGCGTTTGCCGCGCAAAGGCCAGCGCGCCCATGTCGTAGGTGGCCGTGGTGCGGTACGGGTGGCTGCCCCGGGCCCCAATGGTGGTGCCGCTGGTGCGAAACTGCCCGCGCTCGAGCGCCGGGGGGAACGCGGCGATGCGGGCCACCTTGAAGGCATCGGTGGGCACCGCGGGGATCTGCTCGGCATGGGTGACGTGCGCCGGCACCACCCCACGGGCCCGGCAAAGGCGTGCGTAGGGCTCGTTGCTCTGCACCTGGTGCCGAAAGAGCGCGCAGGCAAGCGCGTCGAAGGGCTCGGGAGCCGCTTGCCCCGCGATGTGCGCTTGGATGAATGCCTGCACGCGCGCGTGGAGCGCGTCGCTTTGCGCCGTGTCGAACATGTTGCCTGGGGCGGGCTATAGCACAGGCACGCCGCGAACTTGGGCGCCCAAGGCGCGGGCAAAGTCCGCCGCGAGGGCCTCGGGCAGGGTGAGCGCGGGGCTCAGCGTGAGCACGTTGCCGCGCACCCCGCCGGTGAGCACCAGGTACCCACGGGAAAGCATGCCGCGGGCCACGGCCAAGGCCTCTTTGGCCGAAGGCAGCTCGCAGCCGATCATGAGACCGCGACCGCGCACCAGGGTGCCCGTGCCATCGAGGCAATCTCCCAGGTGGGCCTGCAAGGCATCGCCCACACGCAATGCACGCTCGGGCAAACGCTGCGTGCGCAACGCGTGCAAGCTTGCCTGCGCTGCGGCACACGCGCCGGGCGCGGCAAAGTGCGTGGCCGTATGGATGACCGTACCGCCGTGGGCGCCCCAGGCCTCCATGACGCTTTGTCTGCCCACGCACGCGCTGATGGGAAAGCCCGCGCCGAGCCCCTTGGCCAAGCACAAGAGATCCGGCGTGGTCTCGTCGAGGCAGCTGACGAGGGCCCCGGCACGCCCCATGCCGCACCAGATCTCGTCGGCCACCAAGAGCGCGCCATGTTCGGTGCATAGCGCACGCAGTTCGCGCAAGAACCCAGCGGGCGGCACCACGCACCCGCCGCGCCCGAGCACGGGCTCCACCAGCAGGGCACCAACGTCGCCATGGGCAAGCGCTGCGCG
>JBIKNA010000285.1:0-9282 GCA_044358965.1 Polyangiaceae bacterium
CAGCGCCTTGACGAGCTGGGCTTGGTACAGGCCACCGTACGGATCGTTGACCCCGGCTTCGAAGTAGTTCTCGCCGCTGAAGAACGAGCCCTGAAACAAGAAGACCAGCGGGAAGCCCTTGGCGCCCGCGGCGCTGCCAGGCAGCGCATAGTGCGCCCGGCGCGCCGACGATTCGATGGTGTGCGTCTTGTACGGGCACTTGACCCGGGTGCTCGAGCTCTCGCAGACCGAGACCACCTTCGCGTCGGCAAGGCCTGCATCGCTGGGCCCGGCTTCGGCAATGGCCACATCGGCGCTTGCGTCCGCACTGATGCTGGCGTCGACAACCACGGGGCCCGCGTCTGGCTCCGAGGCCGTTGTGCCGGACGAGCTGCCGCATGCCGAAAGAATGAACGCAAGGAAGCCAAACGCGCGCGGAGACCAGGTCATCACGCACCGGGGCTACCACCTGGGTCCAGGAACGCCAGGGTGCCCAAGGTAAAGAGACACGTTGCCCGAAGAAAAACGCGCGAACGGCCGTGCCCCCATCGGCGCCCTTCGACGATGGGGGTGCAAAGGAGACATCGGTTCCGGCCGGGGAGCTCGAAAGCGCCACATCACATCCCCCCCTGCCAAGGTCAGTGCCCGCCTGTTAGTCTCCACGCGCATGTGGAGGCAGGGACTGCTTGGAGCAGCGTCGGTAAGCGCGGCGGCACTCCTTTGGCTTGCATGCACTGTGCAATACTCGACGGCGCAAAGCGCCCCTCCCTTCGATGCGTCTCCAACAGATGGCGCGACGCGCGATGGGGGCGCCAGCGCGGACGCTGACGCCGAGGCAGCCGTCGCACTCGCCACGGTACCGCCCCGACCTGGCACCGAGGACGGTGATGGCGAGCAGAGCTTCGTTTTTGCTCTGCAGTCACTGGTGGTCAACCCCGGACCGGACGCAGGCCAAGAACCACGCGGCTACGACATGGATGGCGTTGCGACGTGCCCAGGGCCCCCTTCGTGCATTCTCGATGATGCCGCCCCAGCGTGCGATGGTCCGGGCGGTCGCGACAACGCGGCGCTCGACGTCGTGCGATCTGTCGGTATCGATCTCGATGGCCGGACCGCGGTGAACTTCGCCGAGGGCTACAGCGGGGTCCTCGTTACCGTTCGCGGCTACAACGGTGGCAAAAACGACCGCCAGGTGACGGTTTCGCTCTACAACGAGGCGCGCTCTCAGGGGACCATAGACGGAGGAACTGGCCCCGATCCAGATGGCGGTTTCGTGCGCCCAAGGTACGACGGCACGGACTATTGGCGCGTAGACCTTGGCGGGCTCGCCACAGGTCCCGCCGAAGGGACGCCTTGCACCATGGATACCTGCGTCGCTGTCGTGCGCGACACTGCGGCATACGTCAACGACGGCATCTTGGTCGCGTCGCTCGACATTCCCATCCCCGTGCAGGGGAGTCGCGTCGACTTGCGCGGCGGACGCCTCACCGCGCGCATCGTTGGCACCGGCGCGGATATGCGCCTGGAAGACGGTGTCTTGCAGGGCCGCATGCTGGTGCGCGATATCTTGGCGTCTTTGGTGGACCCCTTCGTTGGCACCACGCGATTGTGCAACAACCCAGCCTCTGCGGCGCTCATCAAGCCGGTCTTGTGCAAGGCCAGAGACCTCGCGGCCGACTTCAACAAAGATCGAGCCTCCGCTCCCTGCGGCGCACTATCGCTGGTGGCCCTGTTTTCTGCGCCACAGGCCCGCATGGGCACGGCAACCACGGGCGATGGGGGCAGCCAGGCCCCCTGCCCCGAAGAGTCGATTCGCTGCGACTAGAAAGCCAATCGGCCCCAGAACCTGCGGACGTTACGTGGAAGGGCCCGAGTGGCTCTCACTCGGGCCCGTGAACGCCAGCGCCTGCTCCAAAGGAGACGACTGGCACAGCGAGACGGCAGCCCCTCCGCGAAGGGCGCTCACATGGAAGCGAACTGCAACTCCACGGACTTCGGGTCTTTGCGCCATTGTTCGAAGACCTGTCGGGACATGACATCCGGCAGGATGTCCTCGTCGCCCTGGGCCTGGCACAGCTCACTTGTCTCGACGTGGGCCATCCACCGTACGGAGCACCGTGGCTCGCCGACGATCACGGCCTTTCTGGATGTCATGCGAACGCCGCTTGCGGCAGTGACCTCGTCCTGAGGCTCCTCTGCCGCGGGCGCGCAGAACGGGAGCCGCGGGGCCGCATTGCATCCTTCCACACAATTGTCTTTCCGCGCCAACACCGCTAAACCGTTGCTCTGCCCATGAGCGCCACCCGCACCGTCGACATCGTATTGTCACCGGCCGCGGCGGCAGACCCGGCGCAGGTTCGCCGCAGCGCCGAGACCGCGGCAGGGTTCGCCGAAGGCCAGGCGCAGGGCGTTCGCGTGCTCAAGCGTTCCATCGACGGTCGCGCGCGGGAGCCGCGCATCCAACTGCGTGTCGAAGTCAGCGATGCGCCTCTAGCCCCAGAGACCATCGCACCGCCGGTGCTGCCCGACCGAAGCCGAGCTCCCGCGGTGGTCGTGGTGGGGAGCGGCCCAGCGGGACTGTTTGCGGCGCTGCGCTGCATCTCGCTGGGCTTGCGACCCATCGTGCTCGAACGCGGCAAAGACGTCCGCGAGCGGCGTCGCGATCTGGCAGCCATTACCCAGCGTGGGGTGGTGGACCCGGACAGCAACTACTGCTTCGGCGAAGGCGGTGCGGGCACCTATAGCGACGGCAAGCTGTACACGCGCAGCGGCAAGCGCGGCGACATCCACGAGATCTTGAGCACCCTGGTGGCCTACGGCGCGAGCGCCGATATCTTGGTCGACGCGCACCCGCACATCGGCACCAACAAGCTACCGGGCATCATCAGCGCCATGCGCGAGGCCATTCGACATGCCGGCGGCGAAGTCCGCTTTGGCGCGCGCGTTTCGGACATCGTGGTGCATGACGGAGCGGTGCAGGCCGTGCGGCTGGCCAACGGCGACGAGATCACCACCACGCGGCTGATCCTCGCCACGGGACACTCGGCCCGAGACATCTTCGCCATGCTCCACGCACGAGGCATTCGCATCGAGCGCAAAGACTTTGCGATGGGGGTTCGCCTCGAGCATCCCCAAGCCATCATCGACACCATTCGGTACCACAGCCCCACGCGCGACCCGCTGTTGCCCCCGGCCAGCTACTCCGCCGTGGAGCAGGTGCAAGGCGCGGGGGTCTACTCGTTCTGCATGTGCCCCGGCGGCATCATCGCCCCCTGTGCCACGGCCCCCGGAGAGGTGGTCACCAATGGGTGGAGCCCCAGCAAGCGCAACAACCCCTACGCCAACAGCGGCATCGTGGTCGAGCTGCGGGGCCCCCGCGGCGATGCCGGCCCGCTCAGCGGCGTTGCGTTCCAGCGGCAGGTCGAACAGCGCGCATGGCAGGCGGGCGGGCAGTCCCAAGTGGCGCCGGCGCAACGCATGGTCGACTTCATTGAGGGGCGCATGTCGAGCACCCTCCCCGGCTGCAGCTATCCGCCGGGCATCGTGAGCCACCGCGTCGACGAGCTGTTGCCGCAAGACATCGCCTCGCGGCTTCAGGCGGGCCTTCGAGCCTTCGGCAAAAAAATGCGCGGCTACCTCACCAACGAGGCCGTGGTGGTTGCCGTCGAGTCACGGACATCTTCGCCGGTGCGCATCCCCCGAGACCCAGAGCGCCTGGAGCACCCCGAGGTGCGCGGGCTGTTCCCCTGCGGCGAGGGTGCAGGCTATGCCGGGGGCATCGTGTCGGCCGCCATCGACGGCATCCGCTGCGCCGACAAGTGCGCGGCGTTGTACCCGGCCTGACAGGTCACCTCAGCCCACGCGGGCTACGGGCCCACCACGTTGAGCGTGTCATTGCACATGAAGATGACGAAACCAGCCGCCAAGATGGGGGCGCCGCATCCACCGCCAATGGCCACGCTCCACGACTGCGCGGCGTACGGGGGAGCGTAGGCCCGAAGCGCAAGGCCATTGCTTTCGGCCAGATAAATCCAGCCATCACGGTCGGAAACGATGCCCCCTGGAGCCGTGGCCGGTACAAGCACCGACGATGCCCCGTTAGCAACGGAGTAGCCAACGAGACCAGAACTGCCCTCGTTGGCCACGAGCAACGAGTTGTCGCTCAGCAGCGTGCGCCCGGAAACGGTGGACGGCCCTCTGTTGACGGGCCCCCAAGCGTTGGAACCGTTGGCAGTGGATTGCGCCTCCACATAGTGCGGGATGCCACCGCTCTGCGCGAAGAAGAACGTGCGGTCGGAGGCGGCCATGATGTCCGCGAGCACCGGCACGTTGCTGTTGGTCTGCACAGGCCCCCAGCGCGTCGCTCCGTCGGCACGGCCAAGGCGATAGGCCGAACGGCTTGTGCTCTTCCTCCAGGCCCAGAGCACATCGCCATCGGGGGCAACGGCTACGTTACCCGGGGCTGCCGCTTGTTCCGAGACGCACCACTGATTGCTTAGGGCATTGCGAAGGCACACCGCGCCCGCACTGCCAGAGATGGACAGGAACACCCCCCGCGTAGGTCCGGGGGCCGGCAACAGGTCCGTGAGCGTGGCGGGGGGCGCCGTAGTGCTCCAGCCACCAAGCTCGTTGCCAGAGGTCGGGTCGAGCGCGTAGGTGCCTGCAGCGGACATGAAGAGGGTGCCGTCGGGCCCCATGCCGGACAGCCAATTGCCTATGTTCGGTGTCTTGGCCCATGCCACGGACAGCGCCTGACCGCCCATGGGCACATTCACCGCACGCACGCCGCCGGAAATGTTGACGTAGACCTGCAGAACGTTGCCGACGACGCGCCCCCCAAGGACGCGCGAGCTGGGGATATCCGCTTCCAGGGAGATGGTGCGTTGTGCGGGAAGCGCGTGCGGCCCCGGCAAACGGGAGCGATTGGCGCGATTGGCGCATCCCCCCATCACCGGCCAAGCCGCCTGCGGGTCCACGGCGATGGTGTCCGTGCAAGGCGAGTACGTCCCCGGCGAACCGCTGCCGCCGTCTGCGCCACTGTCGTTCCCGCCGTCGCTTCCGGCATCTGCACCGCTGTCCGTGCCCGCATCTGCGGTAGCTCCGTCGGTCCCGGTATCGCTGGCGGCGTCACTCGCTGCGTCGGTGCTGGGCTGGCCCGTGTCCGTTCCGGTGTCGCTTGCGGCATCAGTGCCCGGCAATGCTCCATCCGCCAGCGCATCGCCCCCGGCATCACGGCCCGGAGCGCTGGGACCATCGCCCTGCACTTCGCAGCCGCCAGCGGTCTTGCACTGCTCGCCGTCGATGGCCGAGCTGACGCACGAACCGAGCACGTTGCACGTCGTATCCGCCGTACACAAGACACCATTACATGCAAGATGCAATCGTATGGGTACAACCAGGGGCTCGCCCTTCAGAAAGCTGACGCGGCGGCGGGCAACGATGCAGCCCTCTTTTTGCACCGAGGAGAGTCGGCACTCTTCGGGATCACGACCGATGCCCATGACCACTCGCACGAAGATGGGCTCGCTGGTGTCGGCGCCGGGAACGACCGTGATGGTGCCAACGTTGCCGTCAGAGCCCCAAGCATCTTGCAGCGCCTGCAGCGAGGTTTCTTCGACCGCTGAACTGCGCGCTGCGTAGACGCCAACACGGGTTGCCCCCGCGGCAAACGGCACATTGGTGCTGATGACGAGCTGCACCGACGTGGGCTCTTTGCACTGCATGAGCGCAAGGCCAAAAAGGGCAAGGCCAGCAACGGCGAATCGGCTTCGGTGTCTCAAACGCACATTATCGACCGATTGCGCATCGATGAGAAGGGTTCGCCGACGGCAAGCGCGAACCGGCCGAGGCCGGCGCTTAGGCAGCACCTTGGCGCGCAAACTCCGTGCAAAGCGCAGCTGCCGCCATGGCCACGTTCAGCGAGTCTGCACCGCCCAGGCGGGGAATGGAGATCATGGTGGCCTTGAGCGACTGGATGGCCTCGGACAATCCGTGCGACTCGCTTCCGAGCACCAACACCGCGGGCCTCGCCAGCTTGGCCTGGAACACGGGTGTGCCCTCCATGTCCGCGAAGTAGATTTGCGCGCCGGCCGCCGCACACTTGCCGAGCTCGACCTTGAGGTCCACATAGCGAAGCTCCGTGCGGAACAGCGAGCCCATGGTGGATTGCACGCACTTGGGATTGTAGATCTCCATGCACTCGTTGCTGCAGAGCAGGCGCTTGACGCCAAACCAGTCGGCGATGCGAACCAGGCTGCCCATGTTGCGCGGATCGCGAATACCGTCGAGGGCAAGCATCAGCTCGCCGGCGGCGGGCGCCCGGAACGAGGGCTCGTCGGGCTGCATGGCGATGGCAATGAGTTCGTTGCCCTTCTCGAAGGTGCCAATCTTGTCGAGCTCGTGACCGGCGAGGATCTGCACGTTGATCTTGCGCGGCGCCGCCATGGGCCGCACCCAGGCCGCGGCGTCTTCCGTGGCGAGAATGGTCTCGACGTGATGTTTGGAGGAAAGCAGTTCGGCCACGACCTTGCGCCCTTGCACGAGGTACCGACCGCTCTCGACGCGGAACTTCTTCTGCTGGAGCGAGCGGAGACGCTTGAGGTCGGCTTGGCTGATCATGGGGCCGCGATAGGTAGTCGAACTGGGCTCCGAGGGAAAGGTCCGCGCCAGAATGCGCAATTTCCCGCGAGCGTCGACGCCTCCGGAGGCGGGGAGCGGGGCTTGGGCCTCTTACCTCTCACGCTAGCTCCCGCTCCCGGACTCGCGCCATTCCGAGCGAGTTCGGGCTGCTGCGAGCGGGAGCGGGGGGCGGGGAGCGGGGCTTGCCGCCTGGCCATTTGCGACAACGCGCTCTAGTCTGACGCCAGGTTCGTCCCATGACCAAACGCAAGCTCCTCTGTGCCGCCGTCGTTGCTCCGTGTCTCGTCATTGCCTGCGGGCCGCCCAAGCAGGCCGAGGCCCCCCGCGTGGCCTACGACGCCAGCAAAGACCCGCCCAAGCCGGCGGAGTGGCGCTGCTACCAAGTCAAACCCAAAGGCGAGGACGAGCGCTCGTACTGCTTCGCGCAAGAGTCCGAGTGCAAAGATGCGCACTCGGCCACGGTGCGTGGCGCCGACGCTGCCGACGTCGGCGAATGCGGCCCGGGCACCGAGGCCCACTGCTACCAACTCGTCAAAGCCACGGGCGAGATCGCGCAACGCTGCACCCAAAAAGCCGACCACTGCGCCCGCGACGCCGCCAGCACTGCAGCCCACGCCGGCACGTGGATCAAGGCAGTGAGCGACTGCAAGCCGCACTGAGCACGTTGTAGGTAGAGGTCGTTCGTCGCCGCGACGCTTCGCTAGCGTCTCCGGTGCGCGTCGCGCGCAACGGCGAGTCCATCGCGTTTCCTCGCGTGCTCGCTTTCGCGCACGCTCGCGATGCGGCAATCCCCCACACCCGCGCACGTCGCTGAATTTTCCGAGTGGCGCGCGCCCGCACCTTCAGAAATCCACCGTCGGCGCACACCGTGCGGTCGGCATTGTGGTTGCAATGGGCTGGGGCAATGCGCTCCTTCGCCCGTGTCGCCGCCGCCATCGCCTTTGCCTTCACTGTCGCAGGGTGTGCCCCCACAGACGACGTCGAAGACGAGGCCGTCGAGAGCTCCTCCGATGCGATCACGACTTCCACCGCCGGCGAGCTTCTGCTCACCACGGGGAACGTGAATCTGCGCACGGGACCGAGCACCAGCAGCAGTGTCATCCGCGTGCTCGGCACCGGCACCAAGGTCACGAGCCGGGGCGCCGCGCAAGGCGCCTTTATCCCGGTCACGCACAATGGCACGCAGGGCTTCGTGCATGGCAACTACCTCGCGCGCACGTCGCAAGGGGGCTCGTCGAGCACCGGCGGCAACGGCGCCTTCATCGCCATGCCCTGGGATGGCAAACACGCCGACACCGACGAGTGGAACCAGTTCACCGCCGATGCCATCGCCAAATTCGGCAGCGCCATGCGCAGCAAGACCCCGAGCGACGTGACCTCGTTCTGCCCGAACTACGGCAACCTGGACGAAGCCGGAAAGACCCAGTTCTGGATCGGCCTCATCGCGGCCATGGCCAAGTTCGAGAGCAACTACAACCCGAGCACCCGGTACACCGAGGGCTTCGACGACAGCAACGGCAACGCGGTCGTCAGCCGGGGTCTGTTGCAGCTCTCCTACGAGAGCGCCAAGGCCTATGGCTGCGACGTGAGCTCCAGCAGCGCCCTGCACGACCCCAAGGTCAACCTCACCTGCACCGTGCGCATCATCAACAAGTGGCTGGCGAGCGACGGCGTGATCTCCGCGCAGACGTCAGGCTGGCGCGGGGCCGCGCGCTACTGGTCCGTGCTGCGTAAGTCGAGCACCCTAGGCCCCATCCGCGCGGCCACCAAGAACCTGTCTGTCTGCAAATAGAGCGGTGCACGTAGCGCGGTGCACGTAGCGCTACTTCTTGGGCACAAGCTCGCCGTAAGTGACGAACGCAATGAGCGTCAGGAACATGAGCAAGCCCACGGCGTGAATCTTGGCTTCGATCTTGGCGTCGGCGCGCTTCTTGGACGCCGCTTCGAAGCCCAAGAACAGCAAGCGACCACCGTCGAGCGCGGGAAACGGCAATAGGTTGAAGCCCGCGAGGTACGCGCTGATCATGCCGAGCAGCTTGAAGGCGTCTCCGGTGCCGCTGCGCACAGCTGCCGCCACCTCTCGTGTGATGCCCACGACGCTGGTGAACTCGGGCTTCTCTTTGCCCGTGAAGAAGCGCACGAGCCCCTTGAGCAGCTGGTAGACCACCATCGGAGGCTCTTTGACGCTGAGCAGCGCGGCCTCGGCCACGCCGACCTTCACGATCTTGTGCTTGGGCCCGATGAGGATTTTGCCCTTGGTGTCACCACCGGCGGTGGGCGTGGGCTTGACGTGCAAGGTCTCGCCTTTGCGCTGGATCTCGAGGTCGATGGCTTCGCCAGGGTGGGCGCCAACCAAGCGCTTGAGGTTGTCCCAGTCGTTCACGCGCTCGCCGTTGACGGCCACGATGGCGTCGCCGTCGATGATGCCAGCTTTGGCGGCGGGGCCGTCGGGCGCCACGTTCACACGCATGCCGTCTTGCACGGGGTTGCCGCTGAGCATGAACCCAAAGAACAAGAAGACCGAGGCAAACAGGTAATTGGCCACGGGGCCCGCAGCGATGGTGGCCACCCGGGCCCATAGGCTTGCGTTGGCGTAGCTGCCCTTGTCGTTGGGGTCTTGGTCCTCGTACGGGTTCATGCCCGCGATCTGCACGTAGGCAAGGA
>JBIKNA010000286.1:0-9260 GCA_044358965.1 Polyangiaceae bacterium
GCGTCGGTGAGATCGTTGATGGCCACAATCTCCACGTCGCTCACCTTGCGCTCTTCGAGGGCGCGAACGATGCAGCGACCGATACGACCGAAACCGTTGATGGCAATCTTCTTGGCCATGACGCGTGACTTCCTTCTGGGGGGCGTTACAGGATGGGGGCGGGGTAACGTGGGCCGCCGTTCTTGAGCGCGGAAAGTAGTAGGACACACCCGCACACGCAAGGCCCCGCGTGTGCTTTGGCGAGGACAATTGGCTGCAAGTTCGTGGGCTTGCTTTTGGCGGAGCGACCCACAAACGCGCAAACCCTTCGCCAGCGAAGGCGAAGGGTTTGTGCGTACAGCGCTTTTCGAGCGTGCCTTGGCTACGAGGTGGGGGCGGGCTTGGGCGGCCCACCGCCGAAGATGCTGGCAGCCTTGCGCTTCTCTTTGGCCTGCCGCTCTTTCTCGGCGTAGGTCGGGATGACGAGCAGGTGCTTCTCCGGGAGTTCTTTGCCGTCGAGGAGCATTTGCAGCTCTTCGGCGTCGAGGGTCTCGCGCGTCATGAGCGCCTTGGCGATGGCCTCGACGCCGTCGCGACGGCTCGTGATGAGCTCCCGCACCTTGACGTATTGCTCGTCGATGATGCGGCGCACCTCTTCGTCGATTTGCCGGGCTGTGCTTTCGGAGTAGTCGGCCTGGCGAGAGTTGTAGTCGCGACCCAAGAAGACCGAGCCCTCTTCGGAGCCGTAGGCCAGGGGCCCGAGCTTGCTCATGCCGTACTCGCACACCATGGCGCGGGCGATGTCGGTGAGCTGGCGGATGTCGTTGGACGCGCCCGTGGTGAGCTTGCCGAAGAAGACCTCTTCGGCGATGCGACCGCCGAGGGCTGACTGGATCTGGGCCTCGAATTGGTCTTTGGAGCGTCCAAGCACATCGCCGCGGGGCAGGGGCATGGTGACGCCCAGGGCCCGACCGCGCGGGATGATGGTGACCTTGTGGATGGGATCGTGATCCTTGTTGGCGATCATGACCACTGCGTGCCCGGCCTCGTGCACGGCGGTGTTCCACTTTTCTTCTTCGGTCATGACCATGCTGCGTCGCTCGGCGCCCATGAGGACCTTGTCCTTGGCGAGCTCGAAGTCGGCCATGGCGAGCGCATCTTTGTCTTGGCGCGCGGCCAGCAAAGCCGCCTCGTTGACGAGGTTCTCGAGGTCGGCGCCCGCAAACCCGGGGGTACCGCGGGCGATGGTCTCGAGATCGACGTCCGGGGACAGAGGCGTGCGCTTGGTGTGGACCCCCAAGATGGCCGCGCGACCACGTACGTCGGGGCGATTGACGATGATGCGGCGGTCGAAGCGACCGGGGCGCAAAATCGCGGGGTCGAGAACGTCCGGGCGGTTCGTGGCGGCGATGATGATGACGCCGTCGTTGGCCTCGAAGCCGTCCATCTCGACCAAGAGCTGGTTGAGCGTCTGCTCGCGCTCGTCGTGGCCACCACCGAGGCCTGCGCCGCGGTGCCGACCGACGGCGTCGATCTCGTCGATGAAGATGATGCAGGGCGCGTGCTTCTTGCCCTGCTCGAACAAGTCGCGCACGCGGCTGGCGCCGACACCCACGAACATCTCGACGAAGTCGGAGCCCGAGATGCTGAAGAACGGCACGCCGGCTTCGCCAGCGATGGCGCGGGCGAGCAGCGTTTTGCCGGTGCCGGGGGGGCCCACCATGAGGACGCCTTTGGGGATGCGTCCGCCGAGGCGCTGGAACTTCTTTGGGTCCTTGAGGAAGGCGATGATCTCTTCGACCTCGTCTTTGGCTTCTTCGATGCCGGCAACGTCCGCAAAGGTGACCTTGTTCTGCGAGTCACTGAGCAAGCGCGCCTTGCTCTTGCCGAAGCTCATGGCCTTGCCACCGCCAGCCTGAAGCTGCCGCATGAACAAGAAGAACATGAGCACGATGATGATCATGGGCACGAGGGTTACGACCGTCGTGGACCAGAAGGGCGAGCTCTCGTCCTTCTCGAAGAAGATCTTGGGTGCGGGCTGCGCCTTGTCGTCGGGCTTGAGCATGGCCAGGAGCGCTTCGTCGGCCACGGGGCCGACGGACTCTTTCTGGGTGGGCTTGGCCGGATCGGCGCCGTGGACGCGGAAGGTGTATTCGCGGTCCTTGATGTGGATCTCTTCGACCTTGCCGGAGCGCACCTCGTTGAGGAAGTCGCTGAAGGCCACCGTCTGCCGCTTGTCCGGGTTGCCCAGGAACTGCCAGATGGCCAAGAAGGTGAGGATGAGCCCAACCCAAAGAAGAAGCGTTTTGTGCGATTGCTTCACAGTGACGTGTGTCCTCTGGCAAAAGTCGACGGATGCCCGAAGGCAGCCGTGATCACTACTCTTTGGGAGTCTAGCCCTTGTCGCCCGGGGCGTCGCTTGCTTTACGCGGGCGCCGCGACCGGACCAAGCCAACCTGGGGCTGCGCCTCGGGTCTGGCAAGCGCCACAAGGCCTCGGGGCAAAAGAACCTGGCCCTGGGGCTGCCGCGACAGCGACAGCGCGGCCAACGCGGCTTGCGTTCGCGAGGGCAAAAGGTAGCGCGTCGGATGCGCGATTTCGCTTGTTTCTAGGTGGTTTTCGCTGCCCAAGGCTTCGTCGGCCAGGGCACAAAGGGCCTCTTCGATGCGGGGGTTCAGCCCCCGCAGCAGCGGCAACAATTCTTGTCGAATGCGGACCCGGGTAAACCGGGGATCGGCATTGGAGGGGTCGCTGGCGAAGGCAACATTGTGTCGTGAAAGGTGCGACAAAATCGCTTCCCGAGGTACCCGGAGGAACGGCCGGAGCCGGTCGCCGTCTTTTGCCGGCAGCACCCCGAGGCCCCGTTGGGTGGTTCCGCGCACCAGGCGCAAGAGCACGGTCTCCGCCCGGTCGGCTTGATGATGCGCGGTCACGATGAACTGCGCGTCGCAGCGGTGAGCCGCTTCACGCAGAGCTTGGTAGCGCGCTTGCCGCGCCCGCGCTTGCAGATTGCCCGACGCCGGCCCCAGCGACACCAGGCTTCGGGAGAAGGGGACTTTGCACCTCTCACTGTGCGAGGCCGCCAGATCCAGTTCTGCGCCCGCCTCGGCGCGCAGCCCGTGATCAACCCCGTGTGCATGTAAAGTGCAACCAAAGGCCGGACCCTGTCGCGCAAGGGTGTCGAGCAGTGCCATGGAGTCTGGGCCGCCGCTTACCGCAACGAGAAGCCGTGTGCCCTTGGGCACCTGTGCCTCGCCCCGAAGCGCGCGGGCAAGGTGCGTCAGTAGCGAGGGCGGATGCGAACTCACGCGCGCCCTTGCACGCGGCCCGAGGTGCTCACGGCGTGCACGCGAACACGGCGTAACCGCCGGCGGCATCGTTGCGCTCCAGCTTGGTGGCCGTTGTCCATGCCACGGCCACCCGGGAGTCCGTGGCCGCGATGGCGATGCGACCATCGCGCACGCCGAGGAGCGACGGGATGCGCGAGTCTTTGGCGAGGCTCACCTCGCGCTTCTTGGTGGGCGTGGTCGCCACGTTGTCGAACACGACGATGGAGATGGCGTTGGCGCGCTCGGCCACGACGAACATGCGATTGCCCTGCAAGGCCACATCGGCAAAGAGCACCGGCTCGTTTCCGTCGAGGGAGAATCCCTCGGTGCGGGGCTCGAGGGGCTTGTCCAAGTCGAAGAGCGAATACGCGACGGGGCGCGAGGCGCTGCCCGCTTCGGTGATGACGACGGTGCGCTTGCCAACAGACGCGAGGGACGCCCAGCTGCCGGGCAGCTCGTAGGCCACCGGCGGCGTGGCGCCCTTGCACCACTGGGGATTGGGGGCGGTACCGGCAGCCAGCAATGACACCCGCACCACGCTGCCTTCGGTGGGCGAGGGAACTGCGGCATCTGCCCCGGCATCGCCGCCGCCGGAGCCGCCCCCGGCCGGGCCCACGGAGGCCATGGCGAGCACCTGATCCGAGCGAGAAATGTACGCTTCGGTGGACGTGCCACAGTGGAACTGCGCCGTCTGGTTTTGGGTCGTTCGCGGATCCGTGATGGCGCTGAGCACCGGGAAGATCACTGCCCGGGAGCGCTCGGTCACTGCCATCAGGAACGTGTCGTCCCCTGCCTGGGCCACGATGGAGTGGGCCTTGGACAAGATGGGCACGGCGTCTTTGTCGCCCAGGAAGTTGTAGCCCTGGACCTCGCCGGTGCCCTTGAGTGCGTAGTAGTCGAGGCCGCCGACGCCTTGGCAGGGCCGTCGGCCGAGCGCGAACAGTCCGCCCTTTCCATTGGTGGCGAGCCCTGCGCTGTCGTCCTCTTCGGAGCCCGAGCACCGTCCGCTGAGCTGCTCGACCAACGGGCGCACGGAGCCACCGGATCTATCGAGCGGCACAATGATGCGGCGCGCGCGTCCCTCTTCGGGATCGACCTCGCGGTAGCCGATGAGGAAGCCGCCTTCGGTGGGCGCGACGGCTGGAGAGCTCACCAAGACACCGGGGCCGAGGGGGTTGGCGAAGGGGCCCGCCCCGAGCAGTTGCATGGAGCAGCCGGCACCCACTGCCGGGTCGCGATTGTCGAGCGGCGGAAGGCACTGGGCGGCCTCGCAGACCGAGCCCGTCGGGCACTTGCCAAGGGCCTGATCGTTGGGGGCCAGGTTGACGACCACGGCACGGTCGTCGTTGACGTCGCTGTTGGTGCAGCCCGAAGCCACAACCGTGCAGTCTGCACCTTTGGCCAGGGCCACGAAGGCGTAACGGTCTCGGCGGAGATCGCCGATCTCTGGCGGGTTGGGGTCGTCTTTGCGGAAGGCCACCCGCACCTGCGCCCCGGACAACGGCACGCCGCCTTGGATCTGCGGCAGCGCCGTGTTGCAGTCCGTGCCGGCGAACGCGGCCATCTCGTACCACGTGATCTCGTTTTCGAGCGCCGAGGGCACACCGATGCGGAAGGTCACGATGGGGTTCTTTCGGCAGCCTGGAACCAAGGCCGCAAGGCCAAGCGCCACACCCACAAGCAAGCCGAACCCCGCGCGGACGCGGCGTTGGGGCGGGCGGGCAGTGGACCAAAAGGAAGCCATCGGACAATCGCGTGCGTGTACTTGGATTTCTACGCGATTCTGCCCCAGCGCGCCATGGGGGCGGAGAAACGGCGGAAAGCCGTTATTGCGACATGGCCATGCGCACTTCGGACGTTGCGTCGGGCTGCACGTTGACCACGGTGGACTTCTTGACGCTACCGGAGCTGAGCTGAATGGTGTGTCGGCCCGCAGGGACAACGCGACCAACGATGGGGGAGCGGCCCAAGGGCGTGCCGTTGTCGGTGACCTGGTCGCAGGCCGGCAAGCAGACCACCGTGAGCGTACCTGTGCCCTTGACCGGCGCTGCGGTGGCGGTGGCCGTGGCCGTGGCCGTTGGCTTTGCGGTGGGTTGCGCGACGGCCGTGACGGTGGGTTGGGGGGTGGGCTGCGCGGTGGGTTGCGCCGTGGGCTGGACAACGGCGGTGGCCGTTGGCTGCGCGGTGGGTTGCGCCGAGGGCGCCGGCGCTGCGGAGGGCTCCGCCGCAGCCGTGGCCGCTGCACTCTCGACGGGCGCTGCGGTACTGGCGGATGGCGCGGGGGTTGGCTGTGCGACCGTTGCGCTGCTGGGCGGAGCGATGGTCGCGCCTGCGCCCGCGCCACCGGCAGCCAGGAACCCAGCGCGCGCTGGACCGAAGAGTCCGGGCGCGCCCGATGCTGCGCCCACCGCAGGGGCGCCGGCGGACGCACTGCCCGACGCCGCGGGTTTCTTGCCCCCTTTGGGATCGGACGAGCCACCCACGGCGAAGATGACCGCAACGATGCCGGCCACGAGCAGAGCTGCGGCGCAAGAGACCGCCGCCACCAACCACATGGGCGGCTTCTTGGGGCCGCCTTGCGGGGTCGCGTCGGGCGCGGACATCACGCCCGGGTAGGGTCTTTGCGCCATGCCATCGTTGTTTGGCGCCTGCTGCGGGTACCCGTCGGGACCATAGGGCGGGTACTGCATCTGCCCCGAAGGGCGCATCGGATCGTCGTAGCCCGGGTACCCCTGCTGCGGGCCCTGGTTCATCATCATGCCCTGCGAATGGTGACCCATTTGCATCTGCATGTGACCGGAGACCGGCTGCTGCATCTGCGGGCTCGCCGGCAGGTTCAAGGACCCGGCGTTGAGCGGGCTGTTTGGGTTGATGGTCTCCGCAAACGGCAGATCGGCGCCGCGCTCTTGTGGCGGCGGGAACGACGGCCCCATGTTTGGCGCCGGAAACGATGGGCCCATGTTGTTGCTGGGGCTCGACGCCGCCGATGCTCCGGGAACGGGGGCCGGCGGTGTTGGCGGTGGCGGCGGCGGGGCGAGGCCGAGCACGGTGCGCGGACGCTCCCGCGGCCCCGTGGGCTGACTTACGGGCTGGGCTGCGGGCGCAGGTGGGTTCGAGCGGCTCGCCACCGGCCGCGGGGGCATCGACTTGCGCGCGCCAGCGGCGGGCGTGGCCAACGCCGCGGCCACTTGGTCTCGTGCCGCAGGCCCGACCACAGTCTTCTGGTCGTCCTCGTCGTCGTCTTCGTCGAATTCGAGCAGGTCCTCGGTGCGCGGAGTCGAGGCGCCCGGCATGGCCATGTTCGCCACCGCAGCGCGGTTGACCCCCATCATGGTTGGGGGTTCATCATTGAGGTGCGTCTGCGAATCGAGTGGCTCGCCGATGGGCGAGGGCATCTTGTGCAACCCCTCTAGCATCGGGGGCGCGGCTTGGATGGTCGGTCCGTCGTTCTCCGAAGGGTGGTCGTCTTCTTCTTCGTACGGAGCCAGCACCGGTGCGGCGGGGGGCGCCTTGGCTTGCTGCGTAGACGGCGCCTGCGAGGAGGCAGGAATGTCGGCGGGACGCGGGGCGCGCGGTCCGACGGTGGGTGGATCGCTCGCGCGGTGCCGCGCGGGCATGGGCGCGGGCATGGGCACGTTGGCGGCCTGGGCCGGGGCTCCCGCCGCCGGCCGAACCCGCGGCGCGCCCGGCGCGCGCTTCACATCAGAGTTGTTGGTGGTTTCTTGGGGCAGCGGCCGGGGCAGCGCGGCTTGCTGCGCCTCGAGGCCTGCGATGTTGATGGTCTGGGTAACCTCGGCGGCCCAGCGCAGGTGCGCCTCGCGCTTTTGAATGCGGTCGGCGAAAAGAGATGTGACGTAGCTTGCCACCTCGTCGTTGGCGATGAACAAGCCCCGGCGCATGAGCAGCGACTGGAGCGCCCGAGAGAACTCTCGTGCTGTCTTGAAGCGCTCTCCGCGGTTTTTGGAGAGGGCCTTCATGACGATCTTCTCGAGATCGATAGGGTAACCGCGGATCAGCGTGCTGGGCCGCGGCACGTTGCACTCTTGGACTTTGGCCAAGGTGTCGAGATCGCTGTCCGTGCGGAAGAGCCTTTGCCCCGTGGTGAGCTCCCACAAGACGACACCGAGCGCGAACAAGTCGGTCCGTCGGTCGATGACCTCGCCGTGCACTTGCTCCGGTGACATGTACGCGAGCTTGCCCTTGAGCGTGCCCGCGCGGGTGCTGGACATCCGCGAGCTGAACTTGGCGATGCCGAAATCCACGACCTTGGTCACGCCGTCGTAGGTGACAAACAGGTTGTGCGGCGTGACGTCGCGGTGCACGAGGCCGAGCTGCTCGCCGTTTTTGCCCAGCAGTTCGTGGGCTGCATGCAGCCCCTCGGCGGCATCGGCGATGACGCGACATGCGATCTCCGGCGGCATGGCCGTGCCGAGCTCTTCGGTGCGCCGCATGAGCTCGCGGAGGGGTTCGCCGTGGAGGTACTCCATGGCGATCCAGTAGGTGTCGTCGTGGCGGCCAAGGTCGAACACCGTGGCAACGTTGGGGTGGGAGATCTTGGCGGCGACCCGCGCCTCGTCCAAGAACATCTGGACGAAGGAGTCGTCTTCGACCAGGTGCGAGTGGATCTTCTTGATGGCGACCCACTTCTGGAATCCGCCGGGGCCGTCCATGCGCGCGAGGTGCACGCTGGCCATGCCACCCACGCCGATTTCGTCGACCACGCGGTACCGACCAAGGAAGTACGTTCCTTGGGTCCGGATGTCGGAAAGCGAAGGCTGGCCGCCACCCCCAGAGGGGGCGCCCATTCCGCCTTGACGAGGTGCGTGATCCTGCGGCAACTGAGGGCTCTCCGGCTGGTCCTTTCGTTTACTTGGCGTCGACGCCGGGCTGCCCGAGCGTCACGGTTTCGGTGGGGCGGGTTTGGAAGTACACCGCGGCGCCGGTGCCAACGAGCACAAGGCCGCCGACGACGTATGGCCAAGGGGACGACCAGATGCTGCCGCCGCCGCGTTTGGGGGGAGGTGTGTCTGCTTTTTTGGGGACCTCGGCGAGGGCCGCCGCGGGCGCGGCTTCACCGATGACCTGAACCCGCCCATCGGCCGAGGCGAGGCGGTTGTTGCGTCCGTCGATGGCGTCGACGCGGACGGCGACAGTGCTGCCGGCGATGGCGATGGAACTCGGGACCTCGAGCTCCAAGGTTTCTTTGGGTGCCTCTCGCTTCGAGTAGTCTTTGCCGCCGCTGCCGTCTTTGGCCGTGATGACGATGCCCTTGACCACGCCCACGTGCGCGGCGTCGAGCTGCACCTTCACCTTGAAGGGCGTCTGCGACTCGACCTTGTCGGGGAACTGCGCCGCGAAAGAGAGCGCGCCAATCTTGGCCACGTCTTTTTTGGCCTGCGCCGCGTACTGCGCAGCCTTCTTGCCGGCCTCGGCGGGCACTGCGAACTCGGAATCCAAGACTGCTGCGGCGCGGAACGCGTTGATCGATTGGTCTTTGCGACCCAAGACCGCTCGTGCGGCGCCGAGGCGAATGTAACCCTCTCGAACCTCGTCCGGGGCGAGGCCTCCTTGCTCGATGGCCTCGCGATAGGATGCCTCGGCGATGTCGGCCTCGCCGCGCTCCCATGCCCCTCGGGCGCGTGCCAAAGCAGCGGCTCCCGGGGGCTTGTCATCTGCCCAGGCGGAAACGGCCGAAAGGGTCACGATGGACGCCACGGCCAACGGGAGAATTCGCAACAGACGCACGCTGTTGAAAAGCGTATCGGGAAGGTCGGGGCGCCGCAAGCCGTCGACAAGCCCTCGAGGCTCCCCTCCGTCGTCCTTTCGGGGAGCCGCAGGAAGGGCAAGGTGCTCGGTTGGAGGCCTATGTAAGGTGTTGATGCCAGGCTTGCCAGCCCATTGTTGGGCGGGG
Source organism: Polyangiaceae bacterium (assembly GCA_044358965.1). Classification (GTDB taxonomy): domain Bacteria; phylum Myxococcota_A; class Polyangia; order Polyangiales; family Polyangiaceae; genus SXNL01. The sequence continues at coordinate 9,220 of JBIKNA010000286.1, forward strand.
TTCGGGCCGTTTATTGGCCCGCTGGGCGCGAGTTCCTATGC
>JBIKNA010000703.1:0-2690 GCA_044358965.1 Polyangiaceae bacterium
ATGCGCCGTCGGACGCAACAACCGACGCAGCAAGCCCCATCAAGCCCGTCACCGTGGCGCTGGAAGCCCAAGGCCACGACCGCTTCTTGGGCGTGGCTTACGACAGTGCCGGCAACTTCTACGCGGTGGGAACGTCGATCCCCGACACGAGCGCCGACACCGACGTGCAGTCCATCGTGGTCAAGTTCAACGCGCAAGGGCAGCGTGACACCACCTTCGGCACCAATGGCGTGGCCAAGGTCAACCTAAGCGCCGGCAAAAACGGTGAGGTCACGCGCGGCATCGTCATTCAGTCGACGGGCAAAATCGTCATCGCCGGCATCGCCGACGTGCCGGGCGGCGACGCCCGCGACCGGGACATCGTCCTCGCGCGCTTGGACGCCAACGGGACCATCGACAACAGCTTTGGCACCGCGGGCATCAAGCGGCTCAATCTGCGCGATGGCGAGCTCGTGAACACGACGTACGTGGCCGACGAGCACTGGGGTCTCACACTTCTCGCCAACGACGAGCTGCTGGTGACGGGGAAGCGCCAGCGCGCGGCCGGCGCAACGCTCTCCGATCTCACGGTGACCAAGCTCAGCGCCAGCGGCGAGTTGGTGACCACCTTTGGCACGCAGGGCACCTTCGACTTCCAGATTCCCAACACGGCCATCAGCCCCCGCAACGCCAAGGTGCTGAGCGACGGGACCATCATCGCGTCGGGCTACTACACGGACAACAGCATCGTGCGACCGGTGTTGTTCAAGCTGACGAGTGCCGGGGCCCTCGACACCAGCTTCGGCGTCGGCGGCGTGTACACCGAGCAGATTCTGCCGTCGGTCACCGAAGCGTACGGCGTGGCCATCCAGGGCACAGACTTTGTGACGGTAGGATACGGGCGCGACAGCACCGACAACGCGGGCACCGACTGGGTGTCGCTGCGCATCAAGGCCAACGGCACCCGCGACACATCTTTCGGCGATCCCGGCAAAGGCTACGCTCGCATCGACCTGGCCGGTCAGCGCGACAACGCCCGAGCCATGGTGGTGTTGCCCGACAACCGTCTGTTCATCGTGGGCGGCGGTAGCCCTGCCGCAGGCAACGTCAACGCCATGGTGGCAATCCTCAAGAGCGACGGAGCCCTGGATACGTCCTTCGGCACCGGGGGCAAGGCAACCTTCGACCTCGGTGGTCCGTCGGACTTCTTCTGGGGCGTGGCCCTGGCGCCGTCGGGCAAACAGGTGGCCATTGTGGGCCACTCGGGCGCAGCCACCGGTGACGCCGGCACGGGCAACGACGACGCTGCCTTCATGTTGGTGAATCTGCCGTGAGCTTCCCCTTGCGCGCCCTCCGTGCCTCAGTACTCGCCACCGTGGCGGTCGGCGCCGTCGCGCTCGGGTGCCGCAAGAAAAGCCCCGACGAATTGGTGTCCCGGGGTGTCGCAGCCACAGCGACGCCCACGGGCACCGGTACCACCCCCACCACAACAGCAACTGCGGCGCCACCGGCACCGGCCTCGCTCAAGTCGCAGGTGCTTCAGGCCTTCGCCGACTGCACCATCGCCAACGTTCGCGCCTTCGAAGACAAGGCCCGGGCGTTGGATGCAGCCGCCCAGGCGTACGCCGCAACGCGTTCAGACAGCAACCGCGATGCGGCACGCGAGGCATGGCGTTCGGCCATGGCCACCTGGCAAGAGCTCGAAGTCGCTGTGTTCGGTCCCGCAGCGCCGGCAGCCATGCCCGGTGGCAAGGGTCTCCGCGACGAGATCTATGCATACCCGCTCTTCAACCGCTGTCAGGTCGAGGAGCAGCTCGTGTCTTTGCGCTACGCCGGCGCCGACTTTGCACAAACGCTCATCACGAGCCGCGGTCTCGCAGCTTTCGAGTACCTTGTATTCTACACCGGAACCGACAACGTTTGCTCGTCGTTCTCGCCCATCAACGGCCAAGGAACCTGGGCCAAGCTGGCCCCCACGGAGCTTCAAGACCGCAAGGCCGCATATGCGGCAGCCGTGGCCAAAGACGTGCTCTCGCGTGCAACAGCGCTGCGCCAAGCCTGGGAGCCCCAAGGCGGCAACTTTTACGGCGAGCTCACCCGCGCTGGCGCCGGCAGCAAGACGTTCGCCACCGATGCGGTCGCCCTGAACGCCGTCAGCGATGCGCTCTTCTACATCGACGACGAAGCCAAAGACCTCAAGATCGGCAAGCCCGCGGGCATCTACGACTGCCCCGACGGCAACTGCGGCGGCAGCGTCGAATCACCCTATGCCAAGGCCTCTGGCGCACACTTGCAAGCCAACCTCCGAGGCTTCCGGCGTTTGTTCGAGGGCTGCGGCGCCGATGGCGCGGGCCTGGGTTTCGACGACGTGTTGGTCGCCGTGGGCACCGCCGATCTGGCGAGCCGCATGAAGGCAGCATTGGCCACCAGCACCACGGAGCTTGGTCCCCTGGCCCCCACCTACGAGGCCGTGGCGCTCAGCAACCCATCCCAAATCAAATCGTTCCACACAACCCTCAAGGGCCTCACGGACGTGCTCAAGACCGAGTTCGTGACCGTCCTGAACCTCGAGCTCCCCAAAGCCAGCGAGGGCGACAATGACTAACGCCCCGCGCGCCCTCGCCGCACTCGCGGTCACCTTGTCGTGCGCCTCCACCCTCGTACGCCCTGCGCTGGCCCAAGATCCTCCCCCACCCCTCACCTCTTCTCCG
>JBIKNA010000287.1:0-9245 GCA_044358965.1 Polyangiaceae bacterium
GTTTGCGGCGTTCGACCTGGGCTTCGACCCGCAGGCCACCGCAGACTCCGAACGTCTAGAGATCGTGGGTCTCGACCCGGCGGGCCCTGCGGCGTGGGCCGGTCTTGCGGTCACGGACGTGCTGCTGGCGAGCAGCTACAAGGACGGCGATCCCAGCACGCTGGTGGCGCTGACCGTGCAGCGTGCAGGGCAAAAGAAGGAGCTGCGGTACAAACCGTTGGGCCCCACGCGGCGCGGCGTTTCGTTTGCGCGGCGGCCCGGCAAGCGCGACGCGGAGTGCGGCACGTTGCCCTAGGGGCCTGCATGTTGGTCATGCCCGAGTGCCTGCCGTTGTTTGTTTCGGGCGTCGCTCGGCGCCCTCGCTCACACGCCCAGCGCCTTGCCGTGGTGGCGCAGGTGGTCTTCGATGAACGACGCGATGAAGTAGTACGAGTGGTCGTAGCCCTCGTGCCTTCGCAGGGTGAGCTTTTGGCCAGCGGCCGCGCACGCCTCTTCGAGCAGCTCCGGTCGAAGCTGTTCCTTTAGGAACGAGTCGGCGAGCCCCTGATCGACGAGCATGTGCGCCTTGGATGGGCGCGCGCGGACCAACGCGCACGGGTCGTAGGCCTGCCACGCTGCCTGGTCGGTGCCCAAGTAGGCCGCGAAGGCTTTTTGACCCCACGGCACCTGGCTGGGGGCCACGATGGGTGAGAACGCCGACACGGATTGAAAGCGATCGGGGTTATTCAGGTGCAGGTGAAGCGCGCCCAGACCGCCCATGGAGTGGCCGGTGATGCCTTGGCGCTCGAGATCGCCGCCAAGGCCTTGGATGAGCCCCGGGAGCTCTTCGAGCAGGTACGTGTCCATACGAAAGTGCGTGGACCAGGGGGCCTGCGTGGCGCTGAGGTAGAAGCCGGCGCCCTGGCCAAGATCGTACGCTGCGTCGTTGGGCACGGCGTCGCCACGGGGCGATGTGTCGGGCGCAACGACCATGATCCCAAGCTCTGCGGCCACGCGCTGGAGGCCCGCTTTCTCCATGACGTTGGCCCAGGTGCAGGTGAGCCCCGACAGGTACCAAAGCACGGGCACCTTGTGGCTTGGGCTGGCATCTGGCGGCGCGAACACGGCAAAGCGCATGTCGCAGGCGCACACGCTCGATGTGTGGTCCCACACCGAGAGCGTGCCGCCGAATGATCTGAACGAAGAGACCTGCTTCATGGCGTTGGTGCTCACCTTTAGAAAGTGACCACGGAGCGAATGCTCTCGCCTTCGTGCATCAGGTGAAAGGCATCGTTGATCTTCTCGAGCGGCATCTTGTGCGTGATCAAGTCGTCGATGTTGATCTTCTTGTCCATGTACCAGTCGACCATCTTGGGCACGTCTGTGCGGCCCCGGGCGCCGCCAAAGGCCGAGCCCTTCCACACGCGGCCGGTCACCAACTGGAACGGCCGCGTCGCGATCTCTTTGCCCGCCTCGGCCACCCCGATGATGATGGACTCGCCCCAGCCGCGGTGGCAGCACTCGAGCGCCTGACGCATGACGTGGGTGTTGCCCGTGCAGTCGAAGGTGTAGTCGGCGCCGCCTTGGGTGATCTCCACCACGGTGCCCACGACTTTGTCGTCGCCCACCTCTTTGGGGTTCACGAAGTGCGTCATGCCAAACTTCTCGGCCATGGCGCGCTTCTTGGGGTTGATGTCGACGCCCACGATGCGATCGGCGCCGACCATTTTGGCGGCCTGAATGACGTTGAGACCGATGCCCCCCAGTCCAAACACCGCCACATTCGTCCCGGCCTCGACACCGGCGGTAAAGATCACCGCACCCACCCCCGTGGTGACCCCGCAGCCGATGTAACAAATGGTCTCGAAGGGCGCGTCCGCGCGCACCTTGGCCACGGCAATCTCGGGCATGACCGAGAAGTTCGAGAACGTGGAGCAGCCCATGTAGTGGAACACCGGCTTGCCCTTGTACGAGAACCGGCTGGTGCCATCGGGCATGACGCCCTTGCCCTGCGTGGCCCGGATGGCCGTGCACAGGTTCGATTTGCGCGACAGGCACGTTTTGCATTCGCGGCACTCGGGCGTGTACAGCGGGATCACGTGGTCGCCCACCTTCACGCTGGTCACCCCGGGCCCAATCTCGCGCACGATGCCCGCGCCCTCGTGCCCCAGCACCGACGGGAACAACCCTTCGGAGTCTTTGCCGTCGAGCGTGTACGAGTCCGTGTGGCACACCCCGGTGGCCATCATCTCGACGAGCACCTCGCCGGCCTTGGGGCCTTCGAGATCGAGTTCGACAATTTCGAGAGGTTTGTTGGCTTCGAAGGCAACAGCAGCGCGGGTCTTCATGGGGGCTAGAGTCCTTTCGGGGGAAAGGATTCTAGTGCGGTTTCGCAAGCCGCCGCAGGAGTTCTTGGCGCCCTCTTGCTCTTACAGCAGCCGCACCACGTTGCTTCGTGCTTGGCCGGGCACGCAGCCGGGCAACGGGAGCCGCTCGCGCGAGTAGCCTGTGGCCGAAGGGCAATAGACGAACACGTCGCATGCTGCGCCGATGGTGAAGCACCCGAGGGCACCGGTTCGCCATCGGGTGAAGCTGCCAACAGACAAGATGGGGCGGCCTGCATCCGCCGGCGGCTGGTCGGCGAGTGCTGTCATCTGCAGGTTGCCCGTCGCGCATCAAGTGCCGAAGGCGCATCCGAACCGCCTGAGGCGTCCGGGAGGATCGGCACGCCCGGGCCGCAAGCGCCCGCACTCAACGTGGTGCAACAGATAACCCCCGCCAGCAACAACGCGCCGAACCCGCGCGCGGCGAGTGGCCGGGACGCGCTGGTCCACGTTTGATGCTGCGAGTTGCGAACGCGCGTGGGCCACTTCTTCCGTGAGCCAAGGAGTGTACACCCTGGTGGCCAGTTACGCTCGCGCGCGGCTACTGACCAGGCACGCAGGCCCCGACGGGCCGAATCGCATTGACCGCGCGAGGCGCGCGGCACGAGTCGGGCGTGATGCGCTCCCAACCGAGGCGGGGGCACACGTTGTCGAGCAGGCTGGGGTGTCCGGCGTACACCAACCAGCTGAACTTGGAGCACGACAAGAAGTTGTACATGTTGTCGTTGGTGAGCAGCAGCTTGGGCGGGTACGTGGCCAGGTTGCACGTGGTGCCGTAGAACTCTTGGCTTCGGGTGTTCTCTTCCCACGCGCCGGTGGGCGGTGCGTACAGACCGGTGCCGCAGCCGCTGCCGTCTTTGGGCTCGATGGTCTTTCGCGGTGGGCGCAGCGACGCCAAAATCAACGGCTGCGTGGGGATGTAGTCGCCCAGCAGCGCGGCCGAGAACAGCAACGCAGCGAACGCACGCAGCGGCCACACGCGCATCATGGGGCGTGTGCGGGTCCAGCGCACCAGTGTCCAGCCCGCAAGCAGCAGCGCTCCAAAGTGCACCGTGGGCCCCACGCGGCAGGGGCAACGGAAGTTCTTGAGCACCATGAAGGCGAAACGCGCGAGGCCCAGGTGCTCGCCATTGATCACCAAGAAGTCGGGCGGCACCGAGAGCAAGAACGCCACGAGCGTGAAACCAAAGAGCGCGAGGATGCGCGCGCGGTCGTCGCGCTTGAGGCTCTTTTTGACCTTGGGCACGATTGTTTGGAGCAGGCCAAGAACGGCCAAGCCAATGATGCTCCAGCGAATGCCGTTGACGGGTTCACACGAGTGCGGACGCTCGGTGGTGATGATCTTGTTGATGCCCACTCGCCAGGGATTCCAATCGGCGACGCCGAAGCGAAGATCGCCGCCCAGGTAGTCGATGGGCCGCGCGGCCAGGGCGTACAAGATGCCCTTGTCGGTGTTGACGGGCACCGCGGCGATGCCCTCGGGCAAGAGACCCTTGGGCACCGGGACCAGCATGTTCCAGCCGAGGAAGGCCACGGCCGGTAGCGTTGCCAGCACGAGGTACACGGTGGCCTGCACCTTGCTGCTACCCGCGGGCCGTGTCATGAGCGCGTACACCAGGATCGGCAGCGACAGGAACAGCGTGGCCACGATGTAGTAGTGCGCCGAGAACATCGTGAAGAGGAAACACGCTGCAGCCACCAGGTAGTCGCGGCGCTTGCGCGTGGACTGCGACAGGTTGACCGCGCGGTGGATCCCGATGAACAGGATGGGCAGGTAGTAGGTGGCCGCGAACAACATGTGCGCGTCGACACGAGCTCGCGTGTACGGGTTGAACGCCCAGCATAGCGAGGCCACGATGCCCAGCCACGCGGGCCACTTGAGCGTGCGGGCCAGCGCGTGAAAGCACAAGCCGTTGAGCACCAAGATGACCCAGGCCTCGAGCACAATGAGATTGGCCGCAGACTTGGTGAACGCGTAGAGCGTGGGCACCAAGATGCGCTCGAGCCAGGGCACCCACATGGGCAGGCCGTCGGGCGCTTGGAGCTGCGGCGTGTACACCGCGCCAAAGAACATGAGCCCCGGGCGGTGCAGCGCCGTCTGGATCAGAACGTTGTTCTGGAACGCGAGGGTCTGCGGATCGCCGCCGCCATCGCCCAGGTACATGTCTGTTTTGCCCTGGAACATGTACAGGGACGCAGGCAGCAAGAAGAAGTAGCAGCCCACCATGAGCAGCACGAACAAGAGCGGCCAGTCGCCGTAAGCAAGCGTCCACGACAGCACACGCCGACCCATGCCAACTGCAGGTGCCGTTGCCGCGACGGGCTCTTTTGCCGGGGCGTCTTTTGCCGGGGCTCGTGGGGGCGTGCTCACCCCCCGAGTGTTACTTCAGGTTCTGCATCTTGGCGATGTGATCCAGCAGCGCCGCGGTGACTGCCGCGCCGCCAACCGCCGCAAAGTGGGTGCCGTCGGGCCGAGCCCAGGCCCCAGGGCCCACGGTGTCGTCGCAGGGCACGTTGGTGTCGTGGCAAAAGACGTTGTCCAGCGAAACGACCGACACGCGATTGTCGATGCTGGCCACCTCTCGAACCATCTTGTTCCATTGCTCGGCGAGGTCGTATCGCTCCACCAGCAGGCGCAAGAACCACGGGCAATTGCTGGGCGAGCAGCGGCCGTTCATCCCCATGCCCGGCCGGTCTTGTTCCACGAACAGAAGGTGCGCACCATTGGCGGTGAGCCGTTCGATGGTGGCCCGAAGCTGCACGGCCTGATCGTCCCAGAACTCTTTGGTGCCTGCGACCAATACCTTGCCATCGCGGCCAAGGCGATGCGACGAATCGCAGCGCGACCACCAGACCACCACGTCGGGGCGATTGGCCACGATGGCCTCGGTCTGCGCCTTCGGCATCTCGGCCTTGCAGGGCTCGGTTCCGTACGGCTTGCCGTCGATGTCTGTGGGCACGGCGGCGAACACCGAACAGTTGCCCCGGGCCGCTTCGAAGAGCTGCCAGCCGCGCTCTTTGGCGGCGGGCGCGAGCTGCGGCGTCAGGTATTTGGGGACCGAGTCCCCCACCATCAAGATGGTGAAGCCCGTCTTGGGCGGAGGCTTGAGCAGGTAGAACACGAGGCCCGAAAGCCCGGCGAACAAGATTGCCGTGGCACCGGCGGTGACCGCAGGGCGGCGCTTGGAGATCCACGCGCCGTAGCGAATGGGGGTTTCCAGGGCCACGAAGGAGAGCGTGGATGCAGCCGTGGTGAAGGCCAGCATCTTGAGCGCCAACATCGGTGTAGGCGCGGTGTCGCCGTTGCTGAGCCAGATGATGATGGGCCAGTGCCACAGGTAGAACCCGTAGGAGATGGCGCCGAACTTGCGCATGGGCCACGTGGAAAGAACCGTGCGAACGGGGCTTGGGCCACTGTCGAGCCCCGCGAGCAAGGCACACGTGGCCACTGTGAATCCAAAGGCACCGCCCTTGAAGTACTCGGGCCGAATGTCGCCCTCGTGGCCGAATCGCTTCACACCGATGGCAACGCCAATGGCGCCCAGCACGTAGAGCGCGTGCCGGAAGCGACCGCACCACGCGCGGAAGGCCTCTACGCGAAACGCACACGCGAGCAGCGCGCCGCCAAGGGGCTCGAAGGCGCGGCTATCTGTACCCATGTACGCCCGCTCGGGGCGCACCGCGGTGTAGCGGTAGACCAACAACAGGAGCGAGATTGCGCCGAGCACACCGGCCAAGGTGCTGGCGCCGCGCAGTACCTTGCCTGGGGCAAACTTGCAGACTGCAAAGATGAGCAGCGGCCAGAACAGGTAAAACTGCTCTTCGATGGCCAGCGACCAGACGTGCTGCAGCGGCGAGAGCACGCCGTCGTTGGCGAAGTACGACGACGACGCGATGAAGCGCCAGTTGGCCACATAGAACAGGCTGGCCAAGACGTCGGACTTGAGTTTGCCGCGCAAAAAATCCGGGGCCCAGTACGCCCCATGCACCGTGACTACACACGCGAGCACGAAGAACGCCGGGAGCAGCCTGCGCACCCGGCGGGTCCAGAACATGGGTACGTCGATGCGGCCTGTTGCCGTGCCCTCGGTGAGCAAGAGCGACGTGATCAGGTAGCCCGACAGGACGAAGAACAGGTCGACGCCCAGGAAGCCGCCGCCCAAACCTGGGACCTTGGCGTGAAATCCGAACACAAGCAGCACTGCGATTGCACGAATTCCATCGAGCGCTGGACGGCGGTCACCCTCTTTGGTTTCTGTGGTCGCCACACGGCGGATCAATCACGAGCGGAGGTCGGTTTGCCAGGCAAATCCGCAGCGGGGGCGGAAGCGCGCCTAGCTTTCCGAGCTTGCTGTCCCAAGGTTCTGCCGCCGACGTGCATAGAGAACGAACCCCGTGGCCACGGTGTAGACCGCGAGTGCGCCGAGCAGCACCCGAAGCGGCGGAGCACCGCGTCCGAACCACACAAGTGCGACCACCGACAGCCCGAGCCAGGCGGACAACAGCAACGGCTCTTGGAGCTCGAGCTTGGCCACGCATGACTGAACATGGCTGAACACGAGCACCAGGAACGAGAAGTTGAGGCAGGAAACCAAGATCGCAGTGCTGCTCACCCCCGCCTCGCGTTTGAACATGAGTGGCACGAGCCAGCTGGATCCACCCGAGAGAACCAGTGTGCCCGCGACCAGCGAGCCGAGCACCAGCCAGTCGGCATGCTTGAGGAGGCGCACGAGCGCTGGACTGCCCTCGCCACGGCCGGCTTTGAGCTGCAGCGGGTAGACCACCTGAAGCAGCATGGCGCCGCCGAAGTAGAGCACCCGTCCCAGCGTGCTGGCGCGGGCGAACTGCCCCGACACAGCGACGTCCTGGGTCCACTCGATGAGCTTGAAGTCGAGAAACGGCAGAATCAGCCCCGCTGACGTGAGCAACACGGAGCCTGTGAGTCGACGCACAAGCGACGCCTCCTTTGTTTCGTCGCCTGCGGCCGCCTTGGTCCCGTCTGCATGGGCGCTGGCGACCAATGGGGCAGCCGAAGGCCGCGCGATGAACACAACGAGCCCGGCGAGCGCCGAGGCGAACATGCTGAGTGGCAGAGTGATTTGCCAAGCGGCCACGCTGCTTCCCAAGAGCACGGGGACCGCGCACCGCGCGACGGCCATGATCACGTAAACGTGCGCCAGGTGAGCGATGCGGCCTTCGGACTGCAAGCGCCCCACGAACAGCGCTGAGACCATCTGGGCGGTGAACGCGAGCATGATCATCGCGACGCCGTTCACTCGCGCGAACGTTACCGCCAGCACGACCATGGTTGTCGCAACCAGCGCCGCGGTGGCCAGCAGCGCTGGGCGCGACAATCGCAGGCGGCGTCTGGAGAGACTTACGAAGTACTGAAACGCAACGGCCGGAACGCACCACAGACTGGCCGCGAGACTCCACGCCGTGAAGCCCGAGATGTCTTGGTCGGACAACGCTCGGCCGGCGGCGACTTGAAACAAGAAGCTCGCGGCGTTGGCCAGCACCACGGAGAAGAAGAAGTACCCCGTGGCGTTGCGGGATGGCGGCGCGGCGCTGTCCATCGGGGGCGCTTAGGTGCGCTCGAACACCTTGATGTGGTGCGAACCAAAGCGATGCAACGGCGTGTCGGTCATGCCCTTGATGAGCGCATGATCGATGGCGTAGAAGGCATCTGGCGCGAAATCGGCGATCTTGTACGTCAGCAAGCGTTTGCTGACCATGTACGTGGGCGCGCTGTAGGCCTCGCGAAAGCCCGCGCTACGCAAGATCCGCTTGCTGTGCCCCTTGGTGCGCATCTTCATGATCTTGGAAGGAACGAGCTGAGGCAGGCGCAGAAACCGCTCGTGCAGCACCAGATAGCGAGACGACCAGCTGGCAACGGCACGAAGCGAGGCCTCCCACTCTGCATCGTCCATGATGTGGTACAGCACGTCGAAGGAGTGGACCATCTCGGCCGACTTGGGCTCGATGGGGGCTTTGGCCAAACTCGAGTGCACCTTGCGCGACACGCCCTCGATGTTGGAGAGCGCGACCTCGGAGATGTCTACCGCGGTGACGTCGAAGCCGCGATCCATGAGCATGCGCGAGAAGAAGCCCACGCCGGCGCCGGCGTCGACCACCTTGGTGCCGCGGGGCAGCGCCAAGCGATCGAGCACGTGGTCGTATTGCTCGGCCACCAAGCGGTAGGCCCGCTCGTTGGTGCGCTCGTCGAGATGATCGATGCCAACCGCGCGGAGGCGACCAGACATGTCCTGGTGACGCTGACGCCAGTAGTCTTTCTCGTCGAAGCCCATGCCGCGGTTCTACCAGCCGTTGGGGCAGCGTCGCAACAACGGTGGGGGCGAGGTATCCCGTTCAGGCCGCGAGCGCACCGCCCCCACGCTGGGCCCAGGCCCGCCGCGCCGGCAGGCCGTAGCCTTCGAGCGCCGGGATGATCACCTCGTTGACCGTGGAGAAAAAGAGCACCCGGGCGTCTTTGCCGCTGCACAGGCCCAGGGCCTTGCCGTGCTCTGGGGGGCTCACGTGCTCGGGCAGGTGCGCGAGCTCGTGTGTCTCAAGGTGTGCAAAGGCCACCTCCAGGTAGTCTCCCAGGCGTTCGCGGGTCTGGGCGTCGCATTGGGGGAGAAGATCGCGGAGCAAGCGCCAGCCGAAGCGCGCATGGCCCACTTCGTCGGCGTAGATCTGGGTCAGGAGCTCGCGCAGTTCGCCTTCGGGCATCTCGAGACGCTCGGCGCCAATGAGCGAGACCGCGACGGTCTCGCTGAGGCAGCAGATGCTGAGCAGGTTGCGGAGCAACGCCTCGACGGGGTTCTCTGCGTCTTGGTGGAAGGGGAACTCCTGGTCGTCGGTCGTGATGTCGGTGATGGC
>JBIKNA010000704.1:0-2676 GCA_044358965.1 Polyangiaceae bacterium
CTCGCGCGAGGGCTCGTCGAGGGCGAAGGTCACGACACCGGAGACCTCACGGTCGAGGCGACTGCTCGGGTGCACCCGGGAGGCCGCGAGGCCAAGCTCTTTGGCCACCCATTGCAGCAGTGAATCGCCGGTCTTTTCGTCGGGTATGGTGGGCAGCCCCGACGGCTTGGCCACCGCAAGCACCCCGCCGCGCTGCTGCAGCACCAAGGGTGACGCCGCATGGCTTTCGACGGGGGCCTGCATGTGTACCCGCACACATTCGCCGGGGCGCAGCGGGCGATCGAGGCGCTGCACGCGTTCTTTGTCGATGAACACCCCACCATCGGCGACCACCGAGGCGGGCACCTTCAAGCGTTGCAGCACATCGCCCACAGTCCGATCATTGGGTTCTGCCACCCAGCGCAGCGAGCGATGCGCCCGACTCATGTGTCTCGGGGCAAAAGATCGACGGTGCCGCGATCGCCGTCGATGCGCAAACGGTCGCCAGTGCGCACAGCCCGGGTAACGCCTTCGACGTTGACCACACTGGGAACCCCAAACTCGCGGGCGACCACGGCGGCGTGCGACAGCGGGCCCCCGAGCTCGGTGACGACACCGGCTGCCAATAGGAACAACGGGGTCCACCCCACATCCGTCGTAGGCGCAACGATGATCTCCCCGGGCACAAGGGCCTCGAGTTCGTCGATGCGGCGCAACACCCGGGCCTTGCCCTCGACCACGCCGCTGGATGCCCCAAGGCCCGTGAGGCGTGCGCCGCCCTCGGCGGGCATGACGATGGTGCTGGGGACGCCAACGAAGGTAATGGGGGGCTCCGCGCGAGCCACATCTCGGGCGTGCTCCGCGCGCCGGGCCCGAACCAGCGGAGCCAAATCGGTGCGACCACCACGAAGCGCTTGGTTGACCTCGTCGACGGTGAGAAAGAACACCGATGGCACCTGCGCCAACGGCGACTTCGCTTGCTCGAGCGCGGCGCGGTCGGCGGACAGCTCTGGGGACAACCGCGCCAGGCGGACATCGGCTTCGAGGGCGACCTGCCGCACCATGCCCAGGGCTCGGGTGACCCATGCGCGAAGACGCTCGCGGTACCGGGCAGCTTTCTGTGCGCGCGCAACCATGTGCCGGAGGATGGTGTCGACGCCGGGCCCGAGGCGCGGCAGCACCTCGGCCATGGCCGCGTCGGCCACTTGCTGCGCGTGGTCCTGCGCGCGGTCTACCTCGCGGCCGCCCCCAAGCATCGCAATGCGAATCATGGTGAGCACGGCCTGCGGGTCTTCGCGCCAACGGGGCGTCGAAAGTTCGGCCTCGCGTACGGCGCGATCGCCGTAGCTGTCTAGGAAGCTCTGGAGCGCGCGGCGCGTGGGCCCCTCGGGAACATCGGCGAGGGAACGCGGTGCACCGTGGGAACGCTCGAAGGCAGCCTTGGCCGCAGGATCCCGCCGGGCCACCTCGACGATGCGCGCGATGCCGATGGCCGGCCGGGTGCTTTCGAGATCGCGGACCCCGGCAACGATGCCGTGCGCCAAGCGCTCTCCATCACCGGGTTGGTAGCGATCGAGCAGTGCCTTGAGCACGACGTGCATGCCCAAGGAACTCGATGCCGACGTGAGCATCGCGTTGCCAGCTTGCTCCAGGAAGCCCTGCACACCACGGAGCGTTCGCACGATGGCGTCGTCCGGCAAGATGCGCAGGTCGAGCGAGCGGTGCGCGCGCAAGGTTCGCTCGGCCAGCACTTCGAAGGCGGCAACCTCGGCGTCGAGGCGGAGCTGCTCTTTGCCCAAACGCGAGATGGTGAGCGGAAGCCGCGCGAAGAAGCCCTTGTGCGACACGCCAGTGATCTGCAGGTCGAGCTCTTGGACGCCCTGGCCACCGCCGGCCTCGAGCAAAGTCTGCGGCCGCAGCCACGGCACCTGCGCGCTGATGCGCATGAACTCCGTCAGGTTGAGGTAGAAGCGGCCATGAACGTTGCCCACGAGCTTGGCGTTCTTGGGCACCTTGCACCCGAGCGTGGCGAAGGCCTTGCGAAAGCCGCTCTCGCTGAATGCACCCGCCACGGACCAGGTAAACGGCGTGGCGACGCCGGGCAAGGCCTCGCCCACGTTGACGCGACTCCAGACCGTCCGCTCGTCGCCACCATCGGGAAACCCACGTTGCGTGATGGGGCGCGCCTGCACAAGCCACACGCTGGCGCCATCCCATACGAACTCGGCGTCCCAACCGATGTTCTCGATGGCTTCGAGACGCGACGCGATGACGCCGAGCTCCCGCAGCTGCGCATCGGCCACGGAGGGCGCATCGGGCGCGGCCGGCGTGCTGCGCAGGGGGCCGTCGGCGCCCACTTCGAGCATGGAGGTCTTGCGCGCGATGGTGCGGGCCGCCACGTCGCCCGCGTCGTTGAGGCGAAACACGTCGGGGGCGGCGCTGCCGTCGACCACTGTGGCGCCGAGGCCGAAGCTCGAGTTGACGATGCGTTCGCGTCGACCATCGGGGGCACGGGTAAACAGCACCCCCGCCGAGACCGCCGGCACGACCCGCTGAATGACGACCGCCATGCCAAGATCACGCACGCCGTGGGTGGCCAGATACACGAGCGCTCGTCCGGACGCGACGGACGCCCAGACATCGCGCACGGCTTGCACCAGCGCCTCGGGCCCACGCACCCCAAGGCGTGTCTCCGCG
>JBIKNA010000288.1:0-9178 GCA_044358965.1 Polyangiaceae bacterium
GACCTGGTTCGACTTCAGCTCACCTGCGAACGGGGCAAGGTGGCCCTTGGCCAGGGCGACAACTCCCTTGGCGATCGCGTGCCCGGCATGTTTGCCGCGCTCGGCCTGGTCGACGTGCAGGTCTTCGTCAACGACAAGGCGACGGCGCTGTTTCCGCCCTACGCCAAAGCCGAGCAGCACGCGTATGTCGAAGATCTGAGGGATCGCGCGGCCCGTCGCATATGGAACTGGAGCAAGGCTGACGCCCGGCGCCTCTTTGTGGCCGGTGGCGGCGCGGAGTCCGCATTCGACGAACTCTTCGAACGCGCGCTCGCATCGCGCGACAACATCGTTGGGGGCATCGAGAGCGGCCGCTACCACGGGATTGTGGGGGGCGAGTTCTACCTGATTGGCGGCCGCAAGCCTTGGCCTCCGAGCTAAGGAGCTGTGGCGCGTCGCGACTCTATGGGGCCAGACGCTGCTGGTTGCCGGGGTGCGCGCGAAAGGGCGGCAATGTGCTTTCCGCGCCCGCGAGTCGCGACGTTGCGCGCCCGTGTGGCTAACATGGTTCGGGCATGGCAACGCCCGACGACTTGGACACTGATCTCGATGTGGATCTCGAAAGTGAGGTCGCGCGGGCGAGGCTATACCGCGTGGTGTTCCACAACGATGACTACACAGCGAAGTGGTTCGTGGTGCATGTGCTCGAGCAGTTCTTTCGCATGAACGAGAGCCAAGCCACGGTGTTCATGTTGGCCGTGCACACGCACGGCCGCGGCATTGCCGGGGTGTACACGCGCGATATCGCCGAGACCAAGGCCGCGCAGGTGATGGCCTATGCCCGGGAGTACGAGATGCCGCTTCGGGTCACCGCCGAGCCCGACGCGGATCCGGGGTGACACCCGGGCGCGAACCTGCGGCGGCCGTCAGCGCCGTTTGATGCGCTCCCACACGGCCTTGGCGTGGGGCAAGAACGTTGGCGGTGCGTTTTGGAATGACGGGTCCACCTTGTAGCTGCCGCCCATGGCGGGCTCGCTGCCCATCTTGGGGATGCGGTCGGTGCCCCGAAGGATGTACTTGTCGCCGTTCTCCAGCATCAGGAGCTTCATGTCCACGGGCGACACGTCGCTGACGCACGCGAGTTTGTACCCGAACGTGAGTTCGCCCATGCCGTCACCATCCAGATCGGTGACCGAGAGCGACGCGTCGAGAACCGTGAGGATCAGGTCCAGCTCGCACTTGTCGACGTGATCGTTGACGGTGCGCAGCGTGCGCGTGGCACCACCTTGCGACACGGTGTGCTCCACCGTCAGGTACTCGCTGTTGAACATCGTGCCGTCGTCGTCTTTGGCCTGCCCTTTGCGCCGCCCAAAGGTGGCGGCGTTCTGGCCGTTCTTGTCGGTCCAGGTGATGGCCAGCTCGAGCTTGCCCGTGGTCTTGGCGAAGGCCGGCACCTTTGCGGCGTCTTTGACGATGGCAAACGAGATGCCTGGGGTGCTGGGGCCCGAGGCGCTGGGCGCTGGCACGGCGGGGGGCGCCGCGACGCTGGATGCCGCGGGGGCGCTCGCGGCCGCGCTGGGGGCCGTGTTGTTTTTGGCCTGGCCGGCGGGGCCTGCCTGCTCGGCGCCGGGGCGCTCGCAGGCGAGGAGGGTAGTGCAGACCAGTAGAAGGGCAGTGGTGCGGGCGAACATGGCAGGGAGTCTGCCACACAAACGCCCTGGGCGACAAAACGCATCCACAGAAGGGAAACCGCGGGGCCGTTACGCCCCAAGGCAAGGCCCGAGACGCGCTATATTCAGCGCTGGCACATGAGCAGCGACGAGACCCGACTTCTCATTATGCGCGCGGCAGAGCGGTTGTTTCTGGCCCGCGGCATCGCTGGGGTCTCGCTTCGCGAGATCGCCCTAGAAGCCAAGCAGAAGAACCCGTCGGCTGTCGGCTACCACTTTGTAGACAAGGCTGGCCTCATCGACGCCATCTTGGAGCGCCACTCCCGACCCATCCAAGGCGGCTGGTTGGCCACCCTGCGACACATCGATGCGTGCGGCACCAAGCCGAGCATCACGGAGCTCACCAGCCTGTTTGTCCGCCCCATCGTGGCCAAGCTCGACGATGCCGACGGGGGGCGCGCCTACCTCAGCATTTGTGCGGAGCTTGCCACCAGCGCCACCATGCCGCTCATCGACACCGAGTCCGGCAAGGGCGAAGGTGTCATGGCACTGATGGGGCGCATCATGAACCAGATCGAAGATCTCGATCCGGCGGTGCGCGATCTCCGCATGATGCGCATCGCCACCATGTTGTACGCGTCCATCAGTGACTACCTGCTGCTGGGCAAGCGCGGCCTCGACTTGCCGCGCGACGCCTTTACCGAAGATCTCGTTCGCTGCATCGGTGTCATCATCCAAGAGCCCGCGGCCGGCGAGCCGCGCCCCGGCGGCTAGGATTCGCGCGGCTCCCCAGACCCAGTCGCCCGGTCTCGTTCGCGACCCCCGACCGGGCGCACG
Organism: Polyangiaceae bacterium; assembly: GCA_044358965.1. GTDB lineage: Bacteria > Myxococcota_A > Polyangia > Polyangiales > Polyangiaceae > SXNL01. Next base: position 2,487 of record JBIKNA010000288.1, read on the forward strand.
GCCGTGCTTTGCGCTTTGCGGGTCGCCAGATTCCCAATCGATTCTGAAGTGATGGCGAACTATGAATTCAGTTCATTACAATTTACGTCACTTGTCTGAATGCGCTCGCACGCTGACGCGTTTCTCTGGGATGCGGGCGTTGCCCGCCGAAAGGGAGTTCGTCGATGCAATTGCGACGTCATGTTTTGGTTTCCATGGCTTGTCTTGGCTTGGGTGGTCTTTCGACCGTGGCCGCGGGATGCTCTAGCGACGATGACTCGGGGCCCCCCAACACAACCCCCGATGCGGCCGTCCCCTCCGAGGCAGGCGATGGCGGGCCGGCGCCGGTGGGTGATGCTGGGGCGCCAGATGTTTCGCCCAAGGTCGATGCCAGCAACGATGCCGACGCAGGGCCGGTGGGGCCGCTCTTTGGTGGTCTGTTCAACGGTCCGGTGCACGCCGTGGTGCACAGTGGCAACGCGTGGTGGGCGGGCGGCGCGTTCACGGCGGTGCACGCATACCCAGCGCCGCACCTGCTGCCCACGGATCTATCGGGCAACGTGCGCTCGTCATGTGATCTGTCGAGTGGTTTCGATGGTTCGGTCAACGCCGTGCTTCAGGTGGGCAACGCGGTGTACGCCGCGGGCACGTTCCGCACGTACAAGGGACGCATTGCGCCCAGCCTGGTGAAGCTCGACGCGCAAACATGTGCGCGGGACGAGACGTTCACGGCGGCATCGGATCAAGGGGGCTTTGCGCCCGGCGGGTACGTGTACTCCCTGGCGTCCAATGGATCGGCGCTGTACGTCGGTGGTAGCCTCTCGACATACCGAGGTGTGGCCAATGCCTCCAACGCCATCGCCAAACTCGACTTGGTCACCGGCAATATCGACACCACGTTCAATCCACCCGGCGCCAGCGCCAATGGGTTCACGGGGCCCGGGGGAAGTCCCGGCGTTGTATTTGCACTCACCGTCTCGGGCACTTCGCTTTACGTGGGCGGCGGGTTCCGTGCCTACCGAGGCGTGGCCAATGCGGCGAACAACCTGGCCAAGCTCGATGCAGCCTCGGGCGCGCTGGACACCACGTTCAGCCCCAACGGAGCCACGGCCAACGGTTTTGATTCCACCGTCTACGCATTGCACGTTGCAGGCAACGCACTCTACGTGGGCGGCGAGTTCACCCGGTACAAGAACGTGGCCGGATCTGCCAACCGGCTGGCCAAGCTCAACCTCACGACGGGTGCGCTGGACACAACGTTTAGCCCCAATGGCGCCACGGCCAACGGTGTCGACGACATGGTCTTTGCCCTCGCGGCATCGGGCACGTCGCTGTACGCCGGTGGTCGCTTCCACAACTACCGGGGCGTTGTCGGTGCCGCCAGCTCCGTGGCCAAGCTCGACTTGAACTCAGGAGCGCTGGACACCACGTTTTCGCCACCCGGGGCCGTCAACAACGGCTTCGACTTCGATGTCCGTGCGCTTCAGCTCAGTGGCAACGCGTTGTACGCCGCGGGCAACTTCACTCGATACCGCAACAGCGCTGCATTGGGGCGCGGCCTCGCCAAACTCGACGCGGTGTCTGGAGCCATCGACCTGCAGTTCCGTCCGGCAGACCGTACAGCCAACGGTTTGAACTCGAGTGCCCGAAGCTTGCACGTTGTCGGCAACAACGTTTGGGTAGGCGGGGAATTCACGAACTACAGCGGCTTTTCGGCCAATCGAATCGCCAAGCTCGACGACACGACATTGGCCCTCGATACAACCGTGAGCCCGCAGGGGAGCAATGCAAATGGCTTCGATGATGCCGTGAACGCCCTCGCTGTGGTCAACGACAAGGTGTACGTCGGCGGTGAGTTCAGCAGCTACCGTGGCGCAACAGGCGCGGCGAACGCGTTGGCCAAGATCGACGCCACAACTGGCGCGCTCGACACGGTGTTCAGTCCGCCTGCCGCGAACGGAGTGCAGGGGCGCGTCTACGCGCTTGCTGCCAACGCGACATCGCTCTACGTGGGCGGTCAGTTCCAGGCCTATCGCAACGTGACATTTGCCGCGAACCACCTGGCCAAGGTCGATCTCGGCACCGGTGCACTCGATACCGCGTTTTGCCCGCCCGGCGCCATGGCCAATGGCTTCGACAGCCCGGTGCGCGCGCTCGCGCTCGATGGTGCCACGCTCTACGTCGGCGGCGACTTCACGGACTACCGAGGCGTGACCAACGCGGCCAACTACCTTGCCAAGCTGAACGCCGCAACTGGGGCGCTCGACGCAACGTTCAGTCCGCCCGGCGGGAGCAATGCCAATGGCTTCGACCGCACCGTGACCTCGCTCTTGACCGTGGGCAATGGGCTGTACGTGGGGGGGCAGTTGGACGCCTACCGTGGCGTGCCCTCTTCGGCGAACCACCTGGCGCGCCTCGACAAGACCACCGGAGCGCTCGATACGGTCTTTACCCGTGCAAACAACAACGGCCTGGACGGCGACGTTTTGGCGATGGTGGCCGTTGGCGGCGCGCTGTACGTTGGCGGCCAATTCACCGACCACGACGGCGCGCCCTTCGTCGCCAACTACCTGGCCAAGCTCGACCCGAACACGGGCAACGTGGCTCCGGTGTTTGGCCCTCCAGGGCGTGACGCCAACGGCTTCGACTCCTATGTGCTGGCGCTGGCCGAGCACAACGGTGTTCTGGTTGCCGGCGGCGAGTTCCTGACGTACCGCGGCACCAATCTGGTGGCGGGCTTTGCGCGCATCGACGTCAAGACCAGCACGTTGTTGAAGTAGTTCTCCACGCCAGGGCGCCGCGTCACGCGCACACGCGTTCGTGGCGCGGCCACTTTTGCCCGCGGCGCGAGGCCAGGAGTCACGCTTCGAGCTTGGCCGAAACGATGCGTGCATGGCGCGCTGAGCGTTGCCATCGGGCGTTGTGCGGGGCGGGTGGCATGCCGATTGCTGCGAGGAGGGCATGCGCATGCTCTCCTTCGATGGCGATACTCTTGGCCACCTTCACCGCGGGGCCGGGCGCCCCGCGGGCCAATGAGCCTGCGGGCGCTCTTGGCCGCGGGCTTGGGCATCCATGCGTTGCTCCACCTGTTGGGCTTTCTGAAGGCGTTCTCTTTGGTGCGTGCGCCGCAGCTCAAGGTGCCCATCTCCCGCCGCATGGGCGCCCTATGGCTGGTGGCCGCAGTGGTCTTGGCGTTGGCGGCTGTTGGCTTGATGGTCGCACCCGCATGGTTTTGGCTGCCCGCCGTTGTGGGGGTGTTGGCTTCGCAAGTCGCCATTGTGACCTCTTGGGCCGACGCGCGCTTTGGCACCGTGCCGAATGTGCTCACGCTGTTGGGGGCGCTGTACGCGTCCGTGGCCATCGGACCTTTTGGGCTTCACGCCGAGTACCAGACCCGCGCAGGCCAGGCGCGGCCCACCCCGGGCCCCAGCGGCCTTGTCACCGATGCGGACTTGGCGCGGCTGCCTGCGCCCGTGCAGCGGTACCTGCGGTACGTGGGCGTGGTGGGCGAACCGCACGTGCGAGGGATCCGTCTGCACTTTCGCGGTCGCATTCGCAGCGCGCCTGGTGCCGCGTGGATGCCCTTCGTGGGCGAGCAGCGCAGCCTGGTTGCGCCTGCCACGCGCCTGTTCTTCATGCAGGCGACCATGCGCGGCGTACCCTTGGATGCGCTGCATGCCTACGACGGAGGCGCCGCCCGCATGCGCGTGAAGCTGCTCTCACTCTTTGCGTTGGTGGACACCGGCGGCCCGGAATTCACCAGGGCCGAGACGGTGACTTTGCTCAACGATCTGTGCATCATGGCGCCAGCAGCCCTGATCGATGTTCCCATCGTGTGGAAGACCATCGATGACCGGCATGTGGAAGCCACGTACTCGAATGGTCCACACACGGTCCGAGGTGTCTTGGTGTTCGACGCTTTTGGAGCGCTCGAAAACTTCTGGTCCGACGATCGCCCAGCGCTGGCGGCCGACGGCGCTCGCTTCGCGGCGCAGCGCTGGTCGACCCCCGTGGGCGACTATCGCATGCGCGGAACGTTTCGCCTCGCGTCGCGCGGCGAGGCGCGTTACGCCGCTGCCCTCGAAGAGTATGCGTACATCGAGTTCGACGACCTCGACGTGATCAGCGAGTTCGCGCCGCGCTGAAGGTGCCTTCGCTGAAAGCCGGGGGCGCACCATCGAATGGATGATGCACGCGCGTCGCTTTGATGGACCCGGCGTTCGCGGGTTGGTCTGTATGGCGCCGTTGGGGCGCGCTACTTGGGCCAGAGGTTGAACCACAACTGGCTGGGTGCGGGTGCGGGTGCGGGTGCGGGTGCGGGGTGAAGATGGAGAGGGGATGGGGGATGGGGGATGGGGATGGGGGATGGGGATGGGGGATGAGTGAGCTTGGGGGGCTTGGTTGCTGGGGCGTGGGGCGGGGTTGTGCTTCGTGGTATGGGAGGGGTATGCACCTAGGCGCGCTACCCACGGGCTCCTTTGTTCCGACGGAACTGCATCAACGGCTTGCGCGGTTGGCCGGGCGCTGGAAGGGCACGGCCAAGACGTACGCCGACCCAAGTAACCCCGATGCTGCGGAGAGCGCTTCGTGGGAGAGCGTCATCGAGATGCTGCTCGGGGGGAGGTTCATGCGCTTCACCTATGCCTCGGAGGCCATGGGCCAGCCCATTGCGGGGGAGTTCACCCTTGCGTACGAGCAGGGCGACGGCGTGTTTCGGATGTCGTGGATCGACAGTCTGCACACGAGCCCGGCCATCATGGTGCAGGAGAGCAAAGCCGTGGGTGCAGGCGATGCTCAGGTGCCCATTTCGGTCGTGGGTTCGTACTTCGCAGGGGCCGGGCAACCGCGATGGGGCTGGCGCACGGAGCTTCACGACCAGACCGAAGGCACTCTGGCCATTCGCATGTTCAACATCATGCCCGACGGCGCAGAGAGCATCGGCGTCGACATCACACTCGTCCGGGGCGGCGCCTCCTGATCTTGCTGAACGTTGGGAGTCGCCAAAGGGCGTAAACCCCAGCCCGAAGCGTCGTGCGGGCCTCCGACGGTGCGACGGACTTCCGTCAATCTGATGGGGGATCCGCCGCATTGGGCGCACCCTTGTGTTTGCGCTCGAGCGGCCAAACTGCGGCAGCCAAGACAGCGCACTCGGCGGCACAGGTAGTGCTTGGCGGGCCTTTGCAAGGCAAAGCCGCCGCGGCGAATCGCGGCTGCGCGCGTTGCGAGATCCCCACCAGGAGACATCGCCATGACCAAGACAGACATGCAGCTCAAGCAGGACATCGAGAACGAACTTCGCTGGGACCCGAAGGTCAATGCGGCCCAGATTGGCGTGAGCGTGGACAAGGGAGCCGTGACGCTGCTGGGGGCTGTCGACACGTATCCGCAGAAGTGGGCCGCCGAAGACGCAACCAAGCGCGTCGGCGGCGTGCGTTCCATTGCGCAAGACCTGACGGTGAAGCTGCTCTCGGACCACAAGCGGACGGACGCAGACATTGCTGGTGCTGTCCTGAACGCGCTGCGTTGGGATGTGTTCACGCCGAGCTCCGTTACCGCGACGGTGCAAGAGGGTGCGGTCACCCTCGAGGGCGCGGTGAAGTGGAACTTCGAGCGCGACGCCGCAGAACACGCTGTTCGATACCTGACCGGTGTCGTGGCCGTGTCGAACCTCATCACGTTGAAGCAGCACACGTCGACGGAGCAAGTGAAGGAGAAGATCCAGTCGGCGCTGCAGCGTCAAGCAACCACAGATGCCCATTCGATCCACGTGGCCACCGCTGGCAGCACCGTGACGCTGACGGGGCATGCATCGTCATGGCAGGCCATCGACGATGCAGCCAACGCCGCCTGGGCGGCACCAGGGGTAACCAAGGTCGTCGAGCGGGTGAAGATGCAAACAGCCAACTGAAGCGTATCGCAGGCCCCCTCTCGCCGTCGCGTTGGCAAGGGGGCTGCGCGCATCCGTCACGCAGAGGCCTCGTCGTCATGGTTGCCGTTGGCTTCGGCATTGCTTCAGTCGACGAGCATGACCATCTCCATCGAAGACACCATGTCCCAGAACGCGCACTCCATGGCCCTTGCATCGCGGGCACCGGTGACCTCGGCGAACGCCCTCGAAGCGCAACAGCGCGCCGAGGGCGAGTTCTTGCGACAGCTTGTCCGAATGCTGCAGCCCATGCTGCGCGAATCGATGAGATCACGACGGATATTCCTGGCGTTCGACGCCTATGGCGGTGTCGCCCTGACGTCCGATGGTGTTTTCGTGCACGTGGGCCGCGCCTACCAAGAAGACGTGCTCAACCCTTTGCAAGTGCTGCGGGCCGAACCGAATCTGATGGCCATTCTTCGCCGCATCGAAGCGGAACTTGTTGCAGGGGGCGATGAGCCCGGCGTCTCGGCGGCAGACATCGTTCGGCTGGCGCGGTACTCGCTCGCGTCCACTGTCGCGAGCGCTTGAGTCGCGCAGCAACCCCGAACCTGCGTGCCCGCTCCATCGATACGAGCGAGGTGCGCCGTTCTGAAGTCAGGGTGCCCCTGCTTTGGGGCGCCCTGGCGATGGCCTGCTTATTGCGTCACAAAAGCTACACAGAAAGCAAACGAACCGATAATGAGCACATAATGGTGGTTGTGGATCGCATTCATGTTTGTCTTCCTCATGCCACCGATCGGCTACGGCTGGGGCTACCGCAGATAAAATACACCATATCCACAGT
>JBIKNA010000289.1:0-9174 GCA_044358965.1 Polyangiaceae bacterium
GGTAGCTCCCGCCAAGAACCGTGCGCACCGGGCTTCGGGCTCGGTGCGTGTGCGGGTGCGGGTGCCCGGCTCGCGTGAGGGGCTGGGGCTGAGCCAGCGGCTGAATCTATGCTGCACACGCTCCTAGATGTGCTTGACTAAAGGCCCGCTGCGCGGTCCGCGGGGGGCGACTTGCGCGGTGGCGATGCCGTTTTGAAGGACGGGCGCCCGGGGGACGTGGTCGTGTCTGCCTGGCGCTGCGGGCGCGCCGCTGTGGGCGTGGCGGAGCGCGGAGCGGCGATGGCCACTTCGAGCGCAGTTTGTCCGAGCACGCCTGTAAACCCGGCGACGGCGAGGACCCCGCTCAACAGCGCCGAGGCCACACGAGAGCGCTGTGCTGGCGGTGGCTGCGACACGGGCGCCGGAGGCCACGACGAACGTGCGGGTGGAGCCGAGGGGCGGTCGCGCACGAGAAACGCCGAGAGCGTTGGCGACTGCGGTCTGGGACCAGCGTGCGCGTCTGGAGCATAGGCATCAAAGGCCGGGTCTGGCGCGCGCTCCTGGGCATCGACCAAGGTTGTTCCTTGGGGCACGGCATGCCAAACGGGGGGACGCTCGGCATCCTCGAGGATGCCCGCGAAGGTACCACCGACGATGGTGGCGCCGGGGTCGACGCCGGGGACGCCCGAACGTGGCGGCATGGGCGATCGCTGCGTCATCGGCGCTTCGTCCAGCAGCGTGTCCCGTACGCGATGAACCACAGCGAACTGGGCAGCAAGGCTCGGGCCAGCGGCGCGCCCTCCAATTCTCCGAAATTTGGTCGCCGGACGCACCTTCGTCCCCCGAACTGGTGGATCGGCGAGACCCTAGTTCGACCTGACGGACCGATGCAGGCGATGCCCTTTGTTTCATTGGCCACCGTTGGCGGCGCGCTTCGGCACATGGGTTGGCCACGGTCGGGTGTGTACGCAACGCGGTGTCCCTTTTGGTGCTGAAAACCGAACGTCATGAGGCAAAAGGTGGCGCACGGAGGCGCAACAGCGAGGGCCGCAAAGCGAGCAAAGCGTGTGCTCGTGCGGACTCCCTGTCACCCAACCGTCACAACCCCGCGGGGGCGCACAAATGCGGTAGTCTACGGCCCCATGACCTCGGCCCTTCACGACGCCCCGCCGGCCTCCACCCAGACCCCGCAGGTCTCATCGGTGCCCGGCTCCAGCCCGTCCGGGGCGGAGACGCCGGCACCTCCTGCTTCCGCGTCGGTGCATCCTCCCGCCCTGGGCGACCACGGCCCCGATCTGCGGTCCCCTGCGTACTACATCAATCGAGAGCTCTCTTGGCTCGAGTTCAACGCAAGGGTCTTGGCCGAGGCCGAGAACGAGACCGTGCCGCTGCTCGAACGGCTCAAGTTCCACTCCATCGTCACGTCCAACTTGGACGAGTTCTTCATGGTGCGTGTGGCCGGACTCAAGCAGCAGCTCACCGGCGAGGTCGACGAACTACCCGCCGACGGCATGACGGTTCTCGAACAGCTCACGCAGCTATCGCATCGCGCCCACGAGCTTTGCGACCGACAGCTCATGGGGTTGTCTACGCAGGTGCTTCCCAAGTTGGGCGAGCTCGGGATCCTCATCGTCAAGCCCGAGCAACTCCCGACGGAGGCCTTGGCTGCGCTCGACCAGCAGTTCCACAGCCAAGTTTTCCCCATCCTCACGCCCTTCGCCATCGACCCCGGTCACCCGTTCCCGCACGTCCGAAACAAGAGCCTCAACATCGGCGTCATGTTCATGCGCGAGGGCAACGCCGCAGACGCCGGCTTTGGCGTCGTGCAGGTGCCCATGATGTTGCCGCGACTCATGGAGGTGCAAGGAGTCAAGCGACCCGACGGCGCGCCCGCACGCGTGGCCTTCGTGTTGCTCGAAGACCTCATCGCGCGGCACGTCAGCACCATCTTCCCCGGCGTGCGCCTCAAGGGCGTGTACACCTTCCGCGTCACACGCAACTTCGACCTCGAGATCGACGAAGAAGAAGCCGAGGACTTGCTGCAGACCATTCAGCAAGAGCTGCGACGCCGCGAGCGTGGCAACGCCGTGCGCCTCGAGGTGTCGGGCGAGCCCACGCCAGACTCGTTGGCCAAGCTGGTCCGTGCGCTCAAGCTCGACCCCGAACGCGACGTGTACCACGCCCAAGGCATGCTCAACGTGACGGACCTGACGCAGATCTTCCTGCGCGAAGAGCGTCGAGAGCTGCGCGAAGAGCGACGGGAGCTGCGCGACGAACCCTTTGCTCCGCACGTGTTGCCGCCTCTGCGCGACGCCGAAGACGTGTTCGCCATCATGCGCGAACAAGACGTGCTTTTGCATCACCCCTACGAGTCCTTCGACCCGGTGGTGGAGCTGGTGGTGCGCGCCGCCGACGATCCCGACGTCCTCGCCATCAAACAAACGCTCTATCGCGCCGGCGGAGACTCGCCCATCGTCCGGGCCTTGGCCCGCGCCGCCGAGGCGGGCAAGCAGGTGACGGCCATCGTCGAGCTCAAGGCCCGCTTCGACGAGGAGTCCAACATCGTATGGGCCCGCACGCTCGAGCAAAGCGGCGTGCACGTGGTGTACGGCGTGCTCGGGCTCAAGACCCACGCCAAGTGTTTGCTCATCATCCGTCGCGAGCGCGGCGTGTTGCGGCGATACGCCCACGTGGCCACGGGCAACTACAACAGCTCGAGCGCCAGGCACTACACGGACATCGGACTGCTCACAGCCAAGCCTCACGTCTGCGAAGACGTGTCCTCGTTGTTCAACTTGCTGACGGGCTATAGCGCGCCGCCAAAATGGAACTCGCTGATCGTGGCGCCGCTAGGCCTGCACGAGGCCGTGCTGGGCCTCATCGCCCGCGAGGCCGAGCATGCGCGAGCCGGACGCCCGGCGCGCATCGTCGCCAAGATGAACTCTTTGGCCGATGCCGACGTCATCGAGGCGCTGTACCGCGCGTCCCAGGCGGGCGTGCCCATTACCCTGTTGGTACGCGGCATCTGTTGCCTGCGCCCGGGCGTACCCAGGGTCAGCGAAACCATCGAAGTCCGCGCCATCATCGACCGATTCTTGGAGCACGGCCGCGTGTTCCACTTTGCCAATGGCGGCAAAGACGATGTGTACATCGCTAGCGCCGACTGGATGGGACGCAACTTCCACCGTCGCGTCGAGGCCATGTTGCCCGTCGAAGACGCCACGCTTCGCGCCAAGCTCATCGAGATCTTGGCCATCCACTTGGCCGACAACGTCAAGTCCTGGTCGCTGCAGAGCGACGGAAGCTACGTGCGCATGACGCCGAAGCCCGGCGCTGCGCTCATGCGCAGCCAACAGCGGTTCATCGACCTCACGCGCGACAAGGTCAAGGGCGCCGATGTGGCGCTGCGGCCTTCGACGCGGTTTCACTCGGCGCCGCTTGCGCAAAAGTCGCCCCTCGAGGGCAAGCTGCCCAAGACCCGGCGGCGCCGTCGCGAAGGAGATGGCTAGGTCATGCTGGGCATGACGTTCAGCGAAATTGGCCTCTTCCTCTTCATCTTCGGCCTCGTGTACGGTGCCGGGGTAATCCCCCGGTGGGGAGCGGCGCTCGGACGGATGTTTGGCGGACGAGGCGATTCGCAAGGAAGGCAATGACCGACGAAGAGCAGCGCGCAGTTTCGGAGTACCTCGACGTCGAAGGTCCCTCTGTTGACGCGCCGCAGGTCTTTGTGAGCGATGCGTCCGCCGAGGCCGAGGGCGCGGCCCGGGCCCTTCGGCAAGCCGGGTACCTCGTGGCCGACGTGCCCCTGTCGATGCTCTACTCCCGCGTGGCGGTGCAGCGGCCGCATGTGATCTTGCTGGATGCCGATGCCGAAGGGGCCTTCGACTGCGTGCGGCGCATCCGCCTGCTGCCCGAGGCCACGCTCATCGACGTGCTGTTCATGGGCCGCCCCGGGGCTGCGCTGTCGGGGCTCGACGAGGCCCTCGAGCGCGGTGGCGGCGGCTTCTTCCCGCGCCCGGTAGACGTCCATGCCGTGGTCAGCAAGGTCGAGCTGCTGACGGGGGTGGCCCCCAAGGTGAGCGACGCCTCTCCGTTCATGCCGTCGGTTCCGCCGCCGCGGCCATCCGCTGCGCAGTTGCCGTCACCCAGCATGCGCGCGTCGGACCATCCTCCGCCGATGCGGCCGTCGGCGCAGGTCCCGCCCGCGAGGGCGTCTCGTCCGCCGGGGCTCGAACACGACGATCGCCCGGGGCGTCCCAGCATGCCGTCGCTGGGGCCGCTCTCCGCTCCATCGTTGCGTGAAGCCGCCGGGGCCATGTCCCGTCCGCTGGGGCTGCAGGGACCGCTGAGCCCGGAGCTCGAACGCCTGCTGGGCGACGCCGAAGATCGGGAGCTCACCCCCGACGAGGCCAAGCGCGAGAGCAACCTGCCGTCACCCGACGAAGAGATCGAGATGGTCTTGCCCGCCGAGGTGCTGGCGTCGCTCGACGAGCCCCTCGACGATGAGACCGAAGACGAGTCTGAGCCGGCCCTGGGGCGTGCGTCGGTGCGTCCGGGGGCCATGGTTGGGGCTCGTCGCGGCACCAGCGAACTCCCCAACTACTATCGCGGAGTGTCCGAGACGCAGAGTGGCAACACCGGTGCGGGGTCCGTGGCCCCGGGCACTGGGGCGGGTTCCTCTTCGCAGATCGAGGCCCGGGCGCGCACCTCGAGTGTGCCGCCGCGAGCAACCCTGCACTCCACGCGCGAAGGCGACCGGCCCTTCGCGCGGCTCATCGGCGCGCAAGCGGCTTCTGCCTTTCGTGCTCATGGCACCGGCACGGGCACCGGTGCAGGCACCGGCACCGGGACGGGGCCAGGCACCGGCGCAGGGACGGGCCCGGGCACCGGGGCCGGGCGCACGGGCACCTCTCCGGGGGCAGCCATATCGCGCACCTTGGTCTCCTCCGAAGATGCCATTCGATCGCTGGCCTTCGCCGTCACCACGCGTCTGACGGGGTGCTTGCTCTACCGCATCGGCGGCGTCGATCGTCGCATCGTGCTGCGCGACGGCGACTTCGTCACCGCAGCGTCGTCCTCCGACGACGAGGGACTGCTGTCGTTCTTGGTGTCCCGTGGCGATTTGCCCCGGAGTGTTGCCGCAAGGCATGTCGGCAAGGTGTCTGGGGCAGGCAAACACGCCGGTGCCGCGTTGGTCGCCCATGGGCTCTTGTCGCAGGAGCAGCTGTGGCCTGCGCTTCGGGCCCATGCCGAGTGGCTCATCCTGTCGTGTGCCCTGCAAACCGAGGGCAGCATCGCCAGAGAAGAAGAGCCGCCGGGGCGCCTCAAGTCCGAGCCCAGCGTGTTCGGTGGGTCCACCGGCGCAGAGGTTTTCATCGAGTTCTCCCGACGCTTGTTCGCGCCCGACGATGCGCTCTCGGCCATGGGTGGTGGCGGAAGCCGCTTGGTGGAGGGGGCGTCGTATTCGCTGCTCCGCGAGTGCGCCTTGTCTCCGGAAGACGAACGGCTCGCGCATGATGCCAAGACGACACCCATCGGCGAGGTCATCGCAAGGGCGCCGGAGCCCGAGCTGGCGTCGGTGTTCTATGGCCTATCGCTCTTGTCGGTGTTCGACGTCTTGCGGTCTGAAAGGCGACCGCAAGACCTGCCCGACGCTTCGTCCAAAGACATTCAGGTTGTCGAAGAAGATGCCGTGCGAGAGCGCGTGCGCGCGCGCATGGCGTTGGTCGACGAGGCCGACTACTTCGCGATTCTCGGCGTTCCCCGCGGTGCCACGGGCTACGAGATTCGCAGGGCCTACGTCGAGCTCCGTCGGGCCTTCGAACCCACGCGGTTGCTCTCGACGCCAGCGCTGACGCCGCTCTTGGGCGACGTGCAAAAGATCGTCACGGTGCTCGAAGAAGCCTACGAGATCCTCCGAGACTCGGCGCGGCGCGAGCGCTACCGCAACGCCATCGACGCTGGTCCGCCGGGCTAGTTTCTAAGCCTAGCCGGGTGTCCCCAATTCCTCCCGTCGGCTTTCTGCGGATTTGCTTCGCATCGCATCGTTGCTCCTCCTCGCCTAGCAACAGTAGGCGTCGTCGTCGCGCCTCGCGCTGCTCACGACGCCACGGAAATCCTCGGTCCGGAATCAGGGACACCCCGTAGCTCCGCTCGTTTCCGTGCAACGAGGTTGCACCAAGAAGCCCGGCGGAGCCCGGCGGGGTACCGATTACTTCGGGCGCGAGCGCAGGTTGTCTTGGGGGTACTTGGGCTCGGCCTCGGGCTCGGCCAGGCAGCCGCGCTGCTCGTCAGAGCTCAGGGCACCGCCCAAGAAGCGCACGAAATCCGTGCCCATGCCCTCGCCGAAGGCCACGTCCACAGGGTTGATCACGTTCATGTAACAGGGGCTGACCGGCGCATCGACGGCCTTGCCCTCGTCGCGCCACCAGTAGTGGAGCGAGCGCACCGTCCACAGGTACCCGTAGGAATAGGCCGTAGGGTTCGGCCGAAAGCCCGCGATGCGGTCGACGGGCACGCGGTAGTTGCTCTCATGCGCCTTGACCAAGGTCACCGCGGCGTCGAGCGCGCTGCGTGCGTCTTGCAAGCGAACCAATCGCGCGGCTTGCGGCGTATCGAAGTAGCCGTCCACATAGTCGTAGAGGCCGTGCACCTGCCGGGCTCGCAATGCCGTCATGCGCAGCGCCGCAGAGATGTCTTTGAACAAAGGCGCCGCCCGGGGCGGGATCTTTCCTTCGAGCGCCTGCGCGCGGTCTGCCAGCGCGGTAAACGTGGTCTTCATCTCGGCCAACAAGGGCTCGATCTCTTTGCTGTAGCCCGGCCCGCCGTGCAGCGGGTTGCGCATGTCCACCAGGCCCAAGCGCGTGGGCTGGGTCATCTTGGTCTCGTCCACCAACTTGGAGACGTCGTCCCAGGTCTCGGAGCCCTGCAGATACGCCTGGCCGTTGCGCTGGTAGATGCTGGCCGGCGGCTGGCCCTTGATGCGTCCTTCGATGAGCAGCGCCTGCTCGGCCTTGACGGTATCCACGATGAGCGTGGTGACCTCGGGCGCGGCGGCGCCGAACACGCGCATCGCCGGCTCCAACGCTTGGGCGAATGCGTCGATGTGGCTGCCCGTGGCCATACGCGGGTTCCACGCGGCGCGCGCGGCGATGACGTCGTTGAGCCAGTAGCCCCACTCCCAGCCGCTCGAGAAGATCAGCTGACCGTCCATGCGTTTGCCCGCATGGACCCCTCGGCCCATGAGGCCCTTGTCTTCGTCGCTGGCGAGCAGCCGCAGGTCGTACAAACGTCGTTCGGCGTACACCGGCAAGAACAGCGGCACATCGACGTCGAAACTCACCCAGTACGCCGTCTCCGGGTACCAGACCACGGGCCGTCGCCCCACTTGCTCCTGCAAGAAGGTCCGGATGTAACCGAAGTTGGTGTTGCCGTAGGTGGGGGCCGGGTCTGTCAGGCTGTAGTGCTGCACCGTGTGCGGCAACACTCCGAGCCGCGGGTCGGCGTAGTGCGGCAAGAAGTTGAAGTTGATGTCTTTGCCCGGGGCGTTCGGGTCGGCAAAGCCCTTGGCCGTTTGCCCCGTCGAGGCGTGCACCTTGATGAAGTTGGGCACCTGGTACTTTTCGTCCAAGTGTTTGGTGGCCTCGTTCATCCAGGCGAGCATGCGATCGGGGGCCGGTGCGGTGAACTCCGAGGTGCCGGCCTCGATGCCAAAGAAGTCGAAGTCCGCGGTCATCACGTCGTCGATGCGCGCGCGGATCTGCGCGAGCTCGTCGGGCAGCTGACCCTGTTGCCGCAGTAGCCGGTACGAGTGCTGCTGTGCAAAGGCGATGGGCGCGTCGATGCCTGCGGAAATGCCGTAGGCGTGCGCTTTGTCGACCAACTTGCGCAGCCGCGCCATGCGCGTGGGGCTATCGGCAAACTCTTTCCACGATTCGGCCCACAGCAAGAACCACTCGACGCCGTTTTGCTGGTTGGCCACGCACCATTCCACGAACCGCTCCCACTCGGGGATCATGGCCTCGAAGCCTGCGGCGTCTTGGGGTCCGCCGGGGCCCCAGCCCTGGAGCACCTCCGTGAGTTCGAGCGGGTGTTGCGTGTGCAGGTGGATTTCGCGCTTCTCCCAACGCGGGGTTTCCACGCGGTTCACCGCGGCGGCGGGCAATCGAAGCGTCTCGGGCTTGTTTGGCGCGAGCGGGTGCAGGAACGCAAAGCCCAGCTCTTCGAGAGCGCTGTAGACTGCATGCAATGTGCCCAGGTTGCCGTGCGGGCGCTTCTTGGCCGGCGCGCCCACGGCGGCCAGCACCAGGCCATCACCCTTGGGGGTGCTCTTGACCAGGTATGCTTCGGGCCCCAACGCCGTGATGGCCGCTTCGCCAAGTACCTCGCGGCTGACCTTGGTGGTGCCAAAGGCGAGAAGCAATGCGTCTTTGCCCAGCGTCGTGGGCGCCGTGCCCTCGGTCACCAAGGTGACCTGTGCCTTGTACGCCTCGTCGAGCAGCGACTTCACGCGGTCGCGCACCGTGGGCGTGACATCGTCGCCGAACAGCAGGAACACGCCCTGGGCTTTGGGCCCCTCGGGCACGCCGGTGCCGGTATCGGGCCCAGCGTCGGGTTGACCAGTGACGGGCCCGTTGGGGTCGCCCCCTGAGACACCACTTTCGCTCCCGCATCCGACGGGGGCGCCAAGAGCCAGCAGCAACAGCACAAACGTAGGTGAGCGACGCATGGAACCTCGAGTCTGCAGTGTAGCTTGGGCGGAGCGGCGTTGGGTGCTGTAGCGCTGCCTTGATGATGGCTGCGGCGCGTCTGCCTTCGGCGCCCGCGTTCGCGTGGAGAGCGGGAACTTGATCGAATTCCATGGCCCAGGCAACCCGCCGCATCTCACAAAGGCGCCAGCGTGCCCGTTTGTGGGGCAACCGTCGGATTGGCCGCGGCATCAACCGAAGCCGATTTCTCGGGTACGCATGAGGTCGGGGCCCGTGCCTTCGACCTGGTCGTACGGTGAGCCTCGGATTTGTGGCGCCGGAGCTCCGCGCGGGCCTACGATCCTCCGTGTTGATGGTGAGCGTCGATGTAGGTGCGGTGCTCGCGGGGCGCTTCCGGCTGGACCGGAAGTTGGGGCAGGGCGGCATGGGCGCCGTGTTCCAGGCCACGGACCTGCGCCTGAAACGCTTCGTCGCCATCAAGACGCTG
>JBIKNA010000705.1:0-2670 GCA_044358965.1 Polyangiaceae bacterium
CGCCCCTACGCGAGTGTGTTCGAACTCAAGCTGCTGCTGGGCACGCTTGTGACCCTCGGGGGCACGGCCCTCGTGGGGCGCGCACTCGAGGTCCTGGCGCAACGCGCTTTGCCTACTGCGCCCGGCTGATGTTCGAACGGTTCTGGTCGGGCACGCAGCCCGGGATGGTCAGACCTTGGCGGGTGTAGGTTGCGCCCTGCGGGCAGTAGAGAAAGAGATCGCAGACGGAGGCCACAACGAAGCAGCTCTGTGTCTCTCCCTCGCGCTGGATGCGGCCGCCGACGCGAAGGCCGTATTGCCCTGCCGAAGGCGCGCTCACGAAGGTCGACAGAGAGACGCTCGGGGTAACCGGGCCCGCGTGGATGGCGACGAGGGCGTCTTGACTCGTGCCAGAGCACGCGTAGGCCGAGCGACCGATGAGCAGGAGGTCCTTGCCGGTGTCGGGCCTGGCGCCGGCAAAGGTGAAGCGCGTGCCAAAGGCCCCCGAGGGGCTGGTGCCGCATGGGTGAGCTCCGTTGACGCGCAGGAACGCATCGAAGGGCAGGTTTCGTTTGCCCTTCACGACGATGATGTGGTGGTCGGTGTTGTTTGGCACGCCAAGGGCAATGTCGGGGAAGCCATCGCCGTCGAAGTCGCCCGGTTGCGGAGAAACGAGGGCATTCGGCTCAGCAAAGGCTTCAGCCGGCTTGAACTGGTACGCATCGATCTTGGGGCCAAGGTCGGCGCCCTTGGCGCCAGCCCCGAGGATCAGGCGTGCCTCGAAGTTGCTTGGGGCATTGGATGGCGCGGGTGTTCGGTAGAGCACGACCAGGTCGTCGAATCCGTCGGCGTCTACGTCTCCCACGGCAGCCAAGCTGGTGCCGAAACCCGTGGCCTGGCCCGACACCGGTGGGACGTTGCTGAGCGGCGTCGCAAGCTTGGTGATGTCGGGGCCGCCGAAGTACACGAACACGGCGCCACTGCGTCCCGAGAGAGGGCCAAGGCCCTCGGTCATGGCGCTGACGGCGAAGTCGGCGTAGCCGTCGCCGTTCATGTCGCCTGCAGCGGTGATGGTGCGGCCGAAGATGTTGTCGGGGGCGCCTGGATTCTGGAGCGTGACCGTCGGGGTGCCAAGGGCTTGCACGCTGAAGTTGGGGCCGCCGCGGAACAAGGTGACCGTAGGCTTGCACTGGGTTGGTTCGCCAGCGTTGAGTTCGCAGTGCCGCGAGCGGGCAAAATCCAAGTAACCGTCGCCGTCGACATCGCCGATGACGGCATATTGGTTGTCGTTGATGTCGCCGGACTCATTGGCGGCGCCGGTGAACCAGGTGAGCGGTGCCGGGGCCGACCCGATGGGCACCCCCATGGTGGCCACCATGCCGCCGCCGATGTCGAGGACGGGGCCCGCGTCGTTGTCGCCGTAGAACGTGCCGGCGAAGAGTTCGGTGTTGCCGTCGCCGTTGAGGTCACCGTTGTTGCCCAACGTGACCCGGTGCACGGGGCTTGCAGCCTGAGGGACGTGCAACGGCCTGGACACGAAGGTCCAGGTGGGCGTTGGCGCGCCCTCGACGTCGCCGTCTTTGCTGCGCAAGTTCCAGTAGTAGGTCCCCGCCGGGAAGGGCTGGTTGGCGTTGTCGAGCAGCACGAACTCCGTGACGCTGGTCGCAAGCTCGCGCGTCAGCACCACGTTGGCCGCGTCGCATGCGCGCGCCTTGCACACCGTGAGCTTGATGGAGCCCGTGCCGGAAGTGGCCTGCCAGCGAAGCAGCGGCGTGCGCGTTGACGTGATGGATCCCGACAGCGGCGCAATGAGCCGCGCAGTCACGCTGCCCGCGTCGCCGGAGGAGCCGTCCACGGCGGCCTCGGTTGCTGCGTCACCCACGGCGGGAGCGTCGCTTTGCGCATCGGGCAGCAACGCTGCGTCGGCGCCCGCCCCGCCGCCGCCGCTCAGGCCCGAGGTGCCCACCACCAAGGAGCAAGCCGCAACGGTTGCGGCAAGGGACGCGAGCAGAAACCGATGGCGAAGCGGGGTCTTCATGTGGTTCCCGCGCTACTGCGCCCGGTTGATGTTCGAACGGCTCTGGTCGGGCACGCAGCCCGGGATGGTCAGGCCTTGGCGCGTGTAGGTTGCGCCCTGCGGGCAGTAGAGAAAGAGATCGCAGACAGAGGCCACAACGAAGCAGCTTTGCGTCTCTCCCTCGCGCTGGATGCGGCCGCCGACGCGAAGGCCGAATTGCCCTGCCGAAGGCGCGCTCACGAAGGCCGACAGGGTGCCGCTCGGGGTAATCGGGCCCGCGTGGATGGCGACGAGGGCGTCTTGAGTCGTGCCGGCGCACGCGTAAGCCGAGCGACCGATGATCAGGTAGTCCTTGCCGGTGTCGGGCCTGGCGCCGGCAAAGGTGAAGCGCGTGCCAAAGGCCCCCGAGGGGCTGGTGCCGCATGGATGAAATCCGTTGACGCGTAGGAACGAATCGAGAGGTAGGCTTCGTTTGCCCTTGACGACGATGATGTGCTGCTCGGTGTTGTTTGGAACGCCAAGGGCAATGTCGGGGAAGCCGTCGCCGTCGAAGTCGCCCGGTTGCGGGGAGACGAGGGCATTGGGCTCGGCAAAGGCAACGGCCGGCTTGAACAAGTACGGATCGAGTTTCGGGCCCAAGTCGGCGCCTTTGGTGTTAGCTCCAAGAATCAGGC
>JBIKNA010000290.1:0-9168 GCA_044358965.1 Polyangiaceae bacterium
GGTAGGCACGGACAAACTTGGTGGTGTGCGCGGCCAAGAACGCGAGCGCGGTGTACACGTTGCTCTTGGCCGTGGCGCCCACTTCTTGCGCCATGGCCTTGCCCGTCTTCTCGGCGCACTTGGTGAAGTTCTGCACCATCTTGGTGTCTTCCAGGATGCTCTGCAGCGCGCCGGCCAAACACCCCACCGGATCGGCGTCGAAGTTGGTGAAGCACTTGGTGGCAAGCGCCGATGAAAGCGCCGGCCCCACGCAAGGGACCGTGCCGAGCACGCCGCCCAGCACTGTGTCCACGTAGCCTTCCAGCAGATCGTTCTCTGCGCTGCGCACGCAGCTGCGGTAGCTCGCGGTCTCGTCTTGCATGCAGCGACCGTAGGCCCGGTTCACCTCGCGACACTGGCTCTGCGTCAGGGCATCGCTGCTGCTCGAATCTGCCGGTGCATCGTCTTCGGTCTCTTCGACCGATGCGCAGCCAGTGGCCGCACAGAGCACGAGCAGCGCGAGTCCGAGGGCGAGTCCGAAGGAGCGAGAAAGGCGCATGTAAAGTTACGCTGCATGTGGAATGCCACGCCCTGACGGGCACCGGAGCTAAACAAATCAATTACTTGCATCGTCGTCGGTGTTCACGGGGTGGACAGCGGTACAGCCAAGTGGTGTGCGTGATACCCACGTACACCTACATCCTGCCGCCGTGCTGCATCGGCGGTGCGCCCGTGGGCGTCCGGGGCTTGTATAGATGGCGGCCCCAAGAGGAACTTTTTTCCGTGAAAGCCAACCAAGCGACCGAGATCGCCGCCCTCGAAGAGCAAATTCGCCACCACAACAAGTTGTACTGGGACGAGGCCGCCCCGGCCATCAGCGACACGGACTACGACTTGTTGGTGCGCAAGCTGAGCGCCCTTGCGCCGGACTCTCCGGTGCTGACGGAGATGGGGCCTTCGCGCGCGGCTGCCTTGGGCACCGAGTTCAAACACTCGCAACCCATGCTGTCCCTCGACAAGTGTTACGAGCGCGCCGAACTCGAGAGCTGGACCAAAGACTTCGCCGGACAAGTGGTGGCCATGCCCAAGTACGACGGCATTGCATGCACACTGCATTACGACGCCAAGGGGCGCTTGCGCGTGGCGGCCACCCGGGGCGACGGCGTCGTGGGCGACGACATCACGGTCAACGCCTCGGCCATCGCGGACATCCCCATGCGCATTCCCACCAGCGTGCCCGTCGAGGTGCGCGGCGAGATCTACATGCGCCTGTCGCGCTTCGCCAAATACCGCGCCGAGGGCATGGCCAACCCGCGCAACCTGGCCGCGGGCGCCGTCAAACTCAAGGACCGCGCCAAGTCGTCGGCCTATGGTCTGTCGTTTGGTGCCTACGACATCTTGGGCGCCGACGTCGCTACGCTGTCCGAAGGCATCGAACGCATCGCTCAGCTGGGCTTCCCGCGCATGGACGCCGAGGTGGCGCCCAAAGAGCAGGCCTGGGAGCTCTTCGAGCGTTTTGCGGCGCGTCGCGCCAGCTTGGACTACGAGATCGACGGCGTGGTGTTCAAGGTGGACTCCATTGCCGAGCAGCGACGCATGGGCGAGACGGCGCACCACCCGCGCTACGCCATTGCCTTCAAGTTCCAGGGGGACGCTGGCATCTCGACGCTGTTGCAGGTGGAGTGGTCCGTGGCGCGTACCGGTGCCATCACGCCGGTGGCCATCGTGGAGCCCGTCAACCTGTCGGGGGTCACCGTCAGCCGTGCTTCGCTGCACAACGTCGCGTTCATCGACAAGTTGGGCCTCAGCATCGGCGCCAAGGTCACGCTGGTGCGTCGCGGTGGCGTGATCCCCAACGTCGAGAACGTGACGGAGCCGGGGTCCGGGGCCGTCCGCATCCCCTCGGCGTGCCCGAGCTGTGGCTCGCCGGTGCTTCGCGAACGCGATTTTCTGTATTGCAGCACTCCTTCGACTTGCCGCATGGCGGTCATCGGACAGCTCGCGCACTTTGCCTCGACGCTCGACATGTTGGGCTTTGGTGACACGTTGCTCGAACAGGCCTACGACGCCGGCCTTCTGCGATCCATCGACGCGTTCTATTCGCTTCGGGCCGAAGACTTGGCCAAGCTCGAGCGTCGTGGAGACAAGACCGCCAAGAAGCTTGTCGCCGAGGTCGACAAGAAGCGCTCGCTGGACCTGGCGGCGTTCCTTCGCGCCCTGGGCATCGCCGAGCTCGGCAAGAACGTGTCGAGCATCCTGGCCGACCGGTACCGAACTCTGGACGCCGTGCTTGCCGTCACCCAAGAAGAGCTCGCGCAAACCCATGGCATCGGAGACACGATTGCCCGCGCGGTGGTGACCGGGCTCGCTGACGCGGCGCCGGTAATCGGCCGGTTGCGGGAACATGTGCAGATTGCACACGCAGCAGCGCAGGACGGCGCATCCGGGCCGCTCTCCGGAAGCTCCTTCGTGTTCACCGGGAAAATGGTGGCCTTTGCGCGAAGCGAGGGCGAAAAGCGCGTGCGCGCCAAGGGCGGCTCGGTGCACAGCAGTGTCACCAAAGAGCTGACCTATTTGGTCAAGGGCGCCGACGCGAGCGGCCCAGTGTCGAGCAAAGAGAAGGCCGCGCAGAAGCTCATCGCCCAAGGCGCATCGCTGCGGATCCTGAGCGAGGACGAGCTGCTTGCCATGCTGGAGGGGTAGGGGCGCTCTATTGTGGCGCCTCGGGCGCAGCTATTTGGAGCCGTCCCACTGCCGTAAGGCAGCGGACGTGAGCGGGTCGACGAGGGCCGGTTCGTAGGGGTCCTTGTCCGCCGTGCGCAGAATTCGGGCGCTCTCCCGCGCCAGCAACAGATAGGCGAGGGGCATGGCCGTGCGCACGTCCGTGGCGCAGGAGCTGTCGCTCACCAGCCAGCAGAAGCGCTGCGGGTGCGACCCATACCCGAGTGCGAAGGGGCCCACCCGCGCGGAGACCCGGGAGCCAAAACTGGCAACACGCACCGTGCCGTCGTCGCGACTGCCAAGCCCGGTGTCGAGAGAGTCGCCGGCGAAGTTGGCTGGGGCCGCAAGGGCGAAGGCTTCGATGATGGTCTTGGCGATGTCCGCGCTGGTGGTGGGGGCCGACGAGCGCGAGGTGCCAGCGGCCTTGTCGCGGCGGTAAACGAGGGGCACCGACAAGGCAGCTTCGTCCAACGTCTCGGAGTCCACGTAGGGGATGGGTTGCGCTTCGTCGGTGCCGGCGTCGCCAGTGATGATGACCCGGGTGTTGTCGTCACGTCCGGCGCTGCGAAGGGCCGTCATCAGTCGTCCAAGGCCGGCGTCATCGTTGCGTAGCGCGCGCGCTGCCAGCGCCAGGGCCCGCGTGCGGTCGGCGTCGGTGAATCGCAGGTGCGCGGGGCCGCGGCGCGCACGTGCGAGTGCCTCGCTGGCGTGTTTGGGGTCGAGGCCACCGGTGTAGCCACTGGGGGGCAGCTCTTT
The DNA here is from genome assembly GCA_044358965.1 of Polyangiaceae bacterium. Taxonomy (GTDB): domain Bacteria; phylum Myxococcota_A; class Polyangia; order Polyangiales; family Polyangiaceae; genus SXNL01. The sequence goes on from JBIKNA010000290.1 coordinate 3,457, forward strand.
GGCTTCTTCGGCGCTGACGTCCCAGGGCGGGTGTGCGCCGCGAGCATGCACCAACACGAAGAACTTGGAGCCCTTGCTGCCTTGGACGAACTCGATGGCCTTGTCGAAGACCGACGCCGCGCTGGTGTCTTCGAGGGGAGTCTGGGTGCCCACCACATCGAAGCCCCGGGCAAAGCCAAAGGCCGGGGAGGTGAGCGGGTTGGCCGTGAACATGGCCGTACGAACCCCGGCTTGGTGCAACACCTCTTGCACCATGGTGATGCTCCGCGGCATGGCCGCGCGGGCGCTGGTGAGTCCGTGTTGCCGCGCGCCAAGACCCGTGAGCATGGACGCGACAGAGGCCGAGGCCAGGGGCGACGTGGCGCGGTGCTCCTCGAAGACCTGCCCGTGGGCCGCGACGGCGGCAAGCTCCGGCAACACCACGCTGCCGCCATAGGTCGACAATGCGCGCTTGGGCACGGTGCCCAGCACCACGAGCACCACGCCTTGCGCCGCTGGCACTTGCGGCGCACTAACGGTTTGCAGCGGCGCGGTGACCACCGGCTCTGTGAGCGTCAGGCGTGCGCCTTTGGCCATGCCGCCCGCGCGCAGCTCGATCATGCCAATGCGTGCGTCACCTGGCAGGTCCACGTCGATGGCCTTGGGGCCTTTGTCGCGCGGAGAGAGCTCGAAGCTCGTCAGCATCTGCGCAGGCTCGGCGTCCGTGCGTAGCCACACGTCGAGCTTGCCCTCGCCCTCGCCCTGCAGCGCGACGGCCCCGCGTAACTTGGAGCCCTTGGGCAGAAACCCGCTGCAGCGTGCATACGCACGACCCGGCAGCGCCAGGCCTCGTTTGGGACCTTCGGGGGTCGCGATGCTGAGCTTGCTTCCCTCGAAGGTGACAACGCCCAGGCCCGGCTCGGGTTCTTTGGAGCCCAGCGTGAGCCAGTCGAGTTCGGCGAGCACGTCGCTCTCGCTCTTGATGTTGCCTGAAAGACGCAAGGTCAGCTCGTTGAGGCCTTGCAGCAGCTGGGCTTGGGTCGACCGAAACGACGTGACTTGTGCGGCGTCGCGCCCCAGCGCCCCGGAGCCCAGGCTTTTGCCGTTGAGGGTGCCGGAGATGGCACGACTACGCTCGCCCCGGGCCCGTACGCTGGTGTACACGGCTTCGCCTTCGCCGGAGCCCACGCTCGAATAGAACGACAAGGCGATGGTGCCCTCTTTGGCACGAAACCAGGTGGCGCCTTCGCGCTCGATGTCGTCGCCCCGGGGGGCGGCGGCGGAGGCCACCATGGCCGCCCGCGCCGACACGTGCCCAAAGTCGAACACGACGCCGTCGCGCCCTAGATCACATGCGCCACTGCCCTGCGCAAAGTCGAACACTGGGCGTCGTGTGAGCTTGTCGGCCTCTTTGGTGGCGATGGACGGAAGGCCTGTGCCTTGGGTGCCCGCATCGTGCGTCCCCGTCGAAGAGCCCTTGGCACCGCAAGCCAGCAGCAAGGACAGACAACAAATGAGCGCCCGGCGACGCGGTACCCGATCACCAAGCCCCAGCTGTTGGCGGAGTCGCCGATGGGGCTTGTTTCTGGGCTGCGGTGCAATCATGCGCGATCGCCCAGAGACTGCCCACGCCCCGAGGGTTCCGTCAAGGCGTGTCGAAGACAACCTGCGTCAGGCGCGACGAGCGCACTTGAATCTGCTTGGACTGTTCGCCCACGCGCACGTCGTGGGTGCCCTCGGCCACGGGCAGAATCACCCGCGGTGCCGCTGCGCGCGTTGCGCCATCGACGGTCAGGCTTGCGCCCGGCGGCGGTACGATTTCGAGCACGCCTTGCCCTGGCTGCACCGTGACCTCGACGGGTACATCGAGCTCCCGGGTGACCACGCCGGTGGAGACCTTGGCCTCTACCATGGGGACCGCCGCGGGCTCTTGCACGGTGCGAGAGCCCGACGCACTGCCCGGCCGGCCTCCGCTGAACACTGCCCAGCCCAGCACCGCCAACACCACAGCGGTGAGCAGCACCGCGAGCCAGGTGCGTTGCTCAGGCACCTTGATGGGTTCGTCGTCGCTCTTTGCAACGCTCACCATGGGCGTCTCTTCGGGGCGCGCGACCACCATCTCGTCGGTGTCGTGTTCGAACTCCGAGGTGCTGGCCATGGTCATGGGCGCCGAGGCCTCTACGATGGGGATGGACACCGACGGCGTCGGCTCTTTGACTACGTGATCTTTGCCCGTCGGGTGCTCGGCCTGGGACAGCTCGGCCACGTCGGCCACGTGCATGCTGCCCAAGAGGGGCGTGTAGTTCGCCGCGGGCCTCACGCTCGGCGCAGGCTCCGAGGCTTGCGCAGGCGCCTCGGGCTCCTCGCTGCGCACGGCAATGGCAGGCTCGTCATTGCTCGGGGCCATGGCGACCTTGGGCGGGAGCTCGGAGCCCAGGAGCGAACCGATGCTGCAATCCGAGGGGGGCGCGCTCTCGCTGCGCGGGCCTCGGGCGGAGATGCGCGGAATCGGAGCGACCTCGCTGGGCGGTTGCGAGGGCGTGAAGCCCAGGATGCCGCGGGCGCGAGCGTCCACGTCGCCAAGCGCGCTGGTGAACGCCGGGCCGAACACGTCGACTTGCGCCAAGTCCGTGGCGCCAATCACGGCGCCCCGCGCCGACAGATCCACCAAGAGCTCTTCGAGCAGCGAAAGCTCGCAGGCTCCCTCGGTGACGAGGTCTCGAGGCGACGCACCCTGCTCGATGCGGCCCAGGAGCCGCCGCGCCCGCTCGGGTACGGCACGCATGTAGTCTGCAAGAATGTCTTGCTGGAGCTCGATGCGCGACAGGCCGAAGAGGCTGCTGCCGCTGACGAGCTTGGTGGCCGCGCGGGCCTGGGCCACGGGCCGGGCGAGCTGCTGCTCCAAGTCGCCCACGAGCTCCGGGGACACCGTGCTCGTGCCTGGCGCCACCAAGAAGCGGCCGGCGCCAACACCCAGCAGCGCCGAGAGCACATCCGGACCGCTGCGGAACACGCCGTCGCCCGAGGTGCGGGCAGCGCGCACCGGCGCCCCATCACGGACCTCGATTTCGTACAGGAACGACGCATCGCGAACGGTCATCCGCGCGTTGCGCTTGACCCGGCAGACGATGCGCAGCAGCGAGGTGACGGAGATGCCGTCGAGCCGGCCGCGCACTTCGATGGCGCCGGCAATGCGCGTCTCGATGCGCGAACGGGTGCGCAGCGCTTCGCGCAGGCGGGCCAAGATCGCCTTGGCGTCGGTCTCTTTGCGCAGGTAGCCCGAGGCGCCCACGTTCCACTCGCGCAGGCGTTGCAGCAGGTCTTCTTTCCAGGACAGGAGCACCACCGGCGCGTCGCGCAACACCACGTCGCGTTTGAGCGTGCGGCAAAGGCCAAAGCCGTCGAGCTTGGGCATCAAGATGTCGGCGATGACCAACTCCGGCGCGTTCTGGTACGCGAGGCGCAACGCCTCGCTGCCATCGAAGGCCTCGATGACCTTGCAGCCGGCGCCCTTGAGCACATCGGCCAGGAACCACGTGATCGCCGGATCATCGTCCGCCACGAGCACGGTGCGACCGCCGAGGTCGACTTCGGGCGCGTTCCCTCGCTGCCGGGCGCGCCCGCGGGCGTCGCTGTCGTCGTCGAGCGAAGGCGCGAGCGCGATGGCACCTTCGGGGCCGCTGGTGCCGAAGCTGATGGCGCCCTGGGTCTTGTTGCTGACAATCTCGCGCACCCGGGCAATGGCCGACCACAGCGCGCCCATGACCTCGGCGCTTTCGCCGATGGGCACGTGTTTGCCGCGGGAGGACTCGTCGAGCACGTCGACAAGGGCATGCCGCACCTCGTCCGAGAGCCGCTGCCCGAGCTCGGCCATGGTGGGCTGGTTCAGCGCGAGGCGCATGGTGCGCCCCTCGCGAACGAAGATGGCTTCCTCGCAGGTGCGGCGCAACGTCTGCTGCGAGATGGGCTTGGACAGGGTCTTGGCCACCCCGAGGGCCACGTAGCCTGCAGATGCACCGGACACGCTGAAGCTGCCGATGACGACCATGGGCACCTGCTCGGTGATGGGATCGTCCATGAGCGCCTCGACCAGCTCTTGGGTGTCGGGCACGTCTGCGTCGACGATCACCAGATCCGGGCACAAGGTCTGCGCCAGATCGAACGCGGCCTGCGCGTCGATGGTGGACTCGCATTCGAAACGAAGGCCGTCGGGGTCGCGCTGCCGCAGGGCGTCGGCCACGCGTGGGCCACCAACCACCAGGGCCATGTACGCAGGACCGGCGTCCGCAACCTCTGGGGGCGTCTGCGTGTTCTCCCGGGCGGCTTCGCCCCAGGCCAGCTTCGACAGGTCGCCGAGGGCAATCTTGATGGCTCGGGTGTCTTCGAGCGTGACCTCTCCGTCGTGCCCCGCGCGATCGAGCAGGCCAAGCATCTCCGAGATGGACCGCTCCATGGCCTCGAAGCGCAGCAGCCGGGCGCTGGCGCCCAGGGCGTGCAGGCGGCGGCGAAGGTCTTCGCGGGTGTGCGTGCAGTCACCCTTGTGCTCGAGCTCTGCGGTCAGCTTCTGCGCGCTTTCGACCTTCCGGCCCAAAGACGCCACAAAATCCGCGCGAGCGCCGCCAAGGCGAGCCCTATCTCCCGTGCCGAACGTTTGCTCAGTGTTCATGCTACATAAGCGGCTAACATGGGCCTGCGCAGGCGGCCCAATTTCTGGCGAAAGCTCTCCACTCCGCCCGCCCCGGGACACCCCATGTTGGACCTGCTTCTTCGCCCAGGCACCGCGGCAGATGTGGACCGCCTGGTGGAGATCCACCTCTCTGCCTACCCCGACCCTCGCAGCCTTGCGGCCCGGCGCCGCAGGTTCGAAAGTCCGCCCTTTGGGCACCCAGACTGCGTCGTCGTGGCCGAGCACCAGGGCGCCATTGTTGGGCACGCACTCTCGCTGCGCATGTCGCTGTGCGCTGTGGGCCACACGCTCCCAGTTACCGGCGTGGCCACGGTGGGCGTGGCTCCCGAGGCGCGGGGGCTTGGCGTCGCAACGCGGCTGGTGCGGCACATCGAGGCGCAAGCGCTCGCCCGCGGCGATGTCGCGAGCGTGCTCTACCCGTTTCGTCAGGGGTTCTACGCGCGCCTGGGCTATGTGGCGTCCGCGCCCTACAAACGCGTGGGTTTTGTGCCCGCAGCGGTGCCTCGGGCGTGGGCGCTGGGGGGGCGTGCTTGGCTTCGGGGGCCCGGCGCCGCAACGCACCAACAGATCGAGGCGCTCTACCATCGCGTTGCGCTACAGCGACTTGGGGCTTTGCTCCGCGATTCGGTGTCGTGGCAGTCCCGCTTTGCCGACGAGCGCCTGCAGTGGCTCTTTGCGGGCGTCGGCGACCAACTCTTGGGCTACGCGACATTTAGCCCCGAGAACGATGAGCCGCACGCACGTACCACGGCGCTCGTCGGCGAGATCTGCGCGCAGGAGCCCTGGGTCGAGCGGGGCTTGTGGGCCGCGTTGGGCGCCCAGCGTTCGCAGATTTCCCGTTTCGACGTGGATCTGGCCGACGACGACCCGATGCCGCTGGCGCTGCTGGATCCCGACGCCGATCGCCACGGCACCGCCACGCTGGAACACGCCTTCGGCGAGGTGTGCACGGGGCCCATGCTCAAGCTGCTCGCGCCCGCGCAAGTGCTTGCCGCGCGGGGCTACGTGGGCGAAGGTCAAGTCACCCTTTCCGTGGGGGCTATGCC
>JBIKNA010000291.1:0-9149 GCA_044358965.1 Polyangiaceae bacterium
CGCGGACATTCGCAAGGGGGTGCCGCGCGGCGCTCTGCTTCTTCTCTCGCGATTGCTCGAGAAAGACGCGGACCTACGGCCGGCGTCGGCCAAAGAAGTCTTGGGCGAGCTCGAGATGTTCCGCAGCGACGACGACGACCCCAGCGCGGTTCCTACGACGCCCGAGCCAAAGACCGCACCGCGCCCTGCGGCCCTAGCCAGCGTCTCGAGTGCTGCAGCACCGCGGCGCGCCGATACGGTCGATCTCATCGAGGCCCGCGCCGCGCGCCAAGTGCCCACCTGGATGGCAGTTGCACTCATCGCGGCGCTCTCCTTGGTCGCCGGGCTGACGACCTACATGCTTCGCCTGCGCTCGCTGGGACAGGCCGAAGACAAGCCCGCAGCCACGGCGCAACCCTAGGGGCGCGGTGCCGTCCTTGTCCAACCTCGAGGCCGCCGAGCTGCCCGAAGACCTGGGGCGCGAGATCGAGCCCTTGGGACGTGCGCGCCGTTTTGCGCAGGCGTCGTCGGAACTCTGGCTCCTGCCGTCGACGGACGGCGCTCTCGCGCTCCGCCTTCGGGACGGCCGCTTTGGTTTCGACGAGGCTTTCGTGGCGAGCCAAGGTGTATGGATCCGTCGTCCGGCCGGGCAGGAGCTGCCTCTCGGTCGAACGCCGGTCCCTGCGCCAGTGGCGCTGGCCATCGTCCGAGGCCTCGCCGAACTCCTCGCATCCTTCGAGGCCGAGAATGTTTTCCCTGGGCCGCTCGCGCCGCGTGCGCTGCGGTTTATAGAGGAGCCCCGCCTCCGTGTCTGGCTGACGGACATCGCGTGGTTGCGGACCCGCGTCGGGGCCAGCGATGCCCCCGGGACATTGGGCTCCGCAGGCAGCCTTCGCTGGACGCCTCCGGAACAAGCCGACGGCGCCGCATGGGACAACGCGGCCAACCGATATGTGCTTGGTCTCGTGCTCTACCGCTTGCTGACGGGCACCATGCCGTTCGATGGGGCCGGCGCACGGCAACGACAAGAGGCCCGCGCGCGCATGGCGCCGGCGTTGCCCCAATCGCTGTCCGTGCCGCATGGGTGCGCAAGCCTCGTCGGGGCTCTGCTCGAACCCAACCCACCGGATCGCCCTCGCTCGGCCGCTGCCATCGCGCGGGCCATCGACGACGTGCTTCAGCCATCGGCGGACGTAAAGGCCAAAGCTCCCGCTCCCGTCGCTGCGGCGTCCTCCCAGGCCCCCGGTGTGGTGTCCGCGCCGGCAACAAGCAAGGTGCGCGCGAGGCGCCTAGGGCAACCATTCCAATGGAGAGCATCGTGGTCGCTAGCCTTGTTCCTCATCGGAGCTACCGCGAGTGCGCTCGGTCTTTCGGCCTCGCCGCGGACACCCGGGGCGGCATCGAGCTCGCCCCCCACGGTGCGCGCGCTATCGGGGGTCGGCGCCCGAGCGTGCGCGCAGTGTCACGCCCGAGAGTTCTCCGAGTGGCGTGACTCCGTGATGGCCCATGCCGCCAAGAGTCCACTGTTTGGTGCTCTCGAGAGCGTGATTGAAGAGCAGGTGGGACGCAGCGATCAGTGCCCATCAGGGGCCGGAGTGTTGCGACGCGCCGCCACCGATCGATGCATCGACGCGAAGAGCCAAGTGAGCGTCACGGGCAGCGGAGGCGAGCATTGGTGCGTCAACTGCCACGCGGGGGCGTCCAATCTGAGCGCGCCGATCCCGGCGTGGTCCGCAAGTGGCGAAGCGCGCTCTCGGGCGCCGCTGCGTGAGCTGCTGGACGACACGGCCCTCGAGGGGATCTCTTGTGGCCTTTGCCATAGCGCGGTGGGGCCCGCGCACCCGGGCGGCGCCTACCAGGGCAACGCGCGCTGGACCTCTTTTGTGACGGGGCAGTCCTTTTCCATGCGCCCGGAAGACCAGCAGGGCGTCTTTGGCATCAGCAACAGCGGCGCGGAGTTGTCGCCCCGGGCGCTCTTGGGGGGCCTGGGCCCAGGGGGCGCGCCACACCCCAAAGCCGCAGCCAACGCGTATCTCAAGACAAGCGAGTTCTGCGGCGCGTGCCACGACGTTCGCCTGTTCGGTACCGATGCTGTGCGCGGCCCCCAAGCCGGCGAGAGCTTCAAGCGACTTCGAAATGCCTATTCGGAATGGCAGCGCTGGTCAGCACAAACCGGCTCAAAGACCACATGCCAAGACTGCCACATGAGTCTCTTTCCGGGCGTGTGCGTGCAAGATGCAGCCAAGTCCACCGGGGACAACGGGTGTCCGCCGGGGCATCGTTTCGAAGAACGAACTCCCGGGAGCTACGCTTCGCTCGGGCGCCGGCGCGCCACCAGCCACTACTTCACCAGCGTCGACCTGCCCATGAGCCCCGAGGCGCGAAGGGAGCGCTTCGCCGACACGAGCCTCGACGCCTTCGGACAGCCCGTAGGTCTTGCGGCGCGCAGGGACCAATTGCTTCGCCGCGCCGTGTCCTTCGAGCTTCGCGGCGAGCGCGACGGCGACCAACTTCGCATTCCCGTGCGCATTGCCAATGTGGGCGCGGGGCACCGGGTGCCCGCAGGGTTTTCTCAGGAGCGAGAGATCTGGGTGGAGCTCGAGGTTCGCGACGCCAAAGGAGATCTTGTGTACCAGGTTGGTCACGTGACACGGGCCGACGAAGACCTGCATGACAAGGCGTTCCTTCGGGTCAACACCGACGACAGCGTGCGCGACGCCGCAGGTCGTCCGCTCGGGATGTTTGGCGCCGACGTCGTGGACGGGCCAGACCATCCCCGGTGGAGCCCAAACCCCAAACAAGGGGGTACGGTGTTTCGTGGTGCGGGTCTCATCAACTTTCAGAACGGATTCCTGCGCTGCGTACGGTGCATCGGCAGCATCGATGCGGAGGGGCGCTGTCAACCGGGGCCGGGGCAGGGGCGCATCCGGTCGGACCGCTACGAAGACGGCGTCTACGATCTGGACACCGGGGCCTGCCAGTCGAACCTGAGCGGCGACGAGGCACTCTTCGAGACGTATTTCCCGGTGGGCGGGCTCGACGCGGAGCGCGGGGTGACCAAAGCCCCCGATGCCATCATCGACACCCGCTCGCTGCCCCCCGGGGTACCGGTGGAGTACACGTATCTTCTGCCAGCCCGCGGGCACCCCGGGCCCTTCGTGGCGCGGGCTACCTTGCACTTTCGTGCGTTCCCGCCGTTCCTGCTCCGAGCTTTTGCCGACTACGAGGCTCGGGCGGCGCGGTCTGGCCAGCGCAAGGGCGGTGCGCTCATCACCCGGGACGCATTGACGAAGCTCGACATCGTCGAACTCGGGCGTCGGCAGATCACAATCCCATGACGCCCGAGGACGCGCTTCGGCAGGTGCGCGGCAACGCCTTGCTTCGGGATCTGGACGACCGCGGTCTCCGCGAGCTCGGCGCCGCCGCGGAGCTTCGGAGGTACAAACCAGGCCAGGCTGCGTATGCCATGGGCGCGCCAGCAGACCATTTGTGCATCGTGCTCGACGGCCGCTTCCGCCTGCACACGCCGTCCGCCGCCGCCGAGGGCGTCACGCTCCGGCAAATCCGTGCCCTCGGCGCCTTTGGCGAAGAGGCGCTGGTGCTCCAGCTCGCGGCGCGGGCATCCGCGGCGAGCTGCGAGGAGGAAGGCCTTCTGTTGCTCGTGCCGACGGCGCTCTACCAGCGCGTGCGCGAGCGTGCAGCCGCCGGCCGCGAGGGGACCGCGGGGGTCCTTGCGGCGGTCACCTTGGGCCTTGCGGCGGACTTGATCGCCGGTACGCGCCTTGGCGCCCACCTTCCCCGGGAAGACCGGGTGGCCTTGGCTCGGGAGGCAACGCACCTCCGGCTGGGCCGTGGCGAAGAAGTGTACGGGCAAGGCGACGCGGCGGACGCCGTGTTCGTCCTCTTGTCGGGGATGGTGCAGATCCAAACTTGGGACAGCGATCGCGGGGCTCCGGAGGTTTGCGCGCACTTGGGGCGTGGCGATCTGTTCGGCGACGACGAGCTGGACGGGGAAGCCCGTAGGCGCACTGCGGCGGTGGCCCAGGGGCCGAGCTGGCTTCTCAAGCTCGCCGCGGAAACGTGGCGCAGCTTGCTTCGACGGCATCCCACCATGGACCCCGCATCGCTGCGTCGCGTAGACACTACGCTTGTCGCCAAACGCGCGGTGCCGGGCACCACGGCGCAGGTGATGCGAGATCGCTATCGACTTTCCGTGGCGAAGTCCCTGCTCGTGATCGACCAGAGCTCTTGCGTGCGATGCGGGCACTGCGCGTGGAGCTGCGCGAGCGTGCACGACGATGGAGTCTCGCGCTTGCTGCGCGAGGGCGACAAGCTGGTCCTCGAGACCGATGGAGGCCTCCGGCCGTTGCTCGTTCCGAGCAGCTGCCAGCACTGCAAGGTTGCAACCTGCATGCAAGACTGCCCCACCGGGGCCATCGGCCGGAGCGCCAAGGGCGAGATACAGATTCGCGAGGATTTGTGCATCGGCTGCGGGAACTGCGCCCGGGGGTGTCCCTGGGACAACATCCAGATGACCACGCCCAAGGGGCGGTCGCTGCCGCTCGCCACCAAGTGTGATTTGTGTGCGGACCGAACGGGGGGACCAGCGTGTGTCGCCGCGTGTCCGACGGCGGCGGTGGTACGGCTGGACCCGGACGTCGCCCTCGGCGATGTCACCCAGGCAAGGGTGAAGGGCGAGGCAGCGTTGCTGCCGCCGCGGCCGCCGGTGGTGCCCTTTGCCGCCGTTGCTGCCATGCTGGGGGCGGGCCTCGTCGCGTCGTCCATGGGGGCGCGGACGGCGGGGCGGTTGGCCTTCGGCGTCATGCTCCTCCTCGGCGCCTACAGCCCCATCAAGCGCGCACTGCTGCCCCGGGGCAAGCTGGGGCCCGCGTGGGCTCACTATGGGGTCCACGTTGGCCTCGGCTCTCTTTTGCCGTTCTTGGTCCTTGCGCACCTGCGCGGACGGCAGGGCACCCCATTGGCCGAGATCGCCGGATACACGGTGTTCATCGCCGTCTCGCTCGGCGTAGCGGCGGGGCTTGCTTTTGCGCTGCTGCCCCGGGTGCTCGGGCGGCTCGACCGTCTTCCGTTGTTACCCGAGTCCATGTCGCGCCGACGTGAAGGCCTCGAGCGGGAGCTATTTGCCGCGCTGAGTGGTCGGAGTGCAACGGTCAAGGCATTGTACCAAACCACCATCGGCCCCTACGTCCAGTCCGCGGTCGTCGGCCCCTTGCGCCTTGCGCTCTCGGGCCTGGGGATCGAAGAGGAACGGCGCCGGCTATCGGCGCTCGCCAGCTCGCTCTCGGGGCCCAATGGCCCTGCACCCAAGCTGTCAGGGTTGCCCCGCCTGGTGTCGCTGGCCGTCGACCTGCGCGCGCATGGCACCGTTCGCTGGACCATGGGCGCCTTGCGCGTTTTGCCAACGCTGCACATCGCGTTTGCAGCACTGGCCTTGCTGACGGTCCTTGCGCACGTGGTCTATGCGGTGCACCCATGGTGACGCGGCGGCCAAGCGATCTCAGTCGTCCGTGGACCTACCTCTGGGCAGCCATTGCGGTGACACTGGCCTTCAGCGCGGCGTTGGCGGGGATGCGCATGCTTGGGCCCTCGCCGGCCCCGCTTGGCGCACCGGGCCCCCTTGCGCGTCCGCATGTCCAGGCGCAGGTCCCCTGCGTTGGATGCCATGTGGAGAGTGGCAAGAGCCCCTCGTGCAACGGGTGTCACCGCACCGAAGAGCACGTCTCGAGGCGCCCGGCCCACGCCCGTCTCCAGGCCAAAGGCGAACTCACCTGCGCCATGTGCCATCCCGCGCACGGCGACGCTGCGGGCATCACCTTCGGCAAGGGCGAGGCCATTGTCTTCTCTGGCCGCGACGAGCTTCGGGTACCGTCGCCGGCGCATGCCCCTACGGGCCAGACCGTGGCGCTGCCTCGGGCGCACGCGTGTGCAAAGTGCCACAACACGGCCTCGCCGAAGGACCCGTTTGCTCGTTGTGGCACCAACGACGCAGGCGTCATCACGTCGTGTCTCGAAGAACACGAAGACATCTCCGGCGAAAGAACGCGCGGGGCCTCGGGGCCATGCGCGCGGGCACATGGGCCCACTCGTCACGTCGCGTGGACAGTCGCTGCGGGGCTTGGAGCGTCGCAGCGGTGGCCCGAGCCCGCGGAGCGACGTCCTCTGCTGCCCGGGGCGCTGGGGCTCGGGGCTCTCGCGGGCCTTTTCGCCCTATGGCTGCTGCGACCGCGCCAGGCGACGCTCACCGCGACGGGTAACATCGCTGCCGGGGCGGCCGTCGGGAAGGACGCACCCATTGCGGCCCCCGGTGCCGAGCGACGCAAGGCGCTGCCGGTGATCAACGCGAGCACGTGCGTGGGGTGTCGCGCGTGTGTCGACGCGTGCCCAATGGATGTCTTCGAGGTTCGGCACTTCGTCGCGGTGGTGGCGAGGCCGTCCCAGTGCTGCGGGCTGCTGCTTTGCGCGCAGGTGTGTCCCAATGGCTCCGTGCACGTTGACACCACGGCGGACGACGTCGGTGCGCCGCAGCCAACGACGCCGGCCCCGGTGCCCGGGGTCTTCTTTGCGGGCGACATCACCGGCGTGCCGCTGATCCGAAACGCGGTTGTCCAGGGCGAGCGCGCTGCGGCGAACGCGCATGCGCGCGCACGCTCGCTCGGGGCGAGGGACTCGTCCGTTGTCGATGTGGCCATTCTGGGCGCCGGCCCGGCGGGCCTCGCTGCGGCGCTCCATGCCAAACGCCTGGGCATGACCTATGCGGTGCTGGAGCAAGATGCCTTTGCGGCCAGTATCCGAAGTTTCCCCAGATCCAAGCTCGTGTTGGGGGCGGCCGAGTTGGGACCGACAGCCGATGCGCAACTCTTGGTCGGCGATTCGAGCAAAGAGGAGCTGCTCGCACGATGGACGCAGACTGTGCGCAAGGAACGCCTGCAGATCGAAGAGCACCAACGGGTGACCCGCGTTGCCAAGCGCGACGAGACGTTCGTCGTGACCAGTGTCGGTGCCGAAGGCGAAGCCCGAACGACCTCGGCCCGGAGCGTGATTGTGGCCGTCGGCCGTCGGGGGTCCCCGCGCAAGCTCCATGCGCCCATCGACGACAACATGCGCTCGCAGGTGAGCTACGCGCTGGTGGACGCGCAGGCATTTGCCCAACAGCGGGTGTTGGTGGTGGGGTTGGGTGACGCGGCGCTCGAAGCCATCGTGGCGCTGGCGCGCCAACCCGGCACGAGCGTCACAGTGGTTCACCGGGGTACGGGCCTCGAGCGCGGGCGGCAGCGAAACATAGACGCCGTCCGCAGGCTCTTGGAGCAAGGGGTGGTCCGGGCCTTCTTCTCTGCGAAGGTGGAGCGTATCGGCGACGGTGTTGCAGAACTCGTCGTGGCAGAGCAAACCGTTCGTGTGGCCGTCGACCGGGTGCTCGTGCTCATCGGCGGCGAGGCGAACCTTGGGCTCCTCATGCCTCTCGGGGAGGCCGGCATTCCCGCTCCGGACGCGCCGCCGGCTTGACCGTGCCGGCGCCGCCGGGCGTGGTTTTCGAGAGTGCGAAAGGTGCAGATCGTTTGCACGGCTGGGCCGTACCCAGTGTTGATGCTGCCCCGCACCCTCGGTCTCGCCGCCCTTGCCTCATCGGTTCTTGCTAGTGCCGCGGCGTTTTTGGTGCCGTTGCCGCCCCAGGGGGCGGAGCAAAAGCCTTCGATTTTGCAGGAATTGCCAGGCTCTTCGGGCCCTGCAACGGCGCGGACGCGCATTCAAGTGGGCAAGGGACTTCTTCTCGACAGCCGCCTGGGGCACGCGAGCCTCGCGACCGGGGAGTCTGGCGAGACCTACCTGTTCGCACATGTCAGCGGCGCCGATAGCCCCTCGGCACGCCGCGCGCCTCCCATGAACATTGCGTTGGTCATCGATCGCTCGGGGTCCATGCGGGGCGAACGCATCGCCAACGCCATCGCCGGCGCGCTCGGAACCGTGGAGCGCATGCGGGACGGCGACAGCGTGACGGTGGTGACCTTCGATACCCAAGCGCAAGTCATCGTGGCGCCCACCAAGCTGACGCCCGACGAGCGTCCGCGCATCGCCAGTCGGATCAATCAGATTCGCCTCGGGGGCGACACGTGCATCTCTTGTGGTCTCGAGGCAGCCATGCGCGAGCTTTCGCAAACGCGCCTGGGCGAGGGTCAAGTGAACCGCATGTTGCTACTGTCCGACGGTGCGGCCAACCACGGTGTGCGTGACGTGCCGGGGCTCCGTAGCGTGTCCGCACGCATGCGAGGGCAGGGGGTCTCCATCTCCACCATCGGCGTGGACGTGGACTTCGACGAGAAGATCATGGACGCCATCGCTGCGGAGTCCAACGGCAAACACTACTTCGTGGCGCACGCGAGCGCCTTGCCGCAGGTGTTCTCCCAAGAATTCGACGAGCTCGCCACGAGCGTGGCCTCGGACGCCGAGATGCTCGTGGAACTCGCGCCCGGCGTCGAGGTCGAAGAGGTCTTTGACCGAACGTTCCAGCGCGATGGCCGCAAGGTGCGCATCCCCTTCGGCACCTTTGCGGCCAAGCAGGAGAAGACTGCGCTGCTTCGGCTGCGTGTGGCGGACGGTGCCCGTGGCAACAAAGAGATCGCCACGGTTCGTCTCGGGTACCACGATTTTGCCGAGGGGCGTCGCGGTGAGTGCGAGGGGACCCTGGGACTCGCCATCACCGACAAGGCCAGCGCGCAGACGGAGCTAGACCCCTTTGTCGCCGCGCGTCTGTCTCGAAGCCGCACGGCGCAGACGCTCACCGACGCGAACAAACTCTTCGAGGCCGGTCGCAGCGAGGAAGCCAAGAAGACCCTTGGCCGTCGCGCCGATGAGCTGAAGAAAGACGAGGCCGTGGCCGTGGCCGCCGCCCGCCGCTTGGCCCCCGCCGCGGCACCCATGGCCGCCGCCAAGCCCATCGACCGCGACTTCGCCGATCAGCTCGGCGCGGTCAACAACGCAAGCGCGAGCTTCGGCAAAGGCGGTGGGCCCGGGGCCGCCCCGAGTCGCGACGAAAAGGCCCAGGTTCGGTCCAACCAAGCCGAAGCCAACGCCATGCACTTCTGAATGACCGAGCGCGATTCGACTACAGACGCCGGGCGCCATTTGGGCTTGGGACCCAAATGCAGGAGGTG
>JBIKNA010000706.1:0-2663 GCA_044358965.1 Polyangiaceae bacterium
TTGGGCACCTGGGCACCAGCGTGGAGTTCAAGCGCCGCTGAGCGTCTGTGCGCCATGTGCAGTGCCGGGTTTGTTGGCCCGCCGGCCGAGGGGGCTGCATCATGCGCGCAACTTGCGCTGCGCTCCCATGAATTGGACCTTTCCCGCTCTGTTCACCGTGCTCACGGTCTCCTTTGTGCTCGTTTGCGTGGGCGCTGCGCACGCGCGACCGTTGCCGCCCGAAGCGGTGCTCGCCCGATAGCTCGGCGACCCTTGGCGCAGGGATCGTGCTTTGGGCGGTTTCTTTGTGGCCATACACTGGTTCGCGTTCGATGCCCGGACGGCCGCTTCGCGCTCGTGATGGCGACGTCGGTTTGTCCGGCGGACCCGGCGTCAGGGCGTTGCCAAAGATTGGCTTGAGGCGTCGGAGCGCCTACAGCCTACGGGCCAGGCGGAACACGCGCTTGCCGCCCTCGTCGGGCAGCAAGGTCACCTTGAGCATCTCGAGCGCGATCTCTTTGACGCGGCCCTCGCGGGAGCGCAGGAGCAGACGCTCTCCGTCACTCTTGATGATCTCGCTGCGGCCGAAGGCAAAGTGGTCCGCGAGATCTCCGGCCTCCGGGTAGAGGTCGTCCTCGTCGTCGCTCTGTTTTCGAACGGGCTTCGTTGGCATGGACGTGTTGCCGGTGGGCACAAGCATGCCGCCCCTGGGTCGATCGGACTCGGCGCCCGGCAACGCCGGGTCCGATGCGGGGGCCTTGGCAACGGCGGGGGCCGCGGGGGCGGCGTCGGGCAGCGCTGGCTGCGCGGGCTCGCTTGGGGGAGCGAGCATGGGGGCGCTTGGCGCTGCGGCGCGGGGCTCCACCTTGGCGGGCTCCGGGGCCGCCGGCACGGAAGGTGCCACGGTATCGACGAGCGTGATGCCGGCGACCTGACGCACGAACAAGCTGGCGTCGTCGAAGGCGGTAACGGTGCACTCGAGGGCGCGCACCCGCGCGGTCACGAGCTCGCCCACGTGGGCGGCGCCGCCCGGGCCCTGGGGCGCGAGCACCGCGCGAAGAGAGCAACCCACGTCGCCCGCAAGAGCTCCGATGGTGCCTTCGAGCGCGATGGCGAGCGAGGCCCCGGGGACCCGATGAACGCTGCGTTCTCCGCTGGCGGTGATGGTCGCGATCTCAGCGTCTTCGATGAGACCTGCGCCGCGGAACGTGCCCGCAAGGACCACCTCGTCGCGGAGCACGGAGAGCAGGGCCCCGGGAAGCGTTCCGTCCGACAGACTCAGCACGAAGGTGCGCAGTCGCTCCGGGCGCGCCATCACGGCTTTGTGGTCTCCGGTGCGCCGGCTCCGGGGGCCGGTTTGGCAGCCGCTGGCGTTGCATCCGCGGGGGGGGAATCGGCCGGTGGAGTGGCGTGCGGGCAGCCGTCTTTTGGCGGGTAGGGGCCTTGCATCTCGTTGGGGCACTTGTCGAGGCGGTCGATGACGCCGTCGCCATCCGAGTCCCGGCCGGAGGGGGCGTAGGTGATGCCGAGCAGAAAGCGCATGCGCGGACGGGTGATGGCCGGGTCTCCGATGGGGATGGCGCCACCGCCGCCCAAAGAAAAGCTCACGTCGCCCGACAGAAACGGTGCGCTACGGACGCCCACCATCCATTCCGCGGGGATGATGTGCTTGTCGTTGAGGGTGCTGGACAGGCCGAGCGGCGACTGGAGCACATCGGCCTGTTTTGGCAGGTTGTACAGTACACGCGCTTCGGCGGTGGCGGACAGAAGCTCCTTGGGCAGGATGTCGTAGCCGGCCGCAACACCCGTCGTGATTTGCGAGCCAACACGCGCGCCAGACAGCGACGCCGTGGGGCGCAGACGCATGCCCAGCTCGACACCCGCGAAGGCGCGACCCCGGCGATAGTCGCCCGAGATGCTGGGCGCGAACACCGCGCTTCGCTCGCCGGCAAACTGGGTCTCGTCGCCCGCGGGCATGGAGAGCACGAAGCGGCCCGTCAGGCCGAACACCCGCCCCTGTTGTGCGTGAAGCTCGGGCGCGGTGCGCGGCCGGGGCAGAATGGCGAAGGTGACGCCCAGCCGAGGATCGCGAATGGCCGTATCTCGGAGGCGGGCGCCCGCAGTGATGGGCGACATGCCCGCGCCATCTTGGAAGAAGGTGACGGGCATGGCCAGGTCGAGCGCCAGGCGCTGCGTGACACCGTAGGACCAGAGAAAGTTGCCGTTGACCTGGTTGTCGACAGCGAACTGTTCGGTCCCCCCGGCGCCGGGGGCCGCGGTCTTGAGCACCACGGGACGCGAGAGGTAGGTGGTGACGAGGCCGAAGGCGACCTGCCCCGGCTGCACCGTTTCTACGCCGCCGACGGTCATGAAACGTTGGGGCCCCGCGTGTGGCCAGAGGGTGTCGCTGTTGATGCACGTCGACAAGAGCGGCTGGGCGCAGTCTTCGGCGGCGTGTGCGGGCCTGGGGAGCAGTACGGCAGCGAGCGCGATGGCCGGGCCGAGAGTACGGACGAAGTTGCGTTTTCGCATTGCGGGCAGGCGAACCCTACACGGTTTTGTGGCGCTTTTGCATGCATTTGGCCGCAGCAGGAGGCTGCCCACGCCTGGGTGCGGTCCCAGGGTTCTCGTGTATAAGGTCGGGCAGCCGTGCAATCCCAGCCCATTGTCCTTTGCAGCGGATC
>JBIKNA010000708.1:0-2660 GCA_044358965.1 Polyangiaceae bacterium
AACCTTTGATGCCGCAAGGGTATGGTGGGGGTCATTGTGCGGCGCGTCAAGGCCGGAATGAATGGCCATTCAGTTTGTGCCGCAGCGGTCAGGAGTGGGCGTGGTCGGTCCGTGGTACGGTTTCTAGATGCGCTTTCCAGGCCGCGCAGGTGTTGCACTTTCGATCGCCGCGCTCGTGGTTGGCTGTGGCGCGTTTACGGCCTTGCCCGGGGGAGCGGACGCGGGCCCCGATGCGGGTGGCGTGAGGCCGGATTCTTCGGTGCCAGACGGCGCGTCCGGCGGCGGCAACGATGCCCAATCGACGAATGTCGATGGTTCGGTGGCCATCGATGCAGGGGGCCCCCGGGGCGTCCGGTGTGGCGACAAAATATGCGAAGTTTGCTGCGCTGGAGAGGCCGCAGCCCCTCAGTGTGCCGACGTCAACGGCGGCTGTGGGCCCAAAAAGACGAAGATCACTTGCAGCACGGCTGGTGACTGCACGTCGGGTCAAATCTGTGCTGCCACGCTGAGCGGCAACGGCCTCGACGTGGCCACGGTGTCTTGCGTGGCCGCGACAGGGGAGGGCAAGCCGGTGTGTGCCGCTAGCACCAATGCCTGCCCGGGTGGTGCAGCCTGCATCGATGTGCAGTGCTCTGTTCCGCTGCAAATCTGCGGCGAGGACGCCGACTACAAGTGCAAGAAGTAGCCGGTTGCCCTCAGACGTAGCCCATCGCCCCGAAATCGATGGTGAGCTCTTGGGGGTTCTGCGGGTTGTAGCGAATGGCGATGGTGGCGCCGGGCTGGATGCGCGGCAGGGCCATCATGGGGACCAGTACCTGAGTCTGCGCCTGGAAGGGCGGCATGGCGCCGCGGTAGCCCTGGGGCCCTTGCACGGGCTGCGGGTGCACCTCGAGCATGAGCTGCACCATGTGGCTGTTGTTGATTCGCGTGCCCGTGTCACCCATCTGTAGGACCCGGGCCTGCGCCGGCAGCCCCGTCGCCAGCAGCTGATTCTTCTGGCCGCTGATCTTGGAGATGTAGCGGAACACCAAGACCATGGGGATGATGGCCGCGGCGAAACTGATCAGGATGATCACCACCGTGAAGAGGATGACCATCCACTCGCTGATGCCGACGTGTTCCATGGCTTAGAGCTCCGCGCGAACCAGGATGAACTTGTTGCAGATCGTTTTGTCGGTGAGCTCTTTGTAGCTCTTGGCGCCGACCTCGCCGCGCAGCCCGCCGGTGCGCGAGTGCTCGGTCACGAAGTACATGACCTTGGTGCCTTTCTCGCGCTCGGTCTTGAGCCAGCTGGTGAACGTTGCGCCGGTGGACACGAAGGCCGGGATCCGGTTGGACGTGTAGAAATTCTCGCCCTTCCAGTTCATCTGGTAGGCGATGAGCTTCTCGTCGGGGCCCTTGCGGTCCTTGTAGTAGGCCTCGATGACCTCGCGCTGCCCCCAGTGCGGGGCGGTCTTGGTCATGTACACGTCGAGGCCCCACAAGCCCCACACGAACCCAAGGCACGACAGCGCAATGACCGCGGGCATGCGTATCTTACGCACCGCGAGCAACACGCAGAGCAAGCCGGCCACAACGGAGAACCCGATGAGCGCGGCGGTGAAGTCCAAAGACTCGGGCCAGGGGCGACGGTAGTTGTACGTGAACAGCTGCAGCAACCGGATGGGCCCAGGTTGGTCGGACCCTTGGGTTTTGCCGTCGGAGCCCAAGTCGCGACCGACCAGCACCAACAGCATGGCGCCGGCCACCGCCGCGGCGCCCATCATGCGCGACTCGTGCTGCATGCGCGCCAGCATGCTGGGGCTTTCGGCTGCACCGGGCTGCTCGTCGCGGATGGCGAGCCAGAACCCGTAGCCGCACAAGGCGAGCCCAAAGAGCGCGAAGGCCCCGCCCAAGGCGGGCTGCGCCTCGGACAACTGGCCGGCCTTGGTGCCGAGCACCGAGCCCGGGAAGAACCGCGCCACACCAAAGCACAAGAGCGCGGTGCCGGCGCAATACAAGAGCACCTGCTGGAGTAGCGCCATACCGCGCGGCGTGCGCGTGCCCAACATGTCGCTGAGCACCACGCCCACCAACATGGCCACCGGAGGCACCGCCGGGAAAATGTAGTGGTGGAACTTGGTGCCCATGAACGTGAAGAGCGCAAAGGCGAACACGAACCACATGGCCAAGAGCACCGAGGCGTCGCCCTTGCCCTTGTCGGCGGAGTCGCCGCGTCGGAGCCAGTAGGTGAGCCCCAAGGGCGCTAGCGCCGTCCATGGGAAGAGCGCGTACCCCAGCTGCCAGAGGTAGAACCGGAACGACGTGTCGTCGCCCTCGTTGGTGTCGTGCACGTGCCCGAAGGCACGGTTGAACATGTCGTGGAAGATGAGCCGGTCGGTGAACGGCGAGCCGTGGCGTACGTACATGGACACGTACCAAGGCATGGCCACCACCAAGATCACGAGCAGGCCCGACAGCATCTCGAGTTTGAGCAGCTCGCTCCAGCGCTTCTTGGTGGCCACGTAGGCGCCGGCGCAGATGATGGGCATGCCGAAGCCCGCCGGGCCCTTGCCCATGGTGGCAAGTGCGGCGAAGAACCACGCGGCGATGTAACAGAGACGCCGCACGCGGCGCTCGCCCCAATTGATGTACAGAAGCGACCCCAGCGCCACGGACCA
>JBIKNA010000707.1:0-2660 GCA_044358965.1 Polyangiaceae bacterium
CACCTTCCGCGTGAGCACCGAGCGCGGCACCACCTACTGGGTGGACATCATGGACGGCAGCGGAGCGCTCGATGCGTGCTCTTGCCCGGATTTCGTGAGCAATCGCCTCGGCACCTGCAAGCACCTAGAGGCCGTGCGACGTCTCATTGCCAGCGTTCCCAGGCTGGCGCGGGAATACGAAGCGCTGCCCAACATACCCCGCAAACCGGTGCTCACCGTGCGCGCCGCTGGGGAACTCGACTTGGTGCTGGCGGGCAAACATGCCGAGCAGCGCTTTGCGGAGATCGGCGGCAAGGTACGTGGCGGCACACTCGAGCTCCCCGATCCGCTGCCCGCCAGTAGCGCCCGACTTCGTGTCGCCCACGCCGTGTCTGCCGCGGCCCGAGAGCTGCAAGAGCGCCGCGCACGGGCGCGTCGGTCCAAGGCTGTTGAAGCCGACGTCAAGGCCGGCCGCCTTGGCCTGGACGTGTTGCGCAAGCCGCTGTTCCCCTACCAGCGCGATGGCGTGGCGCACCTTGTTCGCGCCGGCCGGGCCATGCTCGCCGACGACATGGGCCTCGGCAAGACGGTGCAGGCCATCGCGGCCTGCGAGGTGCTTCGTGCCCGCGGAGAGGCCCGGCGCATTCTCGTGGTGTGCCCGGCCTCGCTCAAGGCGCAATGGGCCCGCGAGATCGAAAAGTACGCCGGAGCCCGCGCCGTGGTGCTGAGCAAAGGCGCCAAAGAGCGCCGGACCCAGCTCGATACAGATGCACCCTACACGGTGCTCAACTACGAGCTCACCTGGCGAGATTTGTCGATCTTGCAGACGCTGGAAGCCGACGTACTGGTGCTCGACGAGGCCCAGCGCGGCAAAAACTTTCGCACGAAGACCTCGGAAACACTGCGCGCCATCCCCTCGCGTTTCTCCTTCGTACTCACCGGCACCCCGGTCGAGAATCGCCTCGACGACTTGTACGGCCTCATGCAACTCGTCGAGCCACGGGTGCTTGGGCCACTCTGGCAGTTCAACCTCGAGTTCCATCGGCAGAGCGAACGCGGCCGCATCGAGGGGTACAAGAACCTCGCGCGGCTACGCGAGCGCGTGGCGCCCTACGTGCTGCGACGACGCAAAGAAGAAGTGCTGACACAGCTGCCTCCGCTGACGGAGCAGACACGCTTCGTGGCGCTGACCCCCGCGCAAGAAGAGCTCGACGCACACTACCGGCGCATCGCGGCGCAGCTGATGCAAAAGGCCGCTCGGCAGGGCCTTAGTCCCGTGGAGCAGAAGCGACTGCTCGCCGCGTTGCTGAAAGCGCGCCAAGCCTGCAACGCCGTGCAGCTCTGCGACCCAAAGGCCGAAAAAGCACCTTGTCCCAAGCTCGATGAGTTCGAACAGCTCGTGCAAGAAATCGTCTCGCAGGGCACCGGCAAGATCATCGTGTTCTCGGAATGGACGGAGATGCTGCACCTATGTGCCGCGCGCCTGCGCAAGTTGAACATTGGGCACGTCATGCTGCACGGCGGCATCAAGACCGACACACGCCCGGCCTTGCTCGACCGTTTCCGCGACGACGACGATCTGCGTGTGCTTCTGTCCACAGACGCCGGGGGCACGGGGCTGAACCTGCAGGTGGCCAACTACGTCATCCATATGGAGCTGCCATGGAATCCGGCGCGCATCGACCAGCGCACGGCCCGCGCACATCGCCTAGGCCAAACACGGGGTGTGTCCGCGTTCTTTCTATGCTCCGAAGAGGGCATAGAGCGCGGCATCGAAGCAACCCTGGGCACCAAACGGCAAATCCGCGCTGCGTCCGTGGACCTAAGCAGCGATGTCGACGAAATGGACGCCCCGAGCTTCATGGCGTTCCTTCGCGAGGTACAAGCCGCCACCGCGCACGCAGACAGTCTCGATGCAGACATCGGAGTGCACCAGGAGTTCAGTGTCGACGCGAAGCCATCGCCCGCGCCCGCCCCTGCAGTCGAGCCGCCCGCGCTGCCAGAGGTCACCTCGGCACCTGCGCTTGCACCCGCGGCAACGGCGGCATCCCGAGGGCGAAGCGAGCAACGCTTGCGCCTGGCCAAAGTAGTGCTGCACGCAGGTTTCCCCGGCGATGCCGTCAGCGCGGCCTATGACGCCCTGGCCACCGCGCTTCGTGCGCTGAGCAGCGGGCCCGTTGGCGAGACACACGCCGCCCTGGTCGCCACCCTGTACCGGGAGCTGTTGCCCAACGGCCGCATCCCCGCAGACGTTGGCTCACTGCTCGCACGGGCCCACGATCTGACCCTGCTCGAACGCGAAGGCGTGCCGGTAGACCCAGCGCTAGCCGCGACGCTAGTGGGCGAAACCGAAGACGCCCTCGGGCGCCTCGCAACCCACGCGGGCTAGCCCCTTCTGACACACACCGTGAATCCCCGCGCCATCGGCGATACATTGCCCCCATGGCGTCCCCACGCGACATCCCCGCGGCCCCCGCGCCCAGTCTGATGCGGCGCTGCGCCCACAAGACCGTCGGCTCCGCCACGCTGGCCCTCGCGCTCGCCTTGAGCACCACCGCCCGCGCCGACGCCCCACCCTCGCCCCTCGATCCCCCTCCTTCTCCCCCTTCTCCCCCTTCTCCCCCTTCTCCCCCTTCTCCCCCTTCTCCCCCTTCTCCCCCTTCTCCCCCTTCTCCCCCTTC
>JBIKNA010000042.1:0-29605 GCA_044358965.1 Polyangiaceae bacterium
CACGGAGCGAACACGCGACGCCAAAACAGATCGGAATGGCCGTGGCCATCGGTGTTTTCGCGGGATGTACCCCCGCCGTCGGCGTCCACGGCCCCCTGGCCCTCGGCCTCGCCACGGCCTTCAAGCTGAACCGACTCTGGGCGTGGATTGGCTCCCGCGTGTCCAACGTGGTCACCCTTCCCTTCGTGGTCTACGCCGAGGTTCAGCTCGCCCACCGGTTGCGCAGCGGCGTGTACCTCGACATCACGCGGCAGGCCATCGAAGCCCGCATGCGAGACGACGCCATGGGCCTCATCGGCTCACTCTTGTTCGATTGGCTGCTGGGCATGATCCCCGTCGGCGGCGGCCTTGCCGTCATCTTTGGGCTTCTGTCGTATTTCGGCTTCTGGCTGCGCGAGCGGCACAAGGGCGCAAAACTTGGTGAACGGGAGGCATCGGAGCGATGATACCTACATCGTCTTACATTAGCTTCCAGTTACCTACCCCTTTCCAGGATGTTCGCCCCCATGCCCCAGGACTCTGCCCTCGACTCCGATCGCCGCAAGCGCCGCTCTAGCGATCCGCTGATCGCGCTCCACTACCAGCTCACCGTCGCGCGCTCCGAGAGCGAACTCGAAGCCATCGTCGTTGCCGATGACGCAGGCTTGGTGGTCGCCGGCGCTGGCTCCTGGGCTGCCTGCGAAGAGCTCGCGGCCTATGCTCCCTTGCTCGAGGCAAACCCCGATGATCTGTCGTCTCAGGTGTCTTCCCGCGTGGTCGACCTGCGCCGCGCGGTAGACGTTTTGCGCGTGGACCTCGGCGGCAGCGAGGTCATCGTTTGCGCCCTCGGGGGAACCTCGCGGGAGATCCCCCTGGCCCGCGCGGTGGCCGGGGCCCGGCGCATTTTGCGGGCGGCCTAGCCCTTCGGTGGGGCCCACCAAGATCGGTGTACACTGAGGCCAAAGGGGGTGCCCAGCATGGCGCTCCCCGGTAGGGCCCCACCATGAGTGACGACGCGGACCACAAGCGAAGCCGGCTGGACAGCGTGATTCCCGGCATTCTGAAGCGCGCCGTCGAAAAAGGCGCGCAGAAGGCCCAGGAGGCGCCGGACAATCTGAAGAGCTTCGTGGGCGACCTCAAGGTTCCCAAAGAACTCGCCCACTACCTGTTCGCGCAGGTGGACGAGACCAAAAACGGCCTCTTTCGCGTCGTCGCCAAAGAGATGCGCGACTTCCTCGAGCACACAAACTTCTCCGGTGAGATTCAGCGGCTGCTGACGACGGTGCAGTTCGAGGTCAACACCACCATTCGCTTCCGGCCCAACAACGGCGAGAAGGACACTGCCGAGGGCGACGACGATCGCGAGGGCGATGCGGACGAGACCGGCAACGCCGAGCCCGAGAGCGATCCCAAGGGGTCCGCCGCCCACGCCGCGCCCGAGTCCTCCGGGCCTCGACGGGCCGAAGCGCGGAGCGAGGGGCCACGCAGCTCCGATGTGCCGCGCGCCGATCTGCCCAAGCCCGAGGTCAGCACGCAGGTGCGCGTGCATCGCGCAGGCCAACGGCGGCGACGACGACGCCCCCCCCCGACCACCGAAGAGTAGAGCGGGCCGGAGCCACGCGCGCTTTGCGTTTGCCGCCCTTGCCGGAACGCTCACCGCGGAAGACCGAGATCGTGGTATCGTGCCTCGGCCTATGAGCAAGCTCCTTAAGACCGGTGGCGAAGTCGACAGTTACTGCACCAAGTGCCGCATGGTGTTGAACCACCGGATCGTGGCCATGGTGTCCACCACCCCCGTCCGCGTGGAGTGCCTCACCTGCGACTCGCAGCACAACTATCGGCCCCGCATGCCCGGCGAACGCGCCGAGCGCGCCGGGAGCACCCGCGGCGGCCCCAAGTCCACGGGGCCCCGGGGCGAAACCAAGGCCGAGCTCAAAGAGCGCGAGCGCGTGCAATCGTGGGAGAAGTCCATCGCCGGCAAGGCCATGAGCGACTTCGTTCCCTACCGCGTCTCGCAGGTCTTTACCGAGGGGCAGCTCGTTCGGCACAGCAAGTTTGGCGACGGCATCGTCACCCGGATCATCGACTCGCGGAAGGTCGAGGTTCTGTTCAAAGACGACGCGCGCACGTTGGCCCAAGGCCTCACCGACTAGAATTCATTTCATAACCGTCGCGAGCGCCCGAAGGCCAAGGCGGGAGCGAGCCCCAAGGGATTCCCTGCGGTCACACGAGCGGAACGTGCCTCTGGGTTTTGAGCACCGCCCGCCGCGACCAACGCCGGCATTCGGGGCGCAGCAGGATATGAAGTGAATTCTAGAATGCGTTTCATGGGCGCGCGCCAGGCGTCGTTGACGCCGCGCTGGTTCGCAGGCGCCCTCGCCCTGATGCTGCTCAGCAAAAACGCGGGGGCGCAGGTGGCCGCGTCCAGCGCCGAGGTGTGCATCACGCCGAGCGAAGACGGTGCCATAGGTGCGTTCTTGGCCGAAGGGCCCTCCAAGACGCCCATGAACCCAGCGCGGCAGCTCTCGCGATCCGGCGGCGCCAAGCTCGTGGTCTCGAGCGACGGCCCCATCGATCTGGCCCAAGCCCTTGGCCCGGCCACCAATGCGTACGCGCTCGTGCAGGGCATCATTCGGATCCCGTCGCAAGGTCGCTACCATCTGGTGTTGGGCGTGGACGACGGCGTGCAGGTCTTCGTCGACGACAAAGAAGTGTACGCGCGCGACGAGCCACGCCCATTTCGACCGTATGACGATTTGGTCGCCCTCGACTTGGGTGCCGGAGAGCATCGAGTCACGTTGCGGATGCATCAACGCGACGGCGCCTGGCTCTTTCGCCTACGTTTGCTGGATGCGCAGTTTGCACCGCCCAACGGCGCGTGCCTTCGCCTTCCAGGCACCACTGTGTCGGACCAAGCAGACCTGGTCGAGCGCATGTCGTGGGTATCCGTCGACCGCGGCGCCAGCATCGACGGCACACAAGCCTCTGTCACCGTGCGCTACCCCGAAGGCGCCCCCGGTGGCAGCATCATCGCCGCCGCACGTGCCCTGGGCGCCGGCGGCAAAGGGCCGGCGCTCTTCGCCGTCCCCCTGGGCGAGGTGCCCACCGAGGCTGGCGTGCGCCGGGCCCTCGTCGCCCACCTTCCGCCGCTCTCGGCGCAAGAGTTTGCTGATGCCGATCTCCAATACGAGATCAGCGTCGGCCGCCGCAGGGTCAAGGCTATGGCCCGAAGCGCCAAGAGCGAGCGACCAGCGCTGCAGGCAGCGGCGCTCGCGCTCCGCAAGCTCCAAGACGACCGCGTGCAAGCCGGCACCCGCGAGACGCTGGCGCTCGGCATCGGACGCGTGCAACGTGCCATGGGGCGCGACGACTCGGATCTCGAAGGCCGAGAGTTGGAGGCCAGCGAGCTACGGGCCGACGCCGAGGCGCTCCTCGCTGGCGCCGACGTCTACGCAACAAAACTGCGGGCCCAACGTCGAGGCTACAAGTCTCGCCTCGACGACAGTTTGCATGAGCTTGGCCTCTATGTGCCCCCGAGCTACCAGCCCGGCAGCCCTCGGCGATACCCGCTGGTGGTCGCACTTCATGGCCTGAACGGTCTGCCCATGGCCATGCTGCGTTGGACCTTTGGCCAAGACGACGACAAACATGAGCAGCCCTGGGAAGAGCGACGCACGCAAAAGCTCCCGCCGCTCGAGGCCTTCGTCGTCGCCCCCGAAGCCTTTGGCAACAGCATGTACCGGGACCTTGGCGAAGCCGACGTCGATGATGCGCTGCGCTGGGTCATGGCGCGCTACCCCGTCGACGCCGATCGCATCACCATCACGGGGCCGTCCATGGGCGGCATCGGCACGTTGGGCATCGCGCTCAAGAACCCCGACCAGTTTGCCGCTGCGGCACCACTCTGCGGCTACCACAGTTACTTCGTGCGCCGGGACATCGTGGACCGGCCCTTGCGCCCCTGGGAGACGTTTCTCGCGCAAGAGCGCTCGAACGTTTTTTGGGCAGACAACGGACAGACCCTGCCGCTGTGGGTGGTGCACGGCACCCTCGACACGCCCGTCGAAAACAGTCAGGTACTCATCGATCGCTACGCGGCGCTGAACTTCCCACTGCGGCACGACCATCCGGCACTCGGACACAACGTCTGGCAATGGACCTACGAGGGCCTGCGTGGGGCGCGATGGCTGACGGCGCAGCGGCGCAGCGTGGCGCGAACGTGGTCGTTCCGCACCACAAGCGCGCGGCGCGGGCGCCGGGGCCCCTTCGAGATCTCCGTGATTGCGCAGCCGGGCCAGTGGGCCGAACTGCGCGCCGCGATGCCCGCAGCCGGCGGCACGCGTATCGACACGCGAAACGTGGCGGAGCTTCGGGTCGACACTGGGGCACTTGCGCAAGGTTCGCTGGAAGTCGACGGCCAGCGCATGGAGCTTGCCCGGGATGCGGCCAGCGCCGCGGTGACCCTACGGCGTACGGCGGGCACCTGGCGCCCGGATGCCCCTCCAGAGCGGCCCGAAAAACGCGCACGCTGCGGCGGACCGCTACGAGACGTGTTTCAGGAGCCCTTGATCTTCGTCTACGGCACACAAGACGCCACGCACACCCGCGTCAACGAAGAAGTCGCCCGGGCCTGGGCCCGCGTACGCCCAGGCGTTACCGCGCGCTACCGGGTGCTCCGAGACACGGAGTGGCTGGCCGAGATGCCGGACCTTGCGCCAGACCAGGTGATGTTTCTGGTGGGCGATGCACGCTCCAACGCCGTGGTCCGTGCCCTCGGACCAAAGCTCCCCATCTCTGTCGACGGCAGCGGGGTGCACATCGGTGCTCAGCACTTCGCCGGGGACGTGGGCGCGGCGTTTGTGTACCCAAACCCCCGGCGCCACGATCGGTGCATTGTGCAAGTCGCTGGCAGCACGCCGCTTTCGACCCTGCGCTCGCTCTCGCTCCCAGACCTACTGCCGGACTTTGTCGTGTACGACAACGACGTCGCGCGGTCCGCCGGGCAGATCTTGCTGGGGGCTGGGCGCGTGCTCGCCGCAGGGTTCTTTTCTTCGGACTGGAGCTTGCCCATCGACACCCGAGACCCCTTGTTTGCCGCATCGCGGCCAGCGCCCAAGACCGAGTACGAGGCCACGCCTTACCTTCCCTGAGTCCGCCCAGCGGCGCGGACCCGCGCACCTTGCCTGACACTCCGGACCGAGCCTTAGGGGTTAGGGCTACCGCGACGGGAACTTGGCGATGTACGCTGTGTCCGTGGACCCGCGCAGCACCCTTTGCGTCTCCAGAGTCGACGAGGCCCTCGCGCGCACCAGCGAAATCGTGGGAGAGCTCGAGCACCACGAGCCCGAGGTGGTCGGTCCCGTATCGGTCATGCTCGAGACCATCATGCGGGTCAAAGACCCGGGGGAGCGGTTGTTTCGCACCCTGCGCGCGAGCCCCGCGCTTCCGACACGCTCGGAGTCCCCAGCGGTGGAGCTGGTCGCCGAGACGTTCCAAACGCTCACGGCCATCGCCAAGGCCAACATCGACTGTTTCGCCGTCACCTACTACGTGCTCGCCAAGCAGACAGACCCCGTACAAGACGACGGCGGCTTTCCTTGGCGCAAGGTCCGCGCGGGCGGCATTGTGCTCCGGGACGAGCTGTTCCTGAACGCCCCCATTCATGCCTGCATCAAGGGGCACGGCACCACGGGCATCTTCGGCGTGCAGCTCACAGGTGGCCCACTCTTGCCCATCGTCGTCGATGCCACCAAAGGCGAGCACTCCCTCGAGGACGGGCGCTTCTGGGGTTCCGCAGCTTTCGAGGCGCTCATCGGGGATCCGCCACACGGGATCTGTATTCGTACGGGGCCCGACTCCACCGAAGACATCGACTTTGGCACCATCGACTGGTGCCGCCTCGACCGTTTGTGGAAGCCGCCGGTGCTGCCCGAAGGCGCCCGCACCGCCCCGGCGTCCGTGCGGTAGCCCGAAGCAAACCAGTGCGCCCGGGCCGCTGGCGCCGGGCGCGCAACGAAAATGGCGCGGCTGGCCTTCAGCGTCCGCGACGCGACTTCACGCGAGGCATGTCGCTGGTGGCGCCGATGCCACCGCCGGTGCCCGTCGTGCGCGAGCGGCCACCACGACCGCTCGGCGCCGAGCTCTCGCCGCCCGGCGCTGCACCAGAGCGCCCTCGCCCCACGCCCGTGTCCCAGTCTTCACGCATCTCTCTTCGCCCCGGCGCGCCGCCGCCGTAGCGAGGCCGCTCGGCAGCGCTCTCGGCCGAACGCGACGGGGCCGAGCCTACTTTGGACCGCGGGCTCGCTCCGCGCGGCGCCGCTTTGCTCGCCGAGCGCGGAGCAACGCCGCGTTGACCACGGGCTTTGGGGGCCGGCATGTCGTCGGGCCCCGGAATACGCTTGGGCACACCGTAGAGCTTTCGCAATGCAAGCAGCTCCTCGCGGGTGAGCGAGCGGAACCGGCCTGGCGCGAGCCCCTCGCTGCTGATGCCCGCAAAAGACACGCGGGCAAGACGCATGACCGGATGCCCGGAGGCGTCGCCCATGCGGCGAATCTGCTGGTTGCGGCCCTCGTGAAGGGTCACTTCGATCCAGGTTTTGCCCTCTTCGTTGCGCAGGAACAAAACCTCGGCGGGCAAGGTCTTGCCGTCTTCGAGGTTGATGCCGTTGCGCCAGAGGTCGAGGGCCTCGGGGGTCATGATGCCCTTGACCTTGACGACATAGGTCTTGGGGACCTTTTTCTTGGGGTGCAACAACGCGGCGGCGAAATCACCGTCGTTGGTGCAGAGCAAGATGCCGCTCGTGGCGAAGTCCAAACGACCGACAGGGTACACACGCCCGCCCAGCGCCTTGAGAGCCTCGCCCACCGTCGGACGCCCCTCCGGATCGGACATGGTGGACACCTCGCCGCGAGGCTTGTGGTACGCGACGTAGGTTCGGTCGCCGAGCACGAGACGCTTGCCGTCCAGCTCGATGCGGTCGGCGAAGGGGTCGGCTTTGGAGCCAAGCTCCGTCATGACACGCCCGTTGACGCGCACGCGACCGTCGGTGATCCAAGCCTCCGCGGCCCGGCGCGAGGCGATGCCGGCGCTGGCCAAGATTTTCTGCAAACGCATCAGGGCCATCGGGCAATGTCCTTTGGGGCCAGGAGCCCCTTTGGCTCAGGGTTTCTTGGTGGCACCGGCATCGGCCGCTGCGCCGTTGGCCGCCGGAGCCGCGCCGGCATCTTTGGCCGCGTCCATGGCCTCGCGGGTCTTGCGCTCGAGCGCCTCGGCTTCGTATTTCAGGACCTCGTCGCGGTCCCAGCGATCGACGTGGCCATCGA
Organism: Polyangiaceae bacterium; assembly: GCA_044358965.1. Classification (GTDB taxonomy): domain Bacteria; phylum Myxococcota_A; class Polyangia; order Polyangiales; family Polyangiaceae; genus SXNL01. The sequence goes on from JBIKNA010000042.1 coordinate 7,303, forward strand.
AGGTTTCGTCCATGCCCACGCGCTCGAGGCGACCCTTGGAGTAGATCTCCCATACGTCGGGCTTGCCGTCGAAGTTCCGATCACGACGAATGCGCTGAAGCTGGCCGTTCACATAGAACTTCCAGACATCGGGCTTGCCGTCCTTGTTGGTGTCGAGGTCTTCTTGGGTCATGCGACCTTCGACGAAGGTGATCCAGATGTCGACCTTGCCATCGTAGTCGCTGTCGGCCTCTTCGTGCACGGCCTCGCCCTTGGCGTTGAACGTGCGCACCACGTCTTTGATGCCATCGAGGTTCGTGTCGATCTCACGGCAAGACATGGTCTTGCGCCGAGACTCCCCTTCGCCGACGGTCTTGTAGACCCGGCGAACGTTGGGCTTGATGGCGCCAGGGCCCGTGGACTCGGTGACTTCGAACTCGGGCTTGTTGCGCCACTCGCACATGGTTTTGTCGTCGGCGGGCCACTTGCTTTGGTCTTTGCTGCCACCGGGCGACGTGGCCGTCTCGACCTTGGCCTGCGCTTTGCCACCACAACCAGCAAAGAGCATGGAGAGAAGCGGGAGCGCACAACATGCCGCGGCTTTCGGAAGAATCATCGCTTGGCTCCAGTGTTTCGGCGGGGCGCGGCGGCATCGGCGCCGGCGTCTGAAGGGGCAACAGGGGCGACGGGGGCTGCTGCCGTCGGTGCCGCAGGCGCGGCAGCGGCATCCACCGAGGCCGTTCCCGCATCGGCAACCGCGGGCGCCGCGGGGGCGGGCTTGCCATTGTCGCCCATGACCACCGTGGACTCAGGGTCCGGAAGGCCGTCGCCATTGCGGTCCATGGCAATGGTGACCTTCTCGCCTTCGTAGCTCCACCACTGGTCGATGCGCCCGTCGCCGCTGGCGTCGCGCTCGCGCTTTGTGATCTTGCCCGTGGCCGGGTCGAAGGTGTCCCAGGTGTCGATCTTGCCCTGGTTGAGCGTGTCGAGCTCGCGTCGTACGAGCTTGCCGCCCTCGTAGTACTCGATGAGGTTCATGACCCCATCGTCGTTGTAGTCGGCCTCCCGGCGCCGGATCTGCCCCTGGGCGTCGTAGTACTGGAAGAGGTCTGGCTTGCCATCGTGGTTGAGGTCGGCCGAACGGCAAAGCTCGCGCCCGCCTTCGCCCAAGACGCGTCGCACTTCGGGCTTGCCATCGTTGTTCGCATCCAGCGCCTCGACGCGACCGCCCTCACAAGGCTCGTGGGTGATGGCGTTGGGCCGTACGCCCTCGGCGCCATTGGTGGCCACTGCGGCCCCCTTGCCAGCAGCGGCGTCACCGCCGCCACACGCCGCGGTGAGCAGCGCGTAAGCCCCCAGCGCTGCAACGGAACCCCATAGAATCGTTTGCTTCATCGGTGGTGACCTGCCAATCGGCAGCCCGGGGTGTGGGCGAGGCCCACGAACAGAGCAAAACCGCCCGAGCGGACCCGTTGGGTACCCCCGGTGCGCTGAGCATCAACGCGACGGGAAAGCACAAAATGCGCCTTCCGCGCGGCGAGGATACCCACCTTGGCCCCTGTCTCGCAAGCGGGTCCGTGCGGACCTCGGACGATTGAAAATTCTTATATCAATTCAATGCGATAGAAGAACGACAGGGAGGTCAAAGGTCGCACTTGACCGTCACGTATGTTCACGTAGTGTATATCCATGACGCCCGGAGCCGCAAAACGGCCCTGGCGACCAAGGCGCCGAGTGCGATAGAGGCACGCGGGCTCACCAGTCCCAAGGCTCTCGACGCCTCGCACCCCAAGTTTCCGCCCCCCAAGTTTCCGCCCTAACGACGATGCGCAAGAAGATCTCCACAACCATCTACGTGACGCCGGAGCAGAGCGACAAGCTCAAGCTCCTGCACGAGCGCACGAAGGTGCCGGTGGCTGTCTACATTCGCGAGGGCATCGACCTTGTGTTGCGACACTACGCGCACTTGCTGCCCGGGCAGCTGCCGCTGGTCGATTCGGCCATGGACGTCAGCGCCAAGGCCCAAGAGACCGACGCCGCAAGCAATCGTCGGGACCGCGGCGACGACGACGGCAAGGCCGCGGCGCGCAAGTAGAGCACGCGCTCGTAGGGCGCAACTCAGGCGTCAGTCGCTCGCAAGGCGACGAGCGCCGACGCGGCGGCGACCCTTTTCGACAGATGTGGCGCCTAGCCCCCGGCTCCCCTCGGCCGGGCAAAACGGAGTCGTTTGCGGCAAAGCCGCTGACGGGGGCCTCGTTCGACGCTAAAGACACTCCCAAGACGTAGAGCCCCGAAAGCGCTCCCGTCGCCCGACCGCCTATGCCCTTCCCGCAATCTCACATCCGTAATTTTTCCATCATCGCGCACATCGACCACGGCAAATCCACGCTGGCCGATCGCATCCTCGATGTCACCGGGGCCGTTTCCGAACGCGAAGCCCGAGAGCAGTTCCTCGACAAGATGGACATCGAGCGCGAGCGCGGCATCACCATCAAGGCGCAAAACGTCCGGCTCAAGTTCCGCGCCAAAGACGGCGAACTCTACCAGCTGAACCTCATCGACACCCCAGGGCACGTCGACTTCAACTACGAAGTGTCCCGGAGCCTGTCGGCCTGCGAGGGCGCCATCTTGGTGGTCGACTCCACGCAGGGCGTCGAGGCCCAGACGTTGGCCAACGTCTACCTTGCCATCGACCAGGGCCTCGAGGTCCTGCCAGTGCTCAACAAGGTGGACCTGCCGTCGAGCGATGTCGAAGGCACCCGCGAGCAGATCGAACAGGTCATCGGCATCGACTGCAGCCAGGCGGTACCGTGCAGCGGCAAAACCGGCGTCGGCGTCCCAGACATCCTCGAAGAGATTGTCCTCAAGGTGCCGCCGCCCAAAGGCGACCCGGACGGCGCGCTGCGGGCACTCATCTTCGACTCTTGGTACGACAGCTATCGCGGCGCCATGGTCATGGTGCGCGTGGTCGACGGCACCCTTCGGCGCGGCGACCGCATTCGCTTCATGTCCAACAAGAGCGACTACGAGGTCACCGAGGTGGGCAGCTTCCAGCCCTTCGCCGTGGCGCTGGACGAGATTGGCCCCGGCGAGGTCGGGTTCTTGGCAGCCAACATCAAGAGCCTGACCGACACCAAGGTGGGCGACACCATCACGCACCTCGGGCGGCAGGCCACGGTGGCATTGCCGGGGTTCAAAGAGATCAAGCCGGCAGTGTTCGCCGGCATCTTCCCCACGGACAGCTCGGACTACCCCACCCTGCGTGACGCCCTCGACAAGCTCCACATGAACGATGCGGCGTTCACCTTCGAGCCGGACTCGTCCGAAGCCCTTGGCTTCGGCTACCGCTGCGGCTTCTTGGGCCTGCTCCACATGGAGATCATCCAAGAGCGCCTGGAGCGCGAGTTCAACTTGGACCTCATCACCACGGCGCCGAGCGTGGTCTACCAGATCCACAAGACCGACGGCGACATGGTCATCGTCGACAACCCCGCCAAACTTCCTGCGCCGCAGTACATCGAGCGAATGGAAGAGCCCTACGTCAAGATGAGCATCCACGTGCCCTCGGAGTACGTGGGCGCGGTCATTGCGCTCTGCCAAGACAAGCGCGGCACCCAAATCGACATGAAGTACGCGAGCACCGACCGCGTGATCCTCATGTACGAGATTCCCTTCGGCGAGGTGCTGTTCGACTTCCACGACAAGCTCAAGAGCGTGTCCCGAGGCTATGCCTCCATGGACTACGAGTTCGTCGGGTACAAGCCGGGCACGCTGGTCAAGGTCGACATGTTGGTCAACGGCGATCCGCTCGATGCGTTGTCCATCATCGTGCACAAAGACCGTGCATACCCCCGAGGCCGCGCCCTCACCGAGAAGCTCAAAGAGTTCGTGCCGCAGCAGCAATACGAGGTGGCCATCCAGGCCGCCATCGGCGGCAAGATCATCGCACGAGAGACGGTGCGCGCCCTGCGCAAAGACGTCACGGCCAAGTGCTACGGCGGCGACATCTCCCGTAAGCGCAAGCTGCTCGAAAAGCAAAAAGAGGGCAAAAAGCGCATGAAGCAAGTGGGCTCCGTGGAGATCCCGCAAAAGGCGTTCTTGGCCATCCTGAAGGTCGACGCCTGATCGTCTGCCGCATATCCTTTGGTCCCGCGCATGCTTCGTTCAACAGACGACGCCCCCGGGGCTCTTGGCCCCCAAGGCACGCACCGAGCCCATGGTGACCAAGCCGCCGGGGCCGTGGGAACATTTGTCGGGCCTTGCACACACCCGGCGGGCGCGCTTGACCGCAGAGCAAGCCCGGTGATTCCGCGTCGGGCTCCACTCGTCCCGCACCCATGAAGAAGTTTCCGTCCAAAAAACGGACCGACAAGCCGACGCTGCAAGAGCAGCCGCTCGGGCGAAAGCAGCGTCCGCCGAGCACCGTGGACCCCATCCGCTTGGTCAACGCGTCCATCGAGCGGATTCGGGTTGTGTATGAGCAGACGGGCAAGGCGGCGCTGTTGGGCGAACCCCGAAGCATGACGGAGCTCGTGGCGCAGAGCGCGCTCTTGGGCATCGGCCGCCAGATGCCCCCCAGCTACGTGACGGCCATGCGCATCACGAGCAAGCTCGGCCCCCCGGACGAGCTGCTGACCGCAGCGCAGATGAAGGCCCGCTCGCAGGCCCTGGTGGACGAGTTCGGCGTGGACGCGGCGCGCTATCTGCCGTTCTGCGCACGGCACGAGCAGCTGTTCTGCTTCGACAAGCGTCCGAGCGGCAACGAGCCTGGCGCCGCGGTATCCGAAGAGCTTGCCGTCATGCTCGTCGAGGGCGCCACGGTCTGCCACGCCCACTACAACTTCGCCGAGTGGATGGACGCTGTTGCCGATACCCGCGAGGAGATCGTCACCGCAGCGGCCAACTTGCCTGCGCGGCTCAAGCGCCTGCTGCACGAGCTTGGCTTCCGCTTCGACTACCCGGTGATTGGTCGCCTCGAAACCGGCGACGTCGAGGCCATGGAGGAGCTCTTGGGGCCCGAGCGCAGCCGCATCATTCGCGGCAGCACCGAGCGCTTGTTCGACGCCAGTGGCAAAGCGTGGCTCACGCTCAACGTCGATGATTTCAGCATGACGTGTACGCTGCGGGACGGCCTGCACAACTTTGGTGCGGCGGACGTGTTCCGTTGGCTGCGGTATTTCCGCGACGAGAACCTGCTCACCAGCGACGTTTTGCGGGAGCCCTCGCACCCGGACCGCACCCGAGACCTGCGCAGGGCACACCGGGAACCCCCCATGGTGGTGCGGGGTCGCCTGGAGCTCGAGGCCAAGCCCGCCCGACGACACGTCTTGCGGGGCGCAACGGGGCCCACCAAAGACGACTTCTTCCTGCTTGGCAAACCGACAGACGGCACCGGCGCGGGCGCGTCGTTCATTCTTCGCGTCAAGGGTGGTGTCGTCGTCGGCGCCCACGCCGTGGACGAGTCGTTCTCGGACCTTCTGCTTACGCGCACCGGGCAGACATGGGGCCTCGGCACCAACACCGCGTACCTGGTGCAAGGCGCCCTCGGGCGTCCGTTTCCGCTCCCCAGCAACTCGCCGCACCCAGAGTTTCGCGGCCTAGCCGAGCTCGACGGTCGCGTGTTCGTCTGGGGTCGGGGCACCCTGCTCGTGTTCGACGGCCAAGCCTTCGTGCCCTTCGCCCCGGACGCCCGGCTGGACCCGCAAGAGGAAGTCATCGCCCTGGCCGGCCACGGTGGCAAGCTCCAGATGCTGGTCTTCGAGGACGGCATGGGTGCCCTCGCCTACTACGATGGCCTTGGCTGGGTCCCCATCCAAGAGGAGCACGTGATCCACGGCGCAGTCACCGACATGGATGTGCGGAGCGGCTCCCCCATCGTGGTGGCGCGCACCGGTGCCGCCTATCGTCTCGATGCGCGGCGCCCCCGTCAGCTCTTGTGGGATGCCGACGCGCACGCGTTTCGAACCGAAATCGGCGGACGCCGTGTCTTTCATAGCGTGCGCGAAGTGGACGGCGGCACCCTCGTGGGCACCGACGGCGGCGTGATCCACGTGCGACCACCGGCGGATCCGGTGTTCTATGGCGCCGCGGGCATGCGAGAGCCCGTGCGGTTGCAGCGAGTCGGCCCCGCTGGGTCCAGCGACGAGGGCGTGCTGGCGTTGTCGGGCGGCAATGCCTGGATTTGGCACGAAGGCCGCATGGACGTCATCGATTTGAGTGACTGGTAGTCTGTCCCAAGCAAGAGGAGCCAACCAAAGAAATGTTGCGCATCGTCGACGAGTTGAACAAGAGCGCCAAAGACGACTCCCACAGGTTCCGTTACGACGGCGCGACGCCGTTTGGCGCCTCGGCGGTGCAAGAGTTCACGCTGGGCAATGGGCTTCGGGTGCTGGTGCTGGTCGACAAGAGCGCCCCGGTGCTGTCGTACTTCACCTGGTACCGCGTGGGCTCCCGGCACGAGAAGGCCGGCAAGACGGGGCTTGCGCACCTGTTCGAACACCTGATGTTCAACGAGACAGAGAACCTGAAGGCCGGCGAGTTCGACCGCAAGCTCGAGGAGAACGGGGCCGAGACCAACGCGGCCACGTGGTTCGACTGGACGTACTACTACGAGTCGTTGCCCAAAGACCGCCTTGGCCTCGGCATCAAACTGGAAAGTGATCGCATGGCCCGGCTCGTGCTGCGCAAGCCGCAGGTCACGAGCGAAAAAGAAGTCGTCGCCAACGAGCGCCGGTTCCGCGTGGACGACGACGTCGAGGGCACCGCCAGCGAGCTACTGTACAAAACGGCGTTCGTCCGCCACGGCTACGGCTGGCCCACCATTGGCTGGATGCAAGACATCGAGAACTTCACCGAGGAGGACTGCGCCGAGTTCTACCGCACGTACTACGCACCCAACAACGCGACGGTCGTGGTCGTGGGCGACGTCCGCGAAAAAGATCTGCTGCGGAAGCTGCGCGACGCCTACGGCCCCATCCCCGCGGCAACGATCCCCGAAGAAGACACGCAGCCGGAGCCGCCGCAGACCGAAGAGCGGCGAGTGGAGATCACAAAGCCAACGGCTTCGGAAAAGTTGCTCGTAGGCTACCGCGGCCCCGCACTGGGAGATGCGGACCACCCGCACCTGACGGTGCTCAACGAGATCCTCTTCGGCGGGCGCGGCAGTCGGCTCTACGAAAAGCTCGTGACCGAGCGGGAGATGGCCACGGAGCTCCGGGGCTGGGTCTCCACGTTCCGAGACCCTGGGCTTTACGACGTGTACATCGCGGCCCGCGGCGCGGCGACGGCGGATGCGCTGCTCACGGAGCTGGAGCAAGAGCTGGACCGCGTCACCCGTGATCTCGTCAGCACCGAGGAGCTCGAGCGCGCCAAGGCACGCATGGAGCTTGGGCTGCTGCAATCCATGGACACCATGGCGGGCAAGGCGGAGCAAATCGGCTTCTACGACACCGTGCTCGGCGACCCCGCAGCCGCCTTCCGAAGGTTGCAAGCCTATCGGCAAACCACCGCGGGCCACGTACGCACTGCCGCGCGCCGGTACCTGGTGCAAAGCGCCCGCAACATCGTCATCGTCCGCAAACAAGACGACTCCCGGGAGGTGGCATCGTGAGCACCAGTACACCGCGCTTGGATCTTCCCGGCGGCACCGTCGTCTTCGTGGAGACGTCGCACGCATTGCCTCTCGTATCCATCACGGTCTCCTTCCGTACCGGCGGCGCTGCGGACCCCAACGGCAAAGACGGCCTCGGTCGCATGATGGGGCGCCTGGTACGCCGCGGCTGCGATGGGCTCAGCATGATGCAGTTCGAACGCGCCGTCGACACCCTGGGCGCCGAGCTCAGCGTCGACGTTTCGTCGGCTTCGCTCACGTTCCACGCGCAGGTCATCCGTAGGAACCTGGGTGCCTTCGTTGCGCTCCTGGGGCGTATGCTGCACAAGCCAACGTTCGCCCAAGAAGAGTTCGACCGACTCTTGCGCGAAGCCGTGGCCGAGCTCGAAGAAGCCCGCGACTCGGATCGCTCCCTCGCGCAGGTTGCCTTCCGTCGCGATCTTTTCGGTCTGGACCACCCCTACGGTCGCGGCAGCGCCGGACGCATCTCCACGCTCAAGTCCCTACGCGTGGACGACGTGCGAGGCCGCTACGCGCGGGATGCGCGCAAGAGCAACCTGGTCTTGGGGTTTGCCGGTGACATCTCGGCCGAAGAAGCCGAGAAGTATGCCCTGGAGCTTTCGCAGGGGTTGCCCGACGGCGGCGACGACGCCCCAAAGGTGCCCGAGCCGGAGCGACGCTCGGGTCGCCGCGTCGTGTTCGTCGACAAGCCCGAACGCACGCAGACCCAGGTGGTGATTGGGTGCCTGGGCACCCATCCGAACGATAGCGATCACCACGCACTGTTGGCCTCCGCCGCCGTGTTTGGTGGCACGTTCACATCCAGACTCATGCGCGAGGTGCGCTCCAAGCGGGGTTGGTCCTATGGTGCGAGCGCCCGGTTGGGCGTCGAGCGTGCACGGCACGCACTCACCATCGGCACCTTCCCTGCCGCAACCGATGCAGCCGCGTGTCTGGCCCTAGAGCTCGACCTCATGCAAAAATGGGTCGAAGGAGGCATCACCCCCCGCGAGCTTTCGTTCATCAAGAACTACCTCGTGCGCTCCTTCGCCTTCGAGATCGACACCCCCATCAAGCGGCTGCATCAGGCCCTCGACATCGAGCTACTTGGTCTGGCGCCGGACTACTACGCCACGCACACCGACAAGACCAAAGAGGTCACACCGGAGCTCGCCAACGAGGCGGTCAAACGAAGGATTTCGACCGAAGACCTGACCATCGTGGTCGTCGGCACCGCGGCGCAAGTCGCCGCCGACATCGAGAAGGCAGTCCCGGGCCTAGCGTCCATGGACATTGTTCCTTTCGATCGGGATTAGGCTTCGCGGCGCTGGTGCTCGCATCGGGTCCCCTTCCCGGCCCGTCCATGGTCGGTCTTTCCGCCCCGCACGAGGTGCGGAGGAGCACCAAAGGACTCGGACAACTGCCGAGCCGACGCGAGCACGCGACACATCATCGATGCAGCATCACTTGCCCACATGGAACCTGGGGCGGTGCTCATCAACACCGCCCGTGGCCCTTGTGTCGACGAGGCGGCACTGGCACACGCGCTCGCTACGGGTGGTATCGCCGCTGCGGCACTCGACGTCTACGAGCGCGAGCCCGAGGTTCACCCGGCGCTACTCAGCCTTGGCAACGCGGTACATGCACCGCACCTCGCCTGCGCCGACGAAAGCGCTCTGCCATGGCGCAGCTCGCCTTCGACAACATGCACGCCGCCTTGGCTGGGCGCCCGGTGCTTACGCCGGTGTAGGCCGCTTGGCGAAGGCTTCGGCGAAGTGAGTGTCGTAGTCCGAGGCCAGGAACTCGGGGCTCCGTAGCACGCTGACCAAGAACTCTCGGTTGGTGACGAGCGGCGCAATGTGGGTGCCTTCGAGGGCCGTGGCCAGGGATGCCGCGGCCTCTTCCCGCGTCTCGGCCCAAGAGACCAGTTTGGCCACCATGGGGTCGTAGAAGGGCGTGACCTTGTTGCCCGGGACCACGCCAGACTCGATGCGAAGCGCATTTGTTTGCACCTCACCGGCGCCTGCAGCCCACGACAGCTCGGTGATGTCGCCCGGCTTGGGGATGAAGCCCTTCTTTGGGTCTTCGGCGTACAGGCGCACCTCGATGGAGGCGCCACGCGGGGCCATGGCAGACCAGTCCGGCAAACGCTCGCCCATGGCCACGCGCAGCTGCCACTCGACCAGATCGAGCCCCGTGGTCATCTCGGTGACGGGGTGCTCGACCTGGAGCCGGGCGTTGACCTCGAGGAAGAATAGGTTACCGGACTCGTCGGCAATGAACTCGCACGTGCCGGCGCCCACGTAGCCAACTTTGCGAACGACGCGCAGCGCTGCGTCGAACAGCGCCTTGCGACGCGCCTGCCCCTCGGCGCCGCGGAAGAACGGCGCGGCCGAAGGTGCCTCTTCGATGATCTTCTGGTGCCGGCGCTGGACGCTGCACTCGCGCTCTCCCAGTGCATACGCGTTGCCATGGGTATCGCAGAACACCTGGACCTCGATGTGCCGCGGCTTGCTGACGTAGCGCTCGAGGTAAACTCGCGCATCGGCAAAAGACGCCTTGCCGCGGTCGGAGCAGCTCTGCAGAGCCCGAGGCAGCCCCGCTTCGTCCTTGACGATCTGCATGCCGATGCCGCCGCCCCCGCCCACGGCCTTGACCAAGATGGGGTATCCGATCTGGTTCGCGGTCTTGGTGGCCTCGGCGATGCCCTCGGGCGTGGTGATGTCGAGGGGCGCATCGGTGCCCGGGACCGGGCTCGTGCCCGCCGACAGTGCCACCCCTCGGGCCTTCATCTTGTCGCCAAAGGCATCGAGCACCTCCGGTGGAGGGCCGATGAACGTGACGCCGCGCTCGGCGAGGGCTCGGGCAAAGGCGCTCCGCTCGCTCAGAAAGCCATACCCCGGGTGCACTGCGTCGGCGCCCGTCTGGGCCACGGCCTCGAGGATGCGCTCGACATTGAGGTACGAGTCTTTGGCTGCGGCCGGACCGAGCAGCACGGCTTCGTCGGCCTGGGCCACATGCGGAGCCTGGGCGTCGGCCTCGGAGTAGACGGCGACGGTCTTGATGCCCATCTTTTTGCACGTGCGCATCACCCGACGGGCGATCTCGCCACGATTGGCCACGAGTACCTTGCGGAAGGTCGTCATGGGGCGGATTGTGGCGCGCCGTGTGGGCCCGCCTCAAGTGCTTTCGTAAGGCCGACGCCCGCAAATCCCGAGGGCCCGCCCCGGCAGCTAGAACCGCCCGAAGGCCGCAGCGCCAGCGCTGCCGGGCCCGAGCATGGGCGCAAACCCTAGCTCCACAGAGGGTTTGTCTTTGGGTTTGCTCCGTTCATCGCTCGGCCGCGGCACGAAGGCGACGTCGGGTTTGTCGAACGCGTACAAGAGGCCCCCGGCGGCCAGAAGGCCGGCGCCGATGCTGAGCGTAACGATGGAGGAGGTGCGGAAGCGATCCCGATCGGTGACGGCGTCATTGTACTCGACGAGCCGCTCGGGACTGATGTTGCCTTTGGACAGTTCGGCCTGCACGTCGCGGGCCTCGCTCTGCTTGCCCGACGCCGTCAGGGCCGTGAGCGCTCCGGCAAGCGTAAATACCGTGCCGCCCACCAAGGACACATACGCCACGGTCCGTTGCGGGCTTCGCACCATGTCGGCCTTGAACTTGACGGGGGCCGCGCGCTCGAACGCGACCTCCCGCGAGTAGAGCCGGGCGCCATTGCGCACGACACTGACCATGTGCGGCCCTGGGGAAACCTCGATGGGCGTTGTGTGCGGCGCATAGCCCGCCAAGCGTCCGTCGATGTACACCTCGCAGGCCCCTGCGCAGTCGACCAAGAGCATGGCCGGTCGCTCGGGCAAGTCCACATCGACGCTGGACACGCGCCCGGGATCCCCCAGCACATCGCGCTCGACGTCGAAATACCCCTCGCGCGACACACGAACCTTGTGCGTTCCGGGCTCGATCTCGCCCACGTAGGGCACAGCGCCAATGGGCTTACCGTCGAGAAAGACCTGCGCCCCCTCGGCTTGGGCCGTCACATACAGCTTGGGCCTGGCGACGGGCGTTGCGATGCCAGCTGCAGCCGCTGCCACGGGGTCGAGCCTGGCGACGATGGGCTCGAGCTCCGCGATGGCATCGGTGGCCTCGGCCCGACGGCCGCCGCTGGGCACCTCTGCCAGATACTTTCGGTAGTGCTCGATGGCACGACGGGCGAACTCGGGCTTCTTTTCGGCGAAGTAGACCTTCTTTTCGGCTTGGGCGAGCGAGAACAACACGCTCGGCCGCGGCGCGAGCTTGTAGGCGTCGTCGAAGGCGCTGACGGCGTCGGTCCAGTTGCCTTTGGAGAAGGCCTGGGCGCCAACGTTGAACAGCGTCTTGGCTTGGTTGAGCTGCTCGGGGCTCTGCGCCAGGGCGGGCCCCGCCGCGAGGCCAAGGGTGAGCACGAGGACGATGGATCGGAGGCGCTTCATTGGGTCACCTTGCGGCAGGAAGCCTCGGCACATTGCTTGCGGAACAACACGCGAAGCACCCCATCGGCGACGATGGCGATGTCGTCGAGACCGTCACCATCGAAGTCCCCACCGGCGATGGCGCTCGGCTGCGGTGCGGGGACGATCCCGGTGGTGTCGCCTTCCAGATTTAGCTTGAGGGGCACAAGGACATTGCCTGCATCCATTCGAAAGACGGAGACGCCTTTGCTGCTGAGCGTGGCGAGCAGCGCCTTCCCATCATCGGAGCGAAGCAGGGTCATTCCCCCGGGCGCGTCACCGACGGCCAGCTCTGCAGCCCCCTTGAAACCTCCGGATTTCTGCCCATACAGCGCATAGACCTTGGTGCCCTCGACCACCTGCGGCGCACCGGCGTCGCGCGGGTCGAAGGGCCCGGGTGCGCGTGCGGACAGCGCGCCCGCGAGTACCAGGATGTCCGGTACGCCGTCGCCATCGATGTCTCCACCGCGCACCTCCGAGAAGTCGTCGATCCGTGCGGCGATCTCCGGCAGCGCCGTCCGCACCAATGGGACGCTGGTGCAAAGGCCTTCGGCGGTGCGCACCGGTGTACCGCCGAGTTGGAGGCCCGACAGCAGAAGTCTGCTCCCGGCGCGATCGTTGGCCGCGCGGCCGACGCCGAGCACCAGCTGGTCGCGGTCGGCTGAAACAGGCACAACGCCGAATACGAAGGCGGAATCTTCCTCGATTTCGATGTTGTCGAGACCAAGATCGCATCGCTCATAGGCGCCCGCCGAATCGAGCAACGATGCACCTCCGGCAAGGAGCTTTCGTCGGAGCGCCAGCGCTGCCGGTGGGTCCTTGATGCCGAGGCTCAAGATCTCCGGCGTGGCCGTTCGAAGGCGCGCCCCAACGGCTCCATTTGCGATGTGATCCGTCAGGATGCGCGTAGTGGGTTGCCGGTCCGCGCCCCCCAGGGCCAAGTAGAGTCTGCTGATGGTCTGGTTGGACTCCGTCGTCTGCGTGACGAAGCCAATGTCGTGGATGTCGTCCGTAATGCCGTCGGCACGACCTGTGGTTTGGTTCGCGATCTGACTGAGGCCGAGGACGGAACTTGCCACCGTGACGACCTCGTAGGGAGTGGCGTTGCGCTTGCCGAAGGCCACGCGAAGGTCTGCGGTGCCGTCGATGTTCTGCACGCCAAAGGCAAGGTCATCGGTGCCATCTCCATCGAAGTCGCCAACCGCGAGCCGCGATGCCGGGGCTCCGGTGCTGAGGACCTGCGGCACATATTGGAAACCAGGCGCCAGCAGGACATCGAGATCCGAGTTGCCACTGTTGCCGGCGTCGGATTCTGCCACCGCGTTGCTCCCGATGAGATCGATGCGCCCGTCACCGTCGAAGTCACCGGTAACGACTTCGCGCCAGGGGGCCGTCAGGCGCTGGTAGCCCGTGCGGTACGAGGCCACACCTGCATCGCCGGCCGCAACCGTAGACAGCAGAACCACACTTCCAAAGATGAGATCTCCATGACGGTCCGCGTTGAGATCACGCACGCCGAGCAGGCGGCTTGCCAGATCGAGCTGAGCATCGAGAACGCCGGACGTGCTGACGGGCGTTGACTGGAACGGGAGAGGAACCGGCACGAAATCGGGAGCGCTCATCTTCACGAGACGGCGAACGAGTTCGTCGGGCTGCGCAGGCTTGACCTTCTCGGGCCGGTCGACCTGCGCAATCACGTCGTCGAGTCCATCGCCGTCCAGGTCGCCCACGGCGAGCGCCACGATGCCTGGCACGTCGACAGTGCGCACCGGACTTGGACTCCCGATGGTGATCTTTTCCGGGTTGTCGTTGCAGGTCCGGTACACGCGCACCTGCGAGGTGCCCTCGACCCAGGCGACAGCGTCCCCGCAGACCGACGACGACGCCGCGAACAAACGCAAGGGCGCGTCGATGCGGCCTGTAAGGAAGTGCAGCGCCGAGGGCTGCGCACCATCGGGCATAGGGATGGGTTCCAGTGCCGCCGTCGGCACGCCCTCGGCTTGACTGACAACGGCGACGCGGGCCGAGCGTTGCTCAAAGGCAATGACCCCCGCGATGGTGCGCGTGGCGCGGGTTGGGTCCACCTCCGGACGCATGTAGAGCGGGGCGAGCCTGACAGCCTGGCTGGACTTTGAGATGGGCAGCGCCAGAGGGGACAACACCCGCTCGGCGTTGCCGCGGAGCACCCCGTAGCCCACGTTGGTAAAGACGATGTCGTCTTTGCCGTCGCCATCGAGGTCGGAGAACGTACCGGGGCCAATGGACGACGGGATGGCCAGCGACGACAGTCCCGTGGCGCCCGCAAAGTGAACCCGCGCGCGGGCGGTGCCCGTCGGACCGCGGCGCCCGAAGGCCAGGATGTCTTTGCGACCATCGCCGTCGTAGTCGCCCACCAGTAGCTTGAAGGCCGACTCCGCAGAGGCAAAGCCCGTCTTTACGACGTAGCCATCTCCCGGTGCGTGACAAACCTTGTCGGACACGCCGCAGCCCCAGCCCGTGGGGCACTTGCCCCCGGTGCCGGCCTCGCCGGGGCTACAGTCGAGATGACACGCGTTGTCTTGGCCCTTGGCCCGACAGGGAACGCCGGAGATCGCAAATCCGTCGCAGTCCTCTCCCAAGGCGTAGTCCACGACGCCATTGCCGCAGGTGTTGGTCTCGATCTTGTCGAGCGTCGCGCAGTCGAGGGAGGTCGCGAACAAGGCCAAGAGCCCAAGGCGCAGCGACCACACGAGGCCCCGGTGCCGGGGGAAGATGCGTCGGGAAAACATGAAGGGACTCCTAAGCGATGTCAGTGTCAGAACTTCTCGAGTTCTTTGGGAAGCGCGGGGCCGCCGGGGTTTGCCGAGGGCTGCGCGGGCCCAGCACCGGCCTTTTCGAGTTTGCCGTCAACGTCTTGGTCTTTGGTGGGGACAACTCGAATCAAGCGATCACGAAAGTTCGGTGCCTTGACCGTGAGTTCGACGGGCTCGGTGCCGTAAGCGAGCCTCGCGCCACCGGCAGCCTCGCCGAGGGCGATGTCACCGCGAAAGACCTGAGCCTTGGGCGGCGCCCCCGTCAGCGTGATGCGAACGGACTGCGGATTGACCGGCAGCGCCGCCGAGACGGCCGGCACCGCCGAAGGCTGCGCGCTTACGGTTGCGCTCGGAACACCGTTGCCACGAACAGGCTCCACTGTGGCGCCGCGGCGGAGCCCAAGAAACGCGCCTCCAGCCACGAGCGCGAGAGCTCCGACGGCGCCTACGGCAACCAACGCACTCCTTCGCTTCTTGGGCGGCGGACGCGAGATGGTCCCCGCGAGGTATGTCTGGGCGCCGGGGTCCACGAGGTCTTTTGCAGACGCCGCGGGTGGGTTATCGAGCACGGCCGGCCGCGGCGCGGACGCCACTGCGGCCGGCACCGGCATCCCCGCCGCTGCGGTGAGCTCGTCGATGGCGGCCTGCAGCGTCTGCGGGCGTTCGTCGCGGTTCTTGGCCATCATGCGCATGATGGGCACGTCCAGCGAGGGCGACACATCGAGCGTCATGTCGCTGGGCCGCGGCGGCTCGGCGTTCATGTGCTTGACCAGGATCTCCATGGTGGTCTCGCCGGTGAACGGGAGCTTGCCGGTCAGGACCTCGAACACCATGGCACCGAATGCATAGATGTCCGTGCGGTGGTCCACGTCTTTGCCGAAGCACTGCTCCGGAGACATGTAATACGGCGTGCCCATGGGCGTGCCGGTCTTGGTCTTGTGGCCACCGGAGCCGTCGGCCATGAGCTTGGCGATGCCAAAGTCGAGGAGCTTGGGCACCGGGCCATGCTCTTCGTTCCAGGTGATGAACACGTTCTCGGGCTTGAGGTCCCGATGCGCGATGCCCTTTTGGTGCGCGGCATCCAGCGCGCGCGCCACCCCGCGCAGAATGGGCAGCGCCTCGTTGATCGGCACCGGTCCACGAGCGCTGAGATACGCATCGAAGGTCTGCCCCTCGAGCAGCTCCATCACGTAGTACTGCCGCCCATCGGGCAAGCTGCCGAAGGCAAAAATGTCGATGATGTTGTGGTGCCGGATTTGGTTCACCGCCCGGGCTTCGGCGATGAACCGCGACACCATCTGCGGGTTCGAAGAGAACTGTCGCGACAAGACCTTTACGGCGGCGGCCTTGCCGATGACCGGATGCATGGCAGCGTAGACGGCGCCAAAGCCACCCTCGCCGATTTGCTTGTCGATGCAGTATTCGCCAACCATGTCCCCAGCGGACAGGGGTCGGTCGGCGCCACCAAATGCTTCATCGGCAAGCAGCGCTTCGCCGTGCGTGGGGCACACTGTCACATCGTTCGAAAACTGCGTTCGACAAGTGGGGCAAGTGGCCATGATCGATCAACGAAGAGAAGAGTGGGACGCCAGAACCAAAAGCGACCACCCCCCCTGCTCTTTCTGCACGAGCAAGTATCGCACCCGCTGCACCGGAAGGAGAAGCCCTTACGGTACGGCCCAATGCGCCGGAAAACGGGGTCATGTCGCACACCCGCGCAGAACGTCGCCGAACGGGCTTTCGTTCGGGGCCTCGGGCTACTGCAGCCAGTCTTTGTCGCGGAGCTTCTTGGGGATGTACTCCTCGGTGATGAACGAGATGCTCTTGGTGAGGAAGCCGTCGACCTCCATCTTGAAGCCGTTGCGGAGCAGCTCGTTGATCTCTTTTTGCCACTTCTTGTCGGCAAACCAGGGGTAGGCCTTCATCTGCTCGGCGCGGTTCACGTCTTCTTTGCTGAGCTTGATCTGCACCGCGCTCGAAAGGTTGAACTTCTTGTAGTCGAAGGAGCTCATGCCCAAGAAGCGCACCGTAGGCACGGCCATGCGCATGGATTCGTACGCAAGGTTGATGCTGCCCTGCTTGAGCACCGAGTAGATGTAGAGCCCCCACGGATCGTTGTCTACGAGGGCATAGATCGGCAGCTTGAGCTCCGTGGACATGCGCTGCAGAAGCCTCCGGGCCCCGCGCGCCGCCTGACCTTCGGAGGTCATCAGGATGCACTTATGTTTCTCCCAGAAACGGTCCTCGTTGAGTCGGTGAAACACGGCCTGTTTCTCGACGAGCAAGATGAACTGGGCGTCGCACTTGACGAACTTGAGGTCGTCGTCCTCGCAGATGCTGGGGATGCCCCAGCCCCCGCGGCCCATGCGCGACAAGTCGATCTGATCGCCGCCGTCGTTGACCACCAACTTGCCGACCATGAGGCCGCGACGGTTGGCGAACAGGTGCAGCTCTTCGCGAAGAGCATCGATGCCCACTTCGAGATCTTCGATGATGGGATCGCTCTCGTCTTGGTCTTCGAAGGTGTTCTCGCTCGTGCCCTTGAGCGTGTGCTTGGACATGTAGAACATCTGACGAATGCTGATGGTCTTGCCCTCTTCGATGAGCGTCTTGGCGCCATTGGCCACCAAGAACGTCTGCATGAACTTGCGCGCCATGGACGTGTTGAAGAACTCCCGGGACTGGGTCTTGTCGCCGAGCTCGATGATGCGACGCTTCTCGTTGAACGAGACGTTGGACAGGGCGCGGGTGCGGAGTTCGAACTGAGGGTTCTCGCCTTTGGCCACGGTGCGAAGCTGCGTTTGAGCGAGCTTCTCGAGCTTGGCCAGGGTCTTTTGGTCTTTGGCGGTTCGGGCGACGGCGCTCTTGCCAGCGGCGGAGGTCTTCTTGGCGGCCATGGTGGGATCCTTTGCGACTTAGAGCGGGAGAGACGTTTGGCGGCTCGGGGCCGCGGCCTTGCCCTTGGACTTGCCTTTGCCAGGCGCGGGCTTGATGGGCGCGGGAGCTGGTGGCGGCGCAGCCTTGGGCGACGCCGGTTTGGCCGCAGCGCCTTTGGCCGCAGCACCTTTGGCCGCAGCACCTTTGGCCGCAGCACCTTTGGCCGCAGCACCTTTGGCCGCAGCGCCCTTTTTGCCCTTCACCTCGGCCATGTCCTCGGCCGTTGGCGGCGGCGGAATGGATCCGGCTTGGGCCGGCGGCGCCATGGACGGGGGTGCTGAGCCGCCGCCGTCCGGGGCTGGCTCGGCGTCTTTCTTGAGGTTCACGAAGTTGGGCAGGGCTGCGTAGAAAGACTTCTCGATGGCGGCTTTGTCGCCCTTGAGGATGCTCGCCATGGCGGCAGCCACCTCGGGGATGTAGCGCTGGAACAAGCTCATGCGCTTCATCTCGCTCTCGGCGCGCACGCGGGCGCGCACGTGGGCGGCGAGCTTGCGACCACACTCTTGCACCGCGAGCTTGAGCTCACGGAGCAGCTCGTCGTAGTGCGCCACGGCCTCTTTGGCCTCGCTCGTGAAAGGCACCCACACGGAGGCGAGGTGCACCACGATGGCCAAGGGGCCCACCGGTAGGCCGCCGCGGGGCTGCTGCATCTCGTAGGACTTCCAGTTGGTGTCGTACACCGACTCGGAGATGGCGCAGGCCTTGGGCTGGTATTGCAAGGGCACGCGATTGGCGAAGCGCATGACGTCGGCGGTGTCGTCGATGGGCAGGTTGCCGCCGTAGGCCAAGCCCACTTCAACCACGAACGGGTTGCCGCGGTACACCGACGGTGGCCGCGTGGTGGAGACGTAGAACTCGGCACTGAACCGCCGCTTGAGACCGGCGATCAGCAGCTCTTCGCCGATGGGGACAACGCAGGTAGCAGGCGGCGCCATGACCTTCACCTGCGAGAGCGCCACGTGAAGACGCTCGGCGTCCTCGCCGTGGATGCTGCCCGCCTTGGCTTTGGGGTTGACCTTGGCGATGCGGCAGATCTGCTCGGCGATGGCGGGACTGACCCGCGAGAAGTCGTCGCAGAGCACCTGCTTGACGGTCTTGTCCGGAGAGTCGCTGAGCATGGCCATGAACATGCCGAGCTCGACGCCGTGCGGATGAGGCTTGATCTCTTGGGCCTCGCGCGGCAACACGTCCGAGGCGCGGGGGTATGTGACCGGCTCGCCCTTGGGCGGCACGTAGGTCAGCGCCAAGTGCGGGTTCGCGACCACCGTTTGTTCGAGATACGCATCGACGCCCGTGCGACCGCCGCGGTACGCCGCCGCGAGCTCGAGCTCGACGCGGGTGCCATGCTCTTTGTCCCACTCGGCGGTGTCTTCTTTGACGACGTCGGGCTGATTGCGCTTGGTGTCGATGCGCAGCTCGATGCGAAACGCCGGGCGGCCTTTGCCCGTTTTGGAGGTGATGACCACGGGCTTGCCGGTGGTGAGCTGCGCATACAGGCCCGCGGCGCTGATGCCGATGCCCTGCTGACCACGCGACTGCTTGAGCCGGTGGAACTTGGAGCCGTAGAGCAGCTTGGCGAAGATCTTGGGCATCTGCGCCTTGACGATGCCGGGCCCATTGTCTTCGATGATGACGCGGTAGCGCCCCTCGGACACCTCGCGGATCTCGACCAGCAGATCCGGCAGGATTCCAGCCTCTTCACATGCGTCGAGGGAGTTGTCGACGGCCTCTTTGACGGTGGTGAGCAGCGCCTTGGCCGGGTTGTCGAAGCCGAGCAGGTGACGGTTCTTGGTGAAGAACTCGCTGACGCTGATCTCCCGCTGCCGGGTGGCCATGGTCTCGGCTGTGGCGCGGCGCGCGGGCCTGCGCTCGCCCTCGTGCTCCTCCGGGAGCGCAGCCAACGTCTCGGCGGTCTCGGCGGCGGCCTGCGGCTTCTTGGCCTTGGGGGCTTTGGCTTTGGGCTCGACCTTGGGCGCCGGCGGTGCAGCCTTGGCCTTGGAGGGTGCAGCCTTGGCCTTGGGCTCGGGTGCCGGCTGCGCGGCCTTGGCCTTCCCTGCGCCGGGCTTGGCCGCGGCGGCGGCCGGAACGGGTTGCTTGGTCGGGGCCGCGGGCTTGCCGGGCTTGCCATTGGCCTTGGGCGGCTTTGCTGCGGGGGTTTTTGCCTTTGCCATCGTCTATCGCGCTTACAGTGGACGGTGAACAGGTGTCAAGGTTTCGGCAGGCGAGTGTTATTCGACCGGACACTCGGCCACGACCCGGAAAGACCCAAAAGGCCATCCTTGCGAGCAGGCCGCCGCGCCGACTAGTGTGCCCCGCCGTCGCCCCGAGGTGCCTTCGCGTTCCCTCGCGCCAAACGAAAGACCCCCGTGAAGCCCCAGTACCTCTTTTCTCTCGTCCTTGGGACGCTCCTCGCCTTCCCCGTGCTCGCGGGCTGCGACAACTCCGCCATCCCCGAGCAGTGTGCCGCCAACAACAATGCGGCCTGCACATGCGAGGGGCCCAGCTGCCAGACCACGTGCTTCGGCGCGGGATGCAACTTCGCCTGTGGAACGGGCAGCACTTGCGCGTTCTCGTGCCCCCAAGGCGGCTGCCGCATGACGTGCGCGCCGAGCTCCACCTGCACCCTGGATTGCGCTGGCGGGGGCTGCGTGTCCGAGGCCAAGAGCAGCAAGTCCGCGGTGGTCGACTGCCAAGAAGGCAAAGACTGCTCTCTGTCGTGCCAGGCCGCGGGAACGTGCCGCATGGCCTCTTGCAAGGGCGGCAACTGCAACGTCAAGTGCGGCTTCTCCACTTCTTGTGCCTGCAGCGAGTCGGGCTGCACGCAGGTGCCCTAGGCCCGTGAAGATCACCAATCCCCGGGTGGTGTTGGCGGTTCTGACGACCCTCAACTTGCTGAACTACCTCGACCGCTACGTGATGGCGGCGGTGCTCGACCCGGTGCAAAAAGAGTTCGGCCTCGACAACGGTCAAGGAGGTCTCCTCGGCACGATCTTCCTTGCGGGCTATTTTGTCAGCTCCCCGTTGTTCGGACGTTGGGCCGACCACGTTCCGCGCAAGTACCTGATGGCGCTCGGCGTGGCCATCTGGAGCTTGGCCACCCTGGGCTCGGGCCTGTCTACCGGCGGCATCAGCCTTCTCATTGCACGCGCCATGGTGGGCGTCGGCGAGGCAAGTTTCGCCACGCTTGCGCCAACGGTCATCGACGACGTGGCCCCCGAAGACAAGAAGGGCCGCTGGCTGGCCATTTTCTTCCTGGCCACCCCCGTCGGCTCGGCCTTGGGGTACATCGCCGGTGGCCTCTTGGCCAAAGCCTTTGGCTGGCGTCACGCGTTCTTGCTGACGGGTGGTCCGGGCTTGTTGCTCATGGTGGGCTGTTTGCTCATCGCCGAGCCCGTGCGCAAGCTCAGCGCCGAAAAGCCAAGCCTCGTGCGCTCGGGCAAACAGCTCGCCAAGATCCCGCTCTATGTCCGCGGCGTTCTCGGCTACTCGGCCTATACGGCCGCCGTGGGCGCGTTCTCCTATTGGGCGCCCAAGTTCATCATCAGCCGCTACGGCCTCGACGTCGGCAAAGCCAACCTGATTTTCGGAGCGCTCACGGTGGTGGGCGGCGCGTTGGGCACCGCCATCGGCGGCACGTGGGCAGACCGGCAGAGCAAAGCAGTGGACGCCCAGCGGGCCGCAAGTGGGTCCGCGGACCCGGTGCTCGACGAGAAGTTGCGCGTCAACGGCCTGCTGCGCATTTGCGCCGCCGGAAGCCTCATCGCGGCCCCCTTGGCCGTCGTTGCCTTTTTGGCCCCCACGGTCACCATCTTCTTCGCGGCGGTGTTCCTTTGCGAGGTGGCGCTGTTCCTATCCACCTCGCCCATCAACGGCGTCGTGCTGCGCAGCGTCCCCACGGCGCTTCGGGCAGCCGGCATGGCCGGAACCATCTTCGCGATTCACATGTTCGGCGACCTTTGGTCCCCGGCGGCCCTGGGCTTCATGGCCAAGGCCCTTCCCATGACCGTCGCCATGATGATTCTCCCGGTGCTCATTCTGCTGAGCGCCGGGATCTGGTGGCCGCGCCCCTCCGAGGCCAAAGCCGAAGCCGCGGGTGGCGGCTGACAGCCGCAGAGCCCAGGGACAGAACGCGCACCCCCACCAGCAATGTACGGGAAATGCGCGTCGAGGCCCGCCGGAACCGTTGGTAACGCGTTGACTTGCGCGGCATTTTCAGAGTACGAGCATGTCCTTTGCATGCCCTCGCCCCTTCCTCTCAGCGCGAGCCTTGCGCCCCGTCCGGGCGCGGCCACGGTTACGCGCGTGGGTGAAGGCCTGCGCACCGCGCTCCGAAGGGCATTCGCGGCGGGCATCGTCCTGTTTTCCGTTTGGCTTTGCCTTTGGCCGAGCGTGGCGAGTGCACAACCCGCTCCAGCGCAGCCGGGGCCCGGTCGACCAGCAGCGCAGGCCCCCGCAGCGCAGCCCCCGGCACCGACACCAGCAGCACAGCCTTCCGCAGC
>JBIKNA010000292.1:0-9092 GCA_044358965.1 Polyangiaceae bacterium
GCCCAGCCCCCAAAGCCCCGCCCCCAAAGCCCCGCCCCCAAGCCCCGAGCCTCGAGCCGCGCTCATGCTCGCAGCAGCCCGAACCCGCTCGGAATTGGTGCGAGTTCGGGAGCGGGAGCGGGAGCGGGAGCGGGGAGCGGGGAGCGGGGAGCGGGGCCGACTGGCCATTTATGACAACGCGCTCTAGGGCGTTGGGCCGATCAGGTGCGTCTTGAGGAACGAGATGGCGTGGCCGAGCTCGAGCACCTTGTTCTCGCGCTTCTGTGAGCCATGGCCTTCGTCCGGGAAGATGATCATCTGTGTCTTCTGCCCGCGCGCCTCGAGCGCAGCGTGCATTTGCAGAGCCTCTCCTACGGGCACCCGCGGATCGTTGGCCCCTTGGATGAGCAACAAGGGCCCCTTCACGCGATCGATGTAGGTGACCGGCGAAAGTCGCTCGAGCGCCGCCTTGTCTTGGACGGGATCGCCATACTCGGAGATGCGCAGGGCCCGACGATAGGGGGCCGTGTTCTCGAGGAACGACAAGAGGTTGCTCATGCCCACCACGGCCACACCGGCATCGAAGGCCCCGGCGAACTTGGTCATGCCCATGAGCGTGGAGTAGCCACCGTAGCTGCCTCCAAAGATGCCCACCCGGGGAGCTTTGCCGTCTTTGGCGAAGGCCGTGCGAACGAACTTGGCGGCATCTTCGATGTCGGTGATGACGGCCTCGCGCTTGGGGCCGTCGTCGGCGTGGAGCCACGAGCGGCCATAGCCGTCGCTGCCGCGCACGTTGGGCTCGGCGTATACGAAGCCCGCATCGACGAAGAGCTGCCCCATCACGTTGAACCCCGGACGCGACTGGCCTTCGGGGCCGCCGTGAAAGTGCACGACCACCGGGCACGGGCCGCTACAGCGCTCCGGACGACGCACAAACATGGGGATCGCGACACCGTCCCGGGCCGGATACGACTCGAGCGTCGGCACCGCAAACTTGCTCGTGTCGATCTCTGGGGCGCTGGGCACAGACCATTGCACGAGGGTCTGCTTCTGCCAGTCGTACACGTGGTTCACCGCGGGCTTCTGCGCATCTTCGACGATAAAAGAGGTGTAGCGCGCGTCGCGCGTGGTGGCGCCAATGGACACGTGATCGCCGCTGAGCTTTGGCAACGCGAGTTCCTTGCCCGTCTTGGCGTCGATGACCCGCGGCCGGGTGTAGCCACGGTCGTTGTACGTGAAGTAGATGCGCTTGCCCTGGTCGTCGGCGTAGGCCTGGGTCACGTCCATGGGGACATTGGCCGAGAGCGCCGCAAAGGCTCCGGACGACCACGAAAAGAGCCGCCGGAACTCCGCGGGCTTGCCGTCTTCGGCGCGCGCGGCACGGACGATGATGCGATCGCCTGCAAAGAACGCTGCGTACTCTTCGCGCTCGTTCTGACCGAACAACGGCGTCAGCTGCTTCTTGGCCTCGTCGTAGGAGAAGTACTCGCGGCTGAGAGCCCCCGTGGACTTGGACATGAGCAGGCGACCAGCCTTGTCACGCGCATCGACGTTCCAGAGGCCGTCTTCCTCGAAGACCACGCTGCTGAGCCCCGTATCCACGTCGAACTTGTAGATGGCGTAGCTGTCTTTCTTCTTGTCGTTGGATGCGTAGTACACAAACTTGGCGTCGTCGCTCACCACCTGAAATCGGGTCTGGATGCCTGGCTTGTGCTGAATGACGCGAAGCGCGCCCCCTTTGGGGTCGAGCAGGTACAAGCCGGGGTTCTCTTCGCCGTGTCGATCGCGGGCCACCACCAGGTAGCGCCCGTTGGGGGCCATGGCCGCGAGCTGAGTGACCTCGTCGCCGCCGGTCATCTGCACCGGAAAGCTCTTGGGGCCATCGAGACGGAAGATCTGAAATGTGCCCGTGATGTTCCATCCAAAGAACATCGTCTTTCCGTCTGGGGTGAGCATGCCCGAGCGCGGCGCCCGGACGTCGAGCATGCCCTGGATGTGTTTGCTCTGCACCGGCGTCAGCGGAGGGGGCGCAAAGCGCGCAAGCACTTCTTTGGGGACGCTGGCACCACCAAAGCCCTTGTAGGCCGGAGCACCCGCATCTGCGGCAGAGGCGCTTGCACTAGGAACGCTGGAGGCAGCACGCGGGGGCGCTGAAACCGAAGGTGCGGGCGGCGCTTGCACCGGGGCACCAGGGTCGCCACCACAGGCGGCAACGGCAACAGCAAGGGCGAGAGCGCAGGTTCGGGCCTTCATGCGCCCCTACGCTAAATGACCGAGCGCGATTCGACCACAAGTCCTGCGGACCTTTTGGGTTTTGGACCCAACCGAAGGAGTCCGAAGGAGGATGCCCCTGCCGGCACTGCCCTCTTTGGCGGAGAAGGTGTGTCCCTATACTCGCGAAGCGAATCTTCCCCGTACGCGTGCTCGTGCCCTATCTCGGGTAGCCCGCTCCGGAAAGATGGGCGGTCGCTTGCCCCCAACGGACCTATGGGACACATGGCGCCCAATCGAGTTTGTTCGGGCACGGGCACGGGCACGCGTACGGGGAAGACAGCTATAGGGACAGGCTCTAGACCCTCGATGACCAAAGCCGCAAGAACCGAGGTCCATCGAAGACCATGCTCGGCGCTCTACACTAGAATTCTAGTTGCTCATGCACTCGAGCTTGTAGTGCTTGTGGCCCTTGGCATCGAGGGTGTACGGCGGATCGCAGTTCTTGCTTGCGGGTTTGGCGGCCGGTGTTGTGGGGGATACCGTCGGCCGCGGCGTGGTGTTTGGGGCCACCGCAGTGGGCTTGGGCGCAACGGGCTGAGCCACGACCGGGGGCGCAGACGCCGACACAGCGGGCGGAATGTTCGCAGGGGGTTCCGCGGCCGAGGGGATGGCGGACGGCGCCGATACCGACGTCGCCACGGACACGCTGCCGGATGGTTGCGTGTTGCCAGGCAGCTCGGCTTGCGCGGGACGTCGGAAGACCACCAGGAGCCCAAGCGCGACGACACCAACGAACACCAGGCCCACGGCCAACAGGATCATGGGCGTCCGCCTATCGGTCGGCAACGGAAACATGGCGGTGCCGGGCGCGGAGCGCCCCGTCGTGGTTGCATCGTTGGGCTCAAGACGCGGCGACGAGGCGCTGGACGGCGGGCCTGCGGCAACGACTCTTTGGCTCGACGGCGCCGCTGCGAACGGGGCGGAGCTGCTTGGTCCAACGCCAACCATGGTGCTCTCGATGCGACGCGGCTGCGGAGTATCGGGCATGGATGGGCGTGGGAACCCTTGCGGCGGCCCCGACACATCGGACGGCGAAGAGTCTAGGGGCTCGCGCCCCGGCACCGAGCCCCGCGCGGACTCGCCTTCGACCTCGGCCACCCGTGCCTCGCGCACCTGAATGACATCGCCGGCGATGCGCTCGACCCACTCGCTGACCTCCGTGGGAGACGCAATGCCCTCGCAGCGCTCGAGCGCGAGGGCCATCTCCCGGGCCGTGGGGTAGCGTTGGTCGGCGCGTTGCGCCAGGGCGCGCGCCGCGACCGCATCGAACGCAGGGTTCAGCCCAGGCACCAGGCGGCTCGGGCCTTCGACCATGCCGCGAAGGATCTTCTGGAGGGTGTCACTCTCGCTCTCGCCCTTGAAGAGGCGCGCGCCCGTGAGGGTCTCCCAAAGCACCACGCCCGACGCGTAGATGTCCACCGTGCGCGTGAGCTCGTGCCCTTGGAGCTGCTCTGGTGGCATATAGGCGAGCTTGCCCTTGATCTGCCCGTCGCGTGTGACCTGGATGCGCCCCGCGGCCTTGGCGACACCGAAGTCGAGCACCCGGGGCGTGCCATCGGAGCCCACGAGCACGTTCTGCGGAGACACGTCGCGATGCACCAGATTGAGCGGCTCGCCGCGCTCGTTCTTGGCTTCGTGCGCGGCGTGCAGCCCATGCAAGAAGCCACACATGATGGCGGCACAGATGCGCGGGGGGACGCGCTCGCCCCGGGCCGCAGCGAGCCGAACCATCCGCGACAGCGACTCGCCGCGGATGTAGTCCATGATCAGAAACAGTTCGCCGTCGGTGGCGACCACATCGATGGTGGCGACGACATTGGGGTGCTGCACCCGGGCCGCGAGCCTGGCCTCGTCGAGAAACATGGAGACGAACTCGGGGTCTTTGGCGAACTGCGGGTGCAGGCGCTTGATGGCCACGGTGCGCGCAAAGCCCACGGGCCCCAGCAGGCGCCCGATGTGCACCGAAGCCATGCCCCCCGCCGCAATCTCCCCGTAGAGCGCATAGCGGCCAAGGACCTTGAGGGCGCCGCCGGTGGCCTGAGCTTGATTGGACATCTTGGGAGGAGAGGAAGGGATCGCTGCGGCGAGCCGTCGGTCAGGATATCTGGTCGCGGTGGCCGAGAACAGCGGTTGTGACGTTGGCGCGAAGGGCAAACGAGCTAGACTCGGGCTCCCATGCCGCTCGTCCCCGGTTCGGTTCGCATTCACTATGCCGACATCCCCGCAACGGCTCCGGCGCAAAAGCCACCGGTGGTGCTCATCCAAGGTTTGGGGCTCCCGGGCGCGTTTTGGTTCGATGCCCCCAAAAGCCTCACCGAACGTGGGCACCGCGTCATCGTCATGGACAATCGCGGCACCGGCGACAGCGACCGCCCGCAGCCGCCGTACTCCCTGACCGAAATGGCCGACGATGTCGCCCGGGCGCTGGATCATGCTGGTATCGACCAGGCGTTCGTGTGCGGCATCTCCATGGGAGGCATGATCAGCCAACACTTTGCGCTGCGGCACACACAGCGCGTGCTGGGTCTCGTGCTGCTTTGCACCACACCGGGCCTGCCGCACGCCACCATCCCCGGCCCCCGGGCGGTGGGTCGCCTGCTCAGCCTCCCCGTGCGGCCGAAAGAGAGCGCCGCGCGATCGCTCTCGCGCATGCTGTTGGCCAAAGAGCGCTGGGCCGAGGCCAGCACCCTGCTGGCCCCTTGGCGCGAGCAGATGGCCATCAGCACGCCCACGCCAGCCACGTTCGTCGGGCACTTCACCGCGGCCGCACGTCACTACACCGGCAGCCGCCTGCGTGGCCTCAGGGTTCCGGTGCACGTGGTCACCGGCGACGGCGACGGCCTCATCCCCCCCAAGAACAGCGCGACGCTCGCGCGGCTGCTGCCCGACGCATCCCTCGAAGTGTTGCAAGGCGGCGGACACGCGCTCCTGTCGACGCATCCAGACGTGGTTGCCCGCGGCATCGAACGCCTGCTGCAGCGCCGAAGCCAAGCTCGCGGCGCATGAGCCCCCTCGGGCTGCGCGGCACCCGAGCGATCTCCGTTGCGCTGGCGATGGCGGCCTTGCTCGGGGCTTGCCGGAAGGACCAAGGCCCCACGCAGCCGACGCAAGAGGTACTTCGCAAAGCGCCACAAAAGGCCGCGCTTCCGGGCAGCAACATCGCGCGGGACGACTACGCAGGGAGCAACACGTGTGTGCCGTGCCATGCGGAGATCGCTGCCACGCAAACCCGCTCGGCCATGCACGACATGACGCGGGACGGACAGCGGGCCCCGAGCCGCGCCCCCTGGGGTACCGGGCGTTTTTCGTTCAAGGGCAGCACCGCGGAACTTCTGCGCGAGGGCAACGCTCGCTTCGTGTCGCTGGGTAGCCCGGGGCAAGCAGCGCGGTTGTTTCGCGTTACGCGCATCATCGGCGGACGCCATCGCGAGGACTATGCCGGGGTGCCCGTGAGCAACTTTGCCCAGGTGCCCCCAAGTGATGCCGAAGAGTGGATCTTGCCCGTTTCGTATCTCTTGGGGCCGGGCACGTTTCGCTACAAGGGCTACTCGGTGATGGTGAACGAGCGCCCGGGCATGATGGAGGGGCCCAAGTGGAACGAGACCTGTGTGTTCTGCCACAACACACCACCGGCACTCTCGACCATGCTGGGCGTGCTCGCGGGCGCGCACCCGGCGTATCAGGGCGCAGTGGTGGACGAGCTGCTCCCCGCCGGACGCAAAACCCGCTACCAGATCATCGACGACGGCGCCCTGACGACGGCGCTCAACGCCGAGCTCACGTTTCTGGGCGCGCCGGCCAACGCACAGGGTGCCCAACAGGGCCTTGCGCAACTCATCACCGAAACCCGCCGGCGTTTCCGCGGCAAGCACCTCGAAGAGCAGGGCATCACCTGCGAGAGCTGTCACTTCGGGGCCCGGATGCACGTCGAGAACCCAGCGCTTCCGCCGTCCCTGGGGCCAAAACATCCGGGGCTTGCCGTGACGAGGCCCGCCGACGAGCGCAACGCTCGCGTCAGCGACATCAACCGAGGCTGCGCCCGCTGTCACCAGGTGCTGTTCTCGGGCTACGAATGGACATGGGAGGGCGGGCACCGCCGGCAGGGCCCCGGAGGCAGCCACATCAACTCCGGCGAGGGCCGTGATTTCTTGCTGGGAGGTTGCAAGACCGCCCTGTCGTGCACCCAGTGCCACGACCCTCACGCCGAGCGCTCCGCGCAGAAGGCCAAAGACCACCCGGAGCAGATGAATGCACTCTGCACAAGCTGCCACGCACGTTACGCAGGCGCTGGCCTCGCGGCGCACACGCATCACGCGCCGGCGAGCGCCGGCAGCAGTTGCATCGAGTGCCACATGCCGCGCAAGAACATGGCCCTCGACGGCACCCTGTCGCGGTATCACCGCATTGGTTCCCCCACAGATGCCGACCGGGTGCATCTCGATCGCCCGCTCGAATGCGCGCTTTGCCACCAAGATGCATCCGTCCGGACCCTGGTCGATGCCATGGAGCGCTTCTGGGGCAAGAAGTACGACCGGGATATCCTGAGCAAGGCCTACGGGTCCCTGGATGCCAACGCCCTGCTTGCGACGGCGCAGCGGGGTCACCCGCACGAGCAAGCCGTCGCGTTTCAGCTGCTGCCAAGCGCCAAGGTCCAAGGCAGTGCCCAGGCCATCGCGCCGGGCTTGTGGGGGCCGCGGCCGCTGGTCCGTGGCTACGCCAAAGACGCGCTCTCCAAGCTGGCCGGCGTGCCATGCGACATCGACACCGACGCCCCGCGCGAGGAAATCGAACTCCGAGCGGCGGCATTTCTGCGCGAACACAAACTTTAGGCAAAACCGCCGAGTACTCCCTGCGCGTGATGCGCGCGCTGCCCCTTGCGGCCAGTGCCCCGTCATCGGTAGCCTCTCGGGCGATGTCTGATCCTCTTCGCACCTTGGGCGAGCGCGCTGCGAGGCAGCTTGCCAACACCACCAAGACACCGCCGCAGTGGCGTGGCGCAACGCCGCGCTGGCTCGTGCAAATGTTGCCGTGGACCCCGGTCGAGGCCGGTGTGTACCGCGTCAACCAAGCCCTCGACGACAAGTTCGCCGTCAAGTGCAGCCCCGAGCAAGGGGAAGAGCTCCCCGTGGGCTTCAGCGACTACGAGCCCAACCCTCGGGAGTACGTGCTCACGTCGGTCACCACCACCATCCAGGTGGACACGCGCATCTCAGACCTGTTCCGAAGCCCCATGGACCAGGTCAAAGAGCAGCTAACCCTGGCCGTCGACAAGCTCAAGGAGCGCCAAGAGAGCGAGGTGCTCAACCACCGGACCTACGGCCTGCTCAACAACGTCGACCCCGACATGCGCATCGCGCCGCGCAAGGGCACGCCCACGCCGGACGACATGGACGAGCTCATCTCCACGGTGTGGAAGGAGCCCGCGTTCTTCTTGGCCCACCCCAAGGCCATCGCGGCGTTTGGTCGCGAATGCACGCGCCGCGGTGTTCCGCCGCCGACGGTTTCGCTGTTTGGCTCGCCGTTCCTGACGTGGCGCGGCTTGCCGCTGGTGCCCAGCGACAAGCTGCCCATCAAGGACAACAAGACCAACATCTTGTTGATGCGCACGGGCGAGCGAAAGCGAGGCGTGGTGGGGTTGTTCCAGCCGGGCCTTCCGGGCGAAGTGAGCCCGAGCCTGTCGGTGCGCCTCATGGGCATCAACCAGAAGGGCGCGGCCTCGTATCTGATCTCGCTCTACTGCTCCGTGGCGGTGCTGACGCACGACGCGCTGGGCATGCTCGAGGGCGTCAAGATCGACCACTACCATGAGTACCCCTGACACCCCCGGGGTGAGCCACCTGGCGCTGCCGCCCGCCCCCAGCGGCGCGGCGCCAGGCGAGTTGCGCTTGGCCACCGCAGCGCTTCCTGCGGTGGGCGATACGCCCTCGTTGCCAGCGGCGGGCAGCACCACGCCGGGTCTGTCGGGCGCGGTGGCGCGGGTTCCCTCGGGCCCCACCCTACCCGACTTCGATCCCGTCGCGCTCACCACCCTGGTATCGCAGCTGGCCAACAACCTGTTTGCGCAACCCCCAGTGCCGGTCGACGCAAACGCGGAGCATGTGGATGTCCCGCCATCACCGGCGGCACCAGCGGCACCAGCGGCACCTTCGCCGGACTTCGGGATGCGCGGGCCGGCCCCCACGGGCGTCGCCCAGCAGGAGCTAGCAGCCCCAACCCCCTTCGATGCACCGCTCGACTTCGGCTTCATGCAGACCGAGGCGTTGCCCTTTGGCACGCACTTCGACGATGGGGTGCTTCAGTTCCCGCTCAACGAACACGTGACAGCCCCCGCGGAGCTGGCGCCCGCGGCGCCCGCCGCGAAAGAGCCGCCAGCGCTCGGCCACGTGCCCTACCAGATCACAGAGGGCGTGGAGCCGGTGCGGCAGAACACGCCGGGCGCGGGCCGCATGGGGCACGTGCTCAAGGCCGAGTTTCCGATCCTCAAGCAGTCGGTCAATGGCCGCCCGCTGGTTTGGCTCGACAATGCGGCCACCACGCAAAAGCCTCAAGCCGTCATCGACCGGCTCTCTCGCTTCTACGAACACGAGAACTCCAACATCCACCGCGCGGCGCATACGCTCGCGGCCCGCGCCACCGACGCGTACGAGTCCGCGCGGCAAAGCGTCAAACGTTTCATCAATGCCGGCTCCGTCAACGAGATCATCTTCGTGCGGGGCGCCACCGAGGGCATCAACCTGCTGGCGCAGAGTTGGGGGCGAAGGAACGTAGGCCCCGGCGACGAGATCGTCATCTCTTGGTTGGAGCACCACGCCAACATCGTGCCCTGGCAGCAGCTGGCC
>JBIKNA010000293.1:0-9083 GCA_044358965.1 Polyangiaceae bacterium
CCCACGGACCTCCCGATCCCAGCGCGCACCATCCCGTTCCCGCCCCACGGACCTCCCGATCCCAGCGCGCACCATCCCGTTCCCGCCCCACGGACCTCCCGATCCGTCCGCGGACCCCACCACAAAATCGAAGGCGGCCATCGGCCGCCCACCGCATCGCCTTGGCGAGAGCCCGGCGGCTGCGTCCGCAGCCGCCCATAAAAAGGGAATCCTCTTCGCCCCCCCATAAACGGCGGGCGGCCATCGGCCGCCCACCTCTAATCTCAGTCGGGGCGAGAGGATTCGAACCTCCGACCCCCTGGTCCCGAACCAGGTGCGCTACCAGGCTGCGCTACGCCCCGAACTCCCGCTTTCGCGAGGCCACGCGTTATGGCGGGTCTTGGGCCCTGCCGTCAACACTTTCCGCGCGCCGCTCCACCGGGGCGCTCTTCATCCAGTGCTGGTGGAACTCGATCCAGCGCAGTCGGAATTTTGCCCAGGCATACGGAACAATTCTGCCCATACTGTACAGTTGCCGGGGATTTTCGGAGTTTCGGGTTGGGATCGGTTCATGCAATCCACCCTCACCGGAACTGACGGCGCCAACAACCGCGGCAAGAGCGCCGTGGATGAGACCAAGCGCCCCACACATCGACGGAGACTTCCTGCCCATGACCTCGCAGCCCCCGCTTCCGGCCGTAAAGATCCTCATCGTCGACGACGACCGCGCCATCTGCGACTACATGCAGACTCTCCTCGAGCGCGACGGTTACCTCGTCAAGACGCTGGGCGATCCGACGACCATCGAAGACGAGGTCAAAAATGGCGGCTATCACCTGATCGTCCTCGATCTGATGATGCCCAAACTGGACGGCATCGAGGCGCTCAAGAAGATCCGGCGCATCGACAGCGACGTGGCCGTCGTCATCTTTACCGGCTTCCCCAACCTCGAGTCCGCCGTCGCCGCCATGAAGATGGACGCCGTCGACTACATCAAGAAGCCCTTCAACGTGGACGAGTTCCGCGAAGTGCTCGACCGCGTGATGCGCAAGAAGGGTCTTGCCCGTACGCCCGAAGAGCAGCTTCACCGCGTCATCGGCGACACCATCCGCAACTTGCGCAAGGACAAGGATCTCACGCTCAAGCAGATGTCCCGGCGCACCAATCTCAGCGTATCGCTTCTGTCGCAGATCGAGCGTGCGGAGTCGAGCGCGTCCATCTCGTCGCTCTACAAGATCGCCCAGGCGCTGGACGCCCGCATCCAGGATCTCTTCGGGGAGTTCTAGCCCGACCACGGCCCTGGGCCGGTGCCAACGGCCTGCCCGTCGCGGCCAAATGAGGCGGGGACTTGGCGCAGTCCTTTGCTAGATCGAAGGGCGCAGCCCATGCGCCCTTTCCCACCCCCTCTTCGACCTCTGCGACTCCTCGTCTGCGCGGCGCTGGCGCTTTGCTTTGCCCTGGGTCACGGTCCCAGCGCCCGCGCCGCGTGGCCGCCCGAGCGCGGCGCCAACATGGCCGACAGAGCCAACTGGCCCAACGACTACAACGGTGCCTGGAACTACGCGTCGTACCTGCCAGCCCCCTCCCCGGGGACCCAGGTCATCGACGCCGACAAACGGCTTGGTGCATCGGGCATGAGCATCGACCGCGCCTGGACGTACACCGTCGGGCGAGACGACGTGCTCATCGCGGTGCTCGACTCGGGCATCGAGTGGGAACAACCGGATCTCGTCAACAAGGCTGCACTGAATCTCGCAGAGCTTGCCGGCGACAAACGACCAAAAGGAGCCGATGGCAAGGCCTGCGGCGGCGCGGGAGCCCTCGCGGGCTACGACTGCAACGGCGATGGAGTGTTCAGTATCGCCGACTACGTGCAAGATGCACGTTTTAGCCCCCGGGTACCGGGCGATGCTTGCTTCACAGATGGGGCGCGGAGCACAAAGGGGCCGGACCGTCTGCTGGGCGACCTCAACAAAAACTGCATTCTGGACCCGGGAGATCTCATCGAGATGTTCTCGGATGGAGTGGACGACGACGGCAACGGCTACGTCGACGACATCGCAGGCTGGGACTTCTTCAAGAACGACAACAACCCCTACGACGACACGCGCTATGGGCACGGCACCGTCGCGGCCAGAGACAGCAGCGCCGAGGCCAACAACGGCACCGGTGAACCTGGCGTATGCCCCAAGTGCCGATTCATTCCGTTGCGCGTGGGCGACAGCTTTTTCGCCGACGCCAACGACTTTGCCAAAGCGGCAATCTACGCGACGGACATGCGCGCCAGCGTCATTCAGGAGGCCCTGAGCACCCTCAACCAGACGCCCTTTTCCAAGGCCGCCATCGACTACGCGTACAAGAAGAACGTGCTCGTGGTGGTCAGCATGGCCGATGCAAACTCACGGCATCACAATCTCCCCGCCACGGCCAACCACACGATGACGGTGCACAACGTCCGCTACGATGGCCAAAGCCCTGCGGAGTCATCCAGCTTCGTGGCCTACGGCAGCTGCTCCAACTATGGAGCACATCTCGCGCTCAGCGTGAGCAGCGTCTCGTGTTCCCGCGAGGCCACGGCGCGCTACGCCGGCATAGCCGGACTCATGTACTCCATGGCCAAAGACCGCGGCCTCGAGCTGACGAGCGAAGAAGCCATGCAGCTTGGCAAAATGTACGCCGATGACATCGACGTGGCAGCGTCGCGTCTTTCGCCAGAAGACGACGCTCGGCGCCTTTACTTCTCCCGGCCTGGGTTCGATCAACGTTTTGGCTATGGTCGGGCCAATGCGGAACGCATCGTGCGCGCCATCGACGAGGGCAAGCTGCCCCCCGAGGTCGACATCGTGTCGCCAGAGTGGTTCACGCCAATCTTCGGCGATCGAGCCGCCGCCGCAGTGCCCATCATGGGCCGCATCGCGGCGCGACGCGCCAAGTCCTACGATTTCCAGGTCGAGTGGGCCCCCGGGGCACAGCCCGAAGACGCCGACTTCCGGCCGTTGACCGCTGGTCTCAGCAACGTGCCCGGCAGCACAGTCACCGGCGGCGCAGACGTGCCTCTCGCAACCTTCGACCCAAAGCAGCTCGACTCCACGCACCCCCGAGATCCAGACTCGTCGCGCGGAGAGAACGACCGGAGCGTCACCTTCCGCGTTCGCGCCACCGCTCACTACGGCAGCTTCGACGTCGCCGGTGAGGCCCGGCGCACCATCGCGCTTTCGAACACAAAGAACAACCTGCTCGACGCAGACCTACTGCCGGGCTTCCCACTCTCCGTCGGCAGCTCCGCCGAGGCGAGCCCCAAGCTCGCGGACCTCGACGGCGACGGCATCCGCGACATCGTCTACCTGACCTCGGACGGCGCCGTGCACGCGCTTTCGGCAACGTCTGCGGGGCCAAAAGAGTTGCCTGGTTTTCCGTATCTGACGCGCCCCATCGACGGCTTCGATACCAGCACCGTCGAGGCCCTGGTGCCGAGCTACCGCTCGGCTTCGGCCTACAAAGATCCGGCAGGTGTCAACCCGAGCATCGCCCGGGAGACCCTTGTGTCGGCACCGGCCATCGCCGACATGGACGGTGACGGCAAGGACGACATCGTCTTCGTATCGTACCCCGGTACGCTCTACGTCATCGACGCGAAAGGTCGCGACTTCCCAGGTTGGCCCAGGCGCCTGCCCTTGGTCCCGTCGTGCCCCTTGGCCCAGGCCACGCAACCGGGCCAGACGTGCATGGACGCGACGCACGTCTGGGCTCGCGGCGCCTACGCCTCGCCCGTCGTTGTCGACATGGACAACGACGGCAGGAAAGAGATCGTGCTGGGCACCTTCGATGGACTGATCCGCGTGTTTCGCGCGGACGGCAAAGAGGCCGAGGGCTTCCCGGTGCAGGTGCATGCGCAGGCGGCAAACAAGCGCAACCGCATCATGACGACGCCTACGGTCGCGGACTTCAACGGCGATGGCATTCCGGACATCGCCGTGGGCTCCAACGAGCAACTTGCCGACGGCCAAGGCGCAGGCCCCGTCTTTGTGGTGGATGGTCGCGGCACCAAGGCTGCGCCGGCGACGTACCTGCCCAACTGGCCCGTGGCGCTGAACTCGCTCAAGCTGTTCCCGTTGGTGGCCGAGGGCGTGCCGGCGTCGCAGGTCGCCGTCGACCTCGATGGCGACGGTGTCCCGGAATTGATTGCCCAAGGCAACGGCGCGCGACCGTTGGCACTCAGGGCCGACCCGGGCACGCAATCTGGGCTCGCAGAACCGCCGAACCGATTGCCCGTCACCACCAATGCCGAAGGCGCCCCACAGCTGGGCTTCGACGCTCTCAACATCTTCGGAGAGCGGACCCAGGCAAAGGCCGACACCATGTTGCCCATGTTCTCGCAGCCATCGGTCGGCGATCTCGACCAAGACGGAGTGCCAGACGTTGTCATGTCTGGTGGCTCACCCAGCGTAGCCGCAAGCCTTGCCGGCGACGGTCAGGCCAAACGCCTGCAGCACATGATCGCCATGTGGAGCGGCAAGACGGGTCGCATGATGCCGGGCTCCCCCGTGCTCATCGAGGACCACTCCTTCTCCATGAATCACGCCATCGCCGACATCAGCGGCGACGACTACCCCGAGGTCATCAGCGGCAACGGCGTCTACTTTGTGCACGCCGTCGATGCCTGCGGCCGGAGCGCCGCCGGCTGGCCCAAGTTCACCGGCGGCTGGGTTGCGGCGACGGCCGCCGTGGGCGACATCGATGGCGATCCGGGCCAGCACCTGGATGTGGTGACGGGCACACGCAATGGGTACCTGTTCGCCTGGAGAACGGCCGGGCGCGCGGGCGGCGCCGTGGCGTGGGAGTCGTTTCACCACGACAACGCCAACACCGGCGACTACGCCCGGCCCCTCAGCCAAGGGCGCAAGCGCGTGGCCCGGAGCGTCATCGATTGCAAGACCCCCGAACCCGTGGTGCCGGCGCAATACGACGTTGGCGGCGGTTGTGTCTGTACAGTGCACCCGTCGTCGCCCTCCGACGGCACCCCAGCAAAGGGCGCTCCCGCACTCGCGGCGATGGGGTTGTTGGCGGCACTCGTGGCCCGACGACGGCGACGACCGGTGGATCTCACGTAGCCCAGGGGTCCAACATGCTGCAGTGTAGGAGGCTTCTTTTCGCGTAGATGCGTGTGGCCCGCGGAGTGCACCTCGGTATGATCGCTCCCCATGCGCTCTCGTTCTCTGTTTGCTCTCGCTGTCATGCTGGCGACCCCAATCGCAGCCCTGAACCCTGGCTGTAGCGCCCCCGGCGAAGAAGGCGAAGACCTCGCCGACGAGACCGCCGAAGCCCCGTACACCGCAAACGGCACGTGTGACGGCCTACCCAAACTCAACCTTCAGACGCCTCCGGGGGTTTGCGTCGGCATCGTGGCCGAGGGCATCACGTTTGCCCGAGGGCTCACGCAGCTCGACGACGGCGACGTCATCGTGGCCGGCATGGGCGGCTGGGCCGTCGACAAGGGCATCATCTGGCGCCTGAGCAAAAACGGCGCGACGTACACCAAACGCCAGCTGCTGACGCTCATCGACAAGCCGAGCGGAATCCACGTCAACCCCAAAGACAAGCTCGTCTACGTGGGCACACCGGGGGACATCTTTCGCTTCGACCCCAACCAGCTGCCCAAGCCGCGCCTGACACAGGTGCTCAAAGAGATCCCCGCCGAGAATCCCAACGGCGGGAGGCACCCGCTCAAACACTTTACCTTCGATGTGCAGAACCCCGACGTGATCTACGTCAACTCGGGCAGCGCCTCGGACAACTGCGAGAAAGACGGCCAGTTCCCCCGCAACTGCTGGGAAGAGGCCATCAACCGCGGATCCATCCGCAAGTACGTCATGACGGGCCCGGAGCGCAAAGCCGCGGGCTACACCGTGCACGCCCGAGGCCTCCGCAACAGCATGGCCCTCACCATGCACCCCACCTCGGGGCTCTTGCTCCAGGGCGAGAACGCGCGCGACTCCATCAACAAGCGCGCCCCGGAGCTCACCAGCCGCGAAGCCGAACTCCCGCAAGAAGAGATCAACGTGGTGGAGGCCGGGCAGCACTACGGCTGGCCGTACTGCTACGCCAACGGTGTTGCGGCGCCCGAGTATCGCTCCTGGGATTGCTCGGCGTACAAGAACCCGGCGCTGCTCTTGCCCGGCCACTCGTCACCGCTGGGCATGCGCTTCTACAACGGCAGCATGTTCCCCGAGGCATCGTACAAGGGCAACCTGCTCGTGACCTTGCACGGCTACCGCGAGAGCGGGCACCGGTTGGTGCTCGTCCCCACCGATGCCCGGGGCGTCCCCGCCGGTGAGCCCCTCGACATCATCCGCGGCTGGGAGAAGACCCCGCAGAACCCCTTGGGTGCGCCCGTCGACGTGATGGTCGCCAAAGACGGGTCCATCTGGCTCACCGAAGACAAGAACGGAACCGTACTGCGCGTCTTCTACGACCGAACCCGCGGAGACGGCAAGCCGCTGAAGACCCTTCCGCCGGTGCGCCCGGTGGTCTCGCCCGAAGAGGCCGCACGCTGCAACGCCCTCGCCCGCCGCAACAGCGGCTTCTCTGCGGTACAGAAACACGTGATCGACCCGTCGTGCACCAGCTGCCACGGCGTGGGCCCGGGCTACGCCGGTGGCTTGGCCTTGCTCAAGTGCGACGACATCGGCAACGCCAAACGTCTCTTGGCGGCGCGCCGCAACAACACGCCCCCCTACGTGCTGCCGCGCAACGTCGCCGGCAGCGAGTTCGTGCAGCGCATGAAGGGCAACGGCTTCCCGCAGATGCCCGCGGGCGGCGTGAACCCCGAAGGCCTCGCGGAAGTCGAAGCGTGGATCAACGCCGGCGCGCCGATCCCACAGTAACCCCGCTACGGAAGCCCCCGCAGTTTTTGTCGAAACCCCAACCCGTACCGAGTCCAACATCATGAAGACGTTCGAAGCCCCCGAGTTTGTCGAGATCAAGATGGACGCCGAGATCGGCTCCTATCAAGAAGACACGGACCCCATGCGTGATCCGTACTTCGCGAGCGACGACGACACCACGGAGCGCTGAAGCCACATCGAGCGGCCCCACGGGCCCCGCGCATCTGTGTACACTGGTGACCGTGAAGGTCATCGTGCTGGGATCCGCCGCGGGCGGAGGGTTTCCGCAGTGGAACTGCGG
This sequence comes from Polyangiaceae bacterium, assembly GCA_044358965.1. Classification (GTDB taxonomy): domain Bacteria; phylum Myxococcota_A; class Polyangia; order Polyangiales; family Polyangiaceae; genus SXNL01. The sequence goes on from JBIKNA010000293.1 coordinate 7,165, forward strand.
CTGTCCGAACTGTGTCCTCGTCCGGCGGGGCTCGCCCGACGTGACCGTAGCCACCCAGGACTCGGTGGCCGTCAGCGGTGACGGAGAGAACTACTACGTCCTGAACGCTTCGCCGGACATCCACCGGCAAATCCAAGCGACGCCGGAGCTGCACCCCAAAGGCCAGCGGCATACGCCCATTGCCGGCCTGGTGCTCTCCAACGGCGACATGGACCACATTCTTGGCCTCTTCTCGCTTCGCGAGTCGCAGCCGCTATCGCTCTTTGCCACACCGCGAGTGCTAGAAGGCTTGCTGGACCGCAACGCCATGGCCAAGACGGTGCAGCGCTTCGACGGCCACCTCACGCGCCGGGAGCTCGGACTCGGGGTACCGGTCGACTTGGGTGCCGGCCTTACGCTGCGCGCCGAGCCCATCGCTGGCAAGCTGCCCGTACACCTCGAAGGCGCCCTGCCGCCGTCCCCCGAGGACAATGTCGCCTTGGTGCTCGAGCAAGGCGGCCGGCGCCTCGTGTACGCCACAGCTTGCCCCGACGTTCGCGAGCTTGCGCCGCTGGTCGATGCGAGCACCACGTTGCTGGTCGACGGGACGTTCTTCACCGAAACCGAACTCGTCGACTTGGGTTTGTCCAAGGCCCGGGCCAAGAGCATGGCCCACCAACCCATGACCGGCGAGCACGGCAGTTTGGAGCACATCCAGCGCATGGGCGCCCTTCGTGCAATTTACACACACATCAACAACACCAACGCCGTTCTGCGTCGCGACAGCGAGCAGCGGGCGCAGGTACTGACCGCCGGCGTCGAGATCGCCTTCGATGGGATGCGCTTTTCGGTGTAGCGCGCGCCCAGGCGACAGCTCCCCAAATTGCCGATAGGCTCGGTACTCGTGAGCACCGACACACCGCTGTCCACCGATGACTTCGTGGCCCGCCTGCGCGAAGAGGGCGAAAAGCGCTACCACGACCACCACGAGTTCCACCGGCGCATGCACGCGGGCACGCTCTCCCAGCGGCAGATTCAGGCCTGGGTCGAGAACCGCTACTACTACCAGACGCGCATCCCCATCAAAGATGCCATCCTGATCTCGAAGTCCGAGGATCCGGTGTTCCGACGCTCTTGGATCCGGCGCATCCACGACCACGACGGTCTCGAAGAAGGTCAGGGAGGTCTCGCACAATGGGAGCGCTTGGGCAGCGGTGTTGGCCTTCGACTCGAAGACCTGCGCGCGCATAGGAACGTGCTGCCGGGCGTGCGCTTCGCCTGCGACGCGTACGTCACCTTCGTGCGCGAGCGGTCTCTGCTCGAAGCAGTGGCAAGTTCCCTCACGGAGTTCTTCTCGCCAGACATCATGGCCAAGCGCATCGTGGCCTGGGAGCAACACTACCCTTGGGTCGACCAAGGAACCCTCGAGTACTTCCGCGGCCGCGTGGTCCGCGCCCGCGTCGATAGCCAAGAAGCCATCGCCTTCGTGACGGCAACCGCCAAGACCCGCGACGAGCAAGAGGCGTGCGTGCAAGCGCTCATTCGCAAGTGCGAGATCCTCTGGGCGCTGCTCGACGCCGTCACCCTGGCCCATCCGCACACGTGAGCCCGCGCGAAGAGCAAGCTGCGCGTCCGCGCATCGCGCCCAAGGCGCGCCTCCGTTGGGACCCGCAAGGTCGCAAGTACGCTCTTGTGTACCCCGAGCGGGCGTTGCTGCTCAACGATGTCTCGGCGTTCATCCTGCAGCGCACCGACGGCACCTCCAGTGTTGCGGAGATCGCTGGGGCCTTGCGCGAGGCCTTCGCGGACGTCCCCGGCGACGCCGAACAGATCGTGTTGGCCTTTCTGGCAGACTTGGCCGCCCGGGGACTGGTGCTGGGCATCGATGCGAAGGCGAGCCAAACATTCCAGGTGCAACCCGACAACGAGGCCGAGCGCCT
>JBIKNA010000043.1:0-29407 GCA_044358965.1 Polyangiaceae bacterium
GGCCACTCGACGAGCGGATGAAGCACGTGACGGTGGTCTTGCGCCCCGAAGCGATGGCTCGAAGCTCTGCGTTGCTCAGCGTCACGCGGTGGCTGTGAAACTGTTTGTTGATGTTGGCTTGGGTAAAGAAGAAGTCGTCGATCCCCACGCTCTCGATCATCAGGCTGGACAGCGTGGACCACCCAGCCGAAGGAGGCTGCGCAAGAATGGGAGCGGGCACACTGAGCACGTGATGGTGATGGGACTGAACGGTGCTGGACAGGCCCGTGCGCGAGCCAGCTGGCAAGGCGCCGCCCAGGATGTCATTGTCGATACACGTCCTGCGGGTGAGCTCGTCGACCTTATTGCCTCGGCTTCGTCGGCAACATCCGAGGCACAACCGGTCAGCGCGAGCAGCTGCGGCGCGATACCGATCGTCAGTTGCCAAAGTGAGCCGGGCAATGCGTCCCGTCGATTCATCATCGTGCGCACGGAGAGAGCAAGAATGGATCCCGTGCAGGTCTGTGTGTACCCAATTATTTCAATATGTTGCAGCAAATACATTGGGTGGGAAAAATTGCCCCCACGGTGTAACGCGCGAGCGATCCCGTGGGCAGCTCTTGATGCCACTTCGGGCCGAGTGATCGGACGAAGCCATGACCCGGCTCACAGGCCGAACGACAGCGTGATCCGTCGTGGCCCCCGCTTCCGTCCTGCTGCGGGGAGTCCTGGCTGGATCGCCTCGTCGCGGCGGCGTCATGCGCGCTTGACTCCCCCGCCAGGCGACAGCGGCCACAATGCCCCTGGAACCCGCCAGCGCTCGTTCGTCCGGCGAAGGCCCCGGGGGCTCTCCGATTGGCCCGCGGCTTGCTGAACACAGACCACCATGACGCCGACCACGCGATGTTTGTTTCTCCTCGGGTTGTCCTTGGCCGTTGGTGGCTGCGCTGGCCCCGACGACGAAACCACCGGGGACGAGGCCTCGGACGAAACCTCGGCTGCGGCGCTCACCGGGGCCAAACAGCTCTCCGACGAAGAAGCCACGGCATCCGTCCGCCGGGGCAATTGTGAGCTCCGGCCCGGAGACCTCATCTTCCAGCGCTCGACCTCGGAACAAGCAGGAGCCATCGCGTACCTTACCGAGAGCGAGCTGACCCACGTGGGTGTGCTCTTCAAAGTCGCCGGTGGATGGAGCGTCTACGAGGCCGTGGGGCCGGTGAAACTGACGCCGTTGGGGTCATGGATTGGTCGCGGCCAGGGCGGCAAGTTTGCAACCTCGAGGTACAAAGATGGCCTCACCCCCGGCATGGTCAAAGCCCTCTTCAACGCGGGCAAGCCCTTCTATGGCCGACCCTACGACGTGATGTTTGGCCAAGATGAAGCCAACATTTACTGCTCCGAGCTGGCGCTCAAGATGTACGAACGCACGAGCGTCTATTGGATCAACGCCGTGTGGTCCATGCAGTTCGCCGGTCTATGGAAACGCGTAGACCACCTCGATGGCTGGAGCGCTTTCCAGACAGACCTGCGCAGCGCCAACGATTCGCGACCCGAGCTCCTGGTCAAGAAGATCATGGCCGCGCGCGGCATGGGGGTCGAGGAGCTTCGTTCCCAGGTGCTCGTCGCTCCGGTGGATCTCTCCACCGAGCAGCGATCTGGCGGTGTGTTTCGACAGGTCTGCGACTTCGCGGCCCGCTAGTGCGTCGCATTGCGTGAACTTCAACGCTTGCAAGCCGGTGCTCGCTGCGCATGCACGGTGCGCAGCTCTTGCCCGTGGGCTTCGATCACGCCCCGAGACTTCGCCGATGGGAATTCGCGAACGCAGCGCTTTGCCAGATCGTTCAGGGCGCCTCTACGGATTGGTCAGCTGGTAGCTATTGCCAACGTCGTCTTGGATGATGGTGGCCTGGTCGTTGAGCGCGGTGATGCGCAAGGCTTCGCCGAGCATGCGCTCACGGTAGGTCCACCCGGCCGGCAGGCTCAAGCGGGCTCCCAGCGTAGAAAGATCCGCCTCTGTTTGCGCCACCTTCTGCGTGCTGTACGACTGCATGGCATAGACCTTGGCGTCTGGCCCCACGAGTTCGTAGACACTCTTGCCTGCGTCGAAGCGCACGGTAGTGCGCCGTTGGATGGTGGTGCCCGTATAGGGCATTTTCCCGAGGGAAGACACGCTCGCCAGCGGCAGATCGATGGCACCGGCCAGGCGCATGGGGAGCCCGCCCAGCGTTCGCGGTGTTGCATCGAGCAGCGCGCCATTCTCGAACGCGCTCATGAGCCAGTAGCGGGGACCGTTGATGATGGCCTGGCTTGCCCCAGTCTCGGTCGCGACCTTGGCGGCATCGACCTTCGACCAAACCTCGTCCGGACAGTCGTTCAGCCCGAACGTGTTGTACACGTCGATGTGAACCTGCGCACCGAGCACATTGACGAGAAGGATTTCGCAGTAGCGAAGGCCACGTACGTTGGGTGGCACGGCGATGGCGTCGCCCGCAGCGCTGTCCGGGGCCCCGCCACCATCGGTCGCCAAGGCATCTGACGGCTCGGCGTCGGCAACGCCCCCGTCGCTGCCCGCTGCATCGGTGTTTGTCGCGCTCGAAGCGCACCCCGCGAGCAGGATTCCCGCGATCACGAAGCAAGTCTTGCCTTTTCGCATGAAGATCTCCTGTCCATAAAGTGGCAGTTCGACTGCCACTTGTCAAATGACGTGTGCTGCGGCACATTGGCCCTATGGGTGGAGCCAAAGGTGCGCGCCGCCGCACGGCGGCACCAACCGATGACGGCCGCGTGCTACGCGGGGCTCGCAACCACGAGGCCATCGTTGAGGCGGTGTACGCGCTTGTTCGTGCGACGGGTAGGCCGCCCTCGGTGGACGAAGTCGCCAAGAAGGCTGGTGTGGGAGCACGCACGGTCTTTCGACAGTTCGACGATCTCGACACGCTGTTTCGCGGGCTCGCCGAACGAGTCGAACGCGAGGTCTTCGCCCTTGTCACGCCGGCACCTCTCTCCGGCGACCTGCACCAGGATCTGGCCGCGCTCATCGAGCGGAGGAAGAAAATATACGAACACATCACGCCGTTCCGTCACGCTTCACGGCAGATGCGGCAAACGTCTCCCTTCATTCGTGAACGTGACGCCGCTCTCGCCCATGCGTTTCGGAGCATTCTCGAGGCCATCGTCGTGCCACATTTGCCTGGCGAAGCAGCCACCACCATCGAGATGCTCGACGTGCTCCTGTCCTTCGAGACATGGGACCGGCTTCGACAGGTGCAGAAGCAGAGCGTCGAGCAAACCGAGGCCATTGTCTTGGAGGCCTCGAAGACACTCACGGACCAGGCGCGTCGACGTCAGGCGAAGCCCTGAAGTCACCGAGCACGCGGCGACTCGGTGGTCGGACGACGAGGCCAACACACACGGCCGGACGCAGCGCAGCGCTACTCGACAGCGACGATGGCTTCGCCAGACTGGCCGCCGGTGCAGCTGAGAACCGAGCCGCTCCGGGAGCACGTCACCCCAACGCTCAGTACCTTGGCCGAGGGGGGAAATGCGAGCCGGGGGAGAACAATCTCCGTGGCGCCCAGGCCCGGCTCGTGCTGCCAGCGCACCTCGACCCGCATGTCTTCCGTCTCGTTGAAGCGAAAGAGTTTGGGTTTGCCGGCCGTGGCACGCAGGAACGGCTGCACGCGGAAGTTGGCCCGGGCTGCGCCCGTTCGGGGGTCGACGATGGAGAGGTCCTCCCCATTCCATCCGTCGCGGGCTTCGGGGGTCCAGCGCGGACTGATGTTCCACTGACTCCCGCTGGCAAAGTGTCGATCGAGGTCCTCATACTCGCGAACGACGTAGTCCCGCGCGCGGACGGCCTCGGCGAACATACCGAACTCGCCCACGAACAGCGGCACTCCCCACTCCGCGGCCTTGCCTTCCATGACCTCGAAGGCGTCATCGATGCCCGACGGGTTCCCGTCGTAGCTCTTCTGCAACATCGTCAGGGGCGTGTAGTAGTGCGGCGCGTACGCCATGTTGTCGAACGCGGGGCGCTTGAGCGAGCTGCCGAGGCCGGCATTGGTGGTGATGTGCGCTTCGACGAACAAGATCGCCTTTGGCGCTTCTTGTCGAATGACTGCGCCCTCGGCGTCATACAGAGCGCTCAGCTCCGCATCGGTGCCCCACGGTTCATTCAAGAGGTCGTAGCCAATGACCCCTCGCACCGTGGAAAATGCCGCGACGCTCCTTCGCACCATTTCCAAGAAACTTCCTTTTGCCCCCTCTCGATCGCTGTGGAAGGCCGAGAACGACGTGTGCATTCCCGTGTCGAGGAACATCTTCGCGCCCCAATCGGCACACTGCGCTTCGCTGTTGTTCGGCAAGACCAGGGTCACCCCCACGGGCGTAGCCCATCGCGGAAAGCCAGAGCCGCAGCCAGAAATGGACCACCGGGAGAACCCATCCTGGTGGAAGTCGACCACGACGTAGAGTCCTCGCTCCGTCGCGGCTTGGGCGATGCTCACCATCTTGTTCAGGTAGGACGTCTGAAAGATGCCGCGGGTCGGCTCATAGGCTTCCCAGATGAAGGGCAGTCGGATCACGTTCATACCGAGCGCCGCGATTCTGTCGAGATCGCCCATATCGTCGGTGGGGACGAAGGGCGGCATCTTCGAGTTCCCCGCGAAGTTCACGCCCCGCAGCAGGACGACCCTGCCCTTCTCGTCGACGAACCTACGGCCGTCGACGTGCAGAGCGGAGAGCGCACGTTGCGCGGGACGAGGCTCGGCGGGAGTGTCTGCGGGCACCACGACATGGGGATTGGGCGGCGCGGGGGCATTCAGCTCCGCGGCGGGTCTTGGCTCTGAAGGCTCCGCATCTGGCGTTGGCGCCTCCGCCCCACACGCGAGCAGCACTGCGGGCAGGAACCATGCGAAGACTCGCGTGCGGCCGATCATCTTGTGCACATGCGCAGCAACATCCGAGCCAACGGCTGATCTCGTTTTCTTGCAGCGCGTGTCGGCACGGGGCGGTCGCTCCGCAGAGACATCCTGGTGCACTGGCAGGCCATCGCGCATGGCCCGCCAAGCACGGAACCTTGATCAAGTCGGCTTCCGTCGAATGGGTCGGCCGCTTGGATGCAGCGACTGGCTGTCCGTTTCGCCTCCGAAAGCACAAGAGCGCTGGGGCACGGGTTAGCCGATACGGGCACGCGCGCTCCATGATCACGTCGATCAGTGCGAACGTAAGTACATGAAATCAAACAATCGCTATCGTGTGCGACATGTGGCACTCAGTGCGCATGAGTGGGCAATCGAGGTGGCTCCAATGAAATCTTTCAGCTCGATTGTGATGGCTCTGGTGGTCGGTACTTCGCTTTCGCTGGCCGTTGGCTGTGCGGCCCCCACAGAGGGAGAGCAGAGCGCCGACGTGCCCGCGTCCAACGCCGACGACGGTTCCAACGACGTTGTTTCGTCCGAACGGCAGTCGCAGCTCAACGCGCTCCGCGCTCGGGTAAACCAAGACTTCGCGGGCGCCGCTTCGCTCCGCGGCAGCAAGCTGGTCTTCGTGGTCCGAAGGCTCAACGCCAACGCCGAGAAGGCAGTCATCTTCGCGCGCATCCTCAAGCGCGACGCCGCGGGCAAAGACAGCGAGCTTGCCGAGGCAGACTTCAAGGGTTCGGCGTACGAGGCCGACATCAACGACGGCCTCTTCGACGGACCGGAGATCACGGCGGTCTTGGCCAAGAGCAACGGCAAGTGGGGCATCATGTCGAAGGGCACCGGCAAAGACGCCCTCGAAGCGTACGTCGTGGGCCCCACGGACGTGGCCTACACGAACTGGGACACCGAGTACGGTGTGCCCCGCGCTTGGCTCGGCTTGTAATCCTGCGCTTGGCTCGGCCTGATCCCAGGCATTGGGCGTGACGCCGCAGACGCCACACCCTCTTGCTCTGCCGACGCGACGTGTGGAGCTCTGGCCCCGCTATCGCGATCGCGCGCTCCTGCCACCGTCGCCCGCAGCATTGGCCAATGGCCCCCTTCGGTCCCGAAGGACGATGGCCTGGTCAAGGCCACCATGGGACCAGCGCCCGGACACAAGGGCCACATCGAGCCGACACTCGACCAGGCGTACAATCGCTCCCCATGTCCAACGTGACGGCTGCCTTCGAACTGGTGCTCGGTGCCGAGCACTACAAGCGCATTGCCCTGGGCCTCGTGAAAGAGGCGCGCTTCGAGCTGTGGATCGCCACGGCCAACGTCAAGAGCGTGCTCATGGAGGCGCCGGTGGGTACCCGCGCCCGGGCCCGCGGCGCGTATGTGTCCATCACCGAGACCCTCGTGGACCTCGCAAAGCGGGGAGTCGACGTGCGCATCCTGCATGGCGGTGTGCCTTCGGGCCCGTTCAAGCGCGCCCTCGCCGGCGCCAAGCTCCCCATGCGGCACTGCCCGCGACAGCACATGAAGCTCGTGATCCAAGACGGCACCCAGGCCTACCTGGGCAGCGCCAATCTCACCGGCGCCGGCTTGGGTGCCAAAGGCGAAGGCCGGCGCAACTTCGAGGCCGGCATGGTGCTCACGCACGGGCCGGCCATCGAGACCTTGCAGCGGCAATTCGACCGCGTCTGGCGAGGGCAAGAGTGTGCATCTTGCAAACTTCGCGCGCAATGCCCCAAGCCCATCGACTTGCTGCACAAAGCCAAGCGCGCGCCGGCGGCCAAAAAGAGCACCTGAGCGCGCTCGGCAGCGGCCCGTGCGCTACTTGCCTCGAACGGAGCCCACGAGCTTGTCGAAGTCGGGCTTGGCCGCGGCCACGGTCTTGTCTGGCCCCCACATCTTGAAGAAGTGCCACGGCTCCGAGGCCACGATGGCGCCGAGCAAGGCGTACTTGGCTTTGGGGGGCTGCGGCTTGCCCATCATGCCGCCGGCCGAGTAGGTGCCGTGCAGCTCGACGATGACCACCTTGATGCCGTTGACCGTGCGCTCCGTGCGCGTGGGCGTGGCCCCGCCGAACTGGCCGGCCCAGCGATTGATGTTGTCGTCGAGCTCGCCGCCGGCTTGGGAGACGCTCACCTCGGCGCCCTCGCTGTCGCCGGGGGCCGCTGCGATTTTGTAGGTGGCCTTGCGCATGCCGCCGGTGACCGGCTCCTGTTTCCACGAGGCCGGCACATCCCAAGCGACGTCCGTGGGCTTGCTGCCGGCGGCGCTGGCCTTGGGTGCGGCGCTGGCCGAAGGGGTCGCGGCAGATCCCGTTGGAGCCGCCGACGCCGCAGGTGTAGCGGCGCCGCTGGCCGCGGCAGTCGTCTGCGCCGTGGGCGCGGGCTCCGGAGTCTTGTTGTTGCACGCGGCGGCGAGCACGAGGACCGGGAGCAGCGAAGAGAGCTTGTTCATGGGACCCAACTCTACCCCGAGGCGCCCGGCAAATGGGCCATGAAGGCCCGGGCAAGCTTGGGACCTGTGCCCTCGTCTTCGTGCTTGAAGAAGATCCAAGCGTGTTTCCAGGGGGTGGAGAGCACCCGCGCGGCCCAGGCCGCAAGCTCGGCGTCGGTGTATTCGACGCGGCGCAGGCGCAGGTAGCCAAAATCCGCGGTCTGGGTCAGCGACAGCGGGCGTTTGTCGTCGTCGACCTGCACCACGCTGACGTTGTGCTCCCGCAGGAGTTCGTACACATCGTCGGCGTGCCACGACACGTCTCCCAGCTCGAGGGCCACCTGGAACGTCTTGGGGATCGTCTGCAAGAAATCCGACAGCCGCAGCAGGTCTTTCTTGAGGTACGGCGGCAGCTGAAACAAAAGAGGACCGAGCTTGGACCCGAGGGCTTGCACCGTCTCCAAGAAGTACTGGGTCACGTCTTCGCAGTCTTTGAGCCGCTTGTGGTGCGTGATGCGTTGCGAGGCCTTGACCACGAAGCGGAACGACTCTGGCACCTTGGCGGCCCAGTCCGTGAGCATCTGGGGCTTGGGCAACCGGTAGAAGGTGTTGTTTGCCTCGACGGTCCCAAAGCGTTCGGCGTAGTAGGCGAGCATCTTCGCCGCGGGCAAATCCTTTGGGTAAAACGTGCCCTTCCACTCGGGGTACGAAAAGCCACTGGTCCCAACGCGTACGTCCATGGTGGGCAGCAGCGTAGCACGCGGTAACCTTGCCCCCATGACACCGCGCGGCCCCGCTTTCTCCCGGCGAACGGATCACGCCGAAGAAGAGAACCTGCTGACGCAACGGCTGCGAGCGCTGCGCAAGACGGGTCCCATCTGTGATCTCACCGTCGGCAACCCCACGGAGGCCGGCATCCCGTACGACGTCGACGGCGTGCTGCGGGCCTTCGCCAAGCCCGAGATCGCGCGCTACGAGCCCCTCGCCTTTGGAGCCCCCGAGGCCCGGGCGCTCGCTGCCGACACCTACGCATCCGTGGGCACTCGGGTGCCCGCGAGCGACGTGATCTTGTTCGCCAGCACCAGCGAGGCCTACGCGTCGCTACTCAAGGTGCTCTGCGACGCTGGGGACAACGTGTTGGTGCCGGCGCCCAGCTACCCACTGTTCGCGCATCTTGCGGCCTTCGAGCAAGTGCAGCTGCGCACGTACCCGCTGCGCTACGACGGCGCATGGCACATCGATATGCCTGCCCTGCGCGCAGCATGCACCGATCGCACCCGGGCGGTGTTCGTGGTGTCACCCAACAACCCCACGGGCTCCTATCTGAAGGCGAGCGAACTCGAAGCGCTTGCGGCGCTGGGCCTGCCGGTGGTCAGCGACGAGGTGTTTGCAGAGTACCCGTTGCGCGAAAGCAACGAGCGGGTCCGCACGGTGGCCGGAAGTACCTTGCCCTTGTCGTTCGCCCTGGCAGGGCTGTCCAAACTCTCGGGGTTTCCGCAGATGAAGGCCGCCTGGTGCGCCGTGTCCGGAGAGGCGCGGCACAAGCACGAGGCCATGCGGCGATTGGAACTCGTGTGTGACACGTTCTTGGGCGTGGGCGCCCCGGTGCAGGCGGCGTTAGAAGACCTGCTGGCGCTGGGGCACAACGTGCGTGCGAGCATTCGCACGCGCACGCAGACCAACTTGTCTCTCCTTCGCAAGGCACTGGCAGACACTCCGGCAAGCGTGCTCGATGTCGAAGGCGGCTGGTACGCTGTCGTCCGGCTGCCCGCAACCAAGAGCGAGGACGAGTGGGTGCTGGGCCTGCTCGGGACGCACCGCGTGCTCGTGCACCCCGGTGCCTTCTTTGACTTCGACAGCGAGCCTTTCTGCGTGGTGAGCCTGCTGCCGGCGCCCCTGGCATTTGCCGATGGCGTCGAGGCCCTTCGGCAAAGCGCCATGGACGCGTAGGAACACGGCGCGGTCCCGCCGGAATAATTGGGTCACGGGGCTTGTGGCAACGCACCTTTGCGGGCACCATTCAGGCCGATCATGAACCCCGGCGGTCCCCACGTGCAGTCCGGCTACGGCACCCAGCAGCCCTACGGGCGCCTCGAGATCAACGCGGGGTTCTTCCCGCTCTCGTGGATCTTGTACTTCGTGAACCCCGTGGTGTGGATCAACGGGCAACGGCACCAAGCCCGCTGGGGCCGCAATAGCTTCGACCTTCCGCCTGGGCAATACGACGTGCGCGTTTGCTTCGCATACATGTGGACGGACGCTGCCGGCCTGGCCCAGGCCATGCTGCCTGTGCACCCGGGCTACGTCACAGTGGTACGTTACGACGCTCCCTTCTTCGTCACGACGCCAGGCACCATGCGCGTCACCGGTCAACTCCCCACGCAGACGCATCAGCTTCGGGCGTAGCAGAGCCGATGGAAACACCGGAGCGACCGCACACGGTGTTTCAGGCGCCGGAGCCTCCGCCCGGAGGCAGGGTCGTTCCGCCGTCGCCGCTTGCGGCCACCCCCAAAGAGCGCCTGCAGCAGTTCTTGAAACGCCACGGCAAAAAGCTGTGGTGGCTGCACTCGGCCTACGCCCTGGGCCTGGGCGTCACCATCGTGGCCGTGGCACAGAAGGGCTTCGACCACGCGCGCATGCTCAGCGTGTCGCTGGGCCTCACATGGCTACTGGTGGTTGCGTTCTTTCGCGTGTTCGGATCGGGCAAAGAGCAGGTGTTGCCCGACGCCGCCGACAAGAAGGCCAAGATCCGCTTCTTCGTCATGACCTATGCCCTCAAGAACCTGTACCAGGGCATGCTGTTCTTCTTGCTGCCGTTCTATTGGAAGGCCACGACCTTCGATGGCGCCAATGGATTCTTCGTGTTGCTGCTGGGGCTGTGTGCCCTCTTGTCCACGTTGGATCTCGTGTTCGATCGGGTGCTCTTGCGCTTTCGCATCAGCGCCAGCGTGTTCCACGGCATCACGTTGTTTTCGTGTCTCAACCTGGTGATCCCGGCGCTCTTCCCGGACACGCGCACGCTGTACTCGCTGGTTGGAGCAGCGGGCATCACCGCCATGGCCTTCTGGACGGTGCACGTGCGTCTGCAGACCTTCCGGCGCCGACGCTACATCGCGCTGTTCGTCGGGTCCGTGGCCGCATCCATGTACATTGCATACTTGGCACGCAGGGCTGTGCCGCCGGTGCCCATGTACGTGGCGCACGGGGCCGTGGGCCCACAAACGTTGGCCAACGGGCGATTGTCCATGGAGGTCACCACCCTCAGCCCCGAGGTCATCGAGCAGCTCTTGGGCGTGACCGACGTGGTGGTGCCCGGTGGCAAAGGGGATCGTCTTCGGCACGTGTGGCGGCGGGACGGCGCCGTGGTGCACAGCGAGGGCGAAGACACCTCGCGGGTGGACGGCCCCTTGGGCACCATTCGCCTGCGCTCGGCGCTCAAGGGCCAAGCCCTGCCCAAAGAGCTCCGCGGCCAGTGGAGCGTCGATGTCGAGACCGAGGATGGCCAGCTGGTCGGCCGCACGCGCTTTCGCGTTGGCGATTGACTGCCCACACGCGACGGTCCGCGGTCACTTCACGGTGAAGTCGACGGTCTTGTCGCGGTTGGCGCGGCGGAGCTGCAACGACATACGGTCCGCTGTGCGCAGACGGGCATAGGCCTCGAGGGCCTTTTGCGGATCGGCGATCTCGAAGCCATTCACCGTCATCAAGACGTCGCCGTTCTCGAGACCAATGAGCGAGAGCACGGAGCCGGGCTTGATGCCCGAGAGGCGTATGCCCAAGGGCTTTCCGTCTTGCAGAATGGGCACCGCGCGTGCCGTGAGCAGGGTTGCCGTATTGGCAAGCACACGGTCGCGGGCCTCGGCGCTGATCTCGTAGTCGCCATCGCCGCGACGCACGATGCCGCTTGAGATGGCCGGGTCCAGGGTGCTGCCTGCGTTGCCGGCGCCGGCAGCAACAGGGGCAGCCGGCGCGCGCTCCTGCGCCGGGGCCGCGACGGGGGCCAGGCTCCCCTCGCCCAAGACAATCTGGCAGAACGCGCCCGCGCGCTCCATGAGCACGCGCCGGGGAAACACATAGGCAACGCTGTAGCCTCCGGCAGCTCCACCCACGCGCCGCAGCATGGCGTCGCCCTGCAGACTGGTGCGAAGCAGCGCAAACGACCACTTGGGGTCGTCCGAGGCCACGAGACCGTCGGCGACGATGCCCTTGCAACGCGGCACGTCGTCAGGGGCGAGTTGCGCTTGGGGCGCTTCCTCTTCCGGCTCGCGCAGCGGCCCCTGCTCGTGGTCAAAAGGATTGCGGGCGAGGATCGCTGCGGCGCTCTTCTCTTGTGGTGCCTGGACCGGAGGGCTGGCCTCGCGGGCGTGGGCGACGGGGGTGTCGTGGGCCCATAGCCCTGCGCGGACCAACTGCGAAAAGCCATCGGCGTGTGCGTAGGCCGTGAGCGCCAGCACCCCCGCGGCGAAAAGCCGAAACCCTCGCGGGGCCGGGTGGCGGGTCTGCAACGCGCGGGTTTGGTGGCGACTCGGACGCATGGGTGACCCTTGAAGCGAAGGTCATGCCGAGCTCTCTTCGCGGGAATTCCGCGCATTTGCGCGCCGAAACACCTTGGCTTCGCCAACCTGACAGCTCCGTAGGCTGCGCTTTCGCCTTTTTGACAGCGGCGGTTGCGCGGCACATACCCCGAGGGCCGCGCGTACGCTACGCTCTGCTCTCCTCTAAAGGAGAGAGAGAACGCCCATGAACCAGCCCCCGCCCTTTGGTCCCCCTCCTGGTGGCTCGCCCCCCGGCTTTGGTCCGCCGCCTGGTGGCGGCGGCTACGGTCCTCCGCCCGGTGGCGGCGGCGGTGGCTATGGTCCTCCGCCCGGTGGTGGCTACGGCGCCCCTCCTCCGGGTGGCTACGGCGCGCCCCCTCCGGGCGGCCCGTACGGCCCGCCTCCGCCAGGCCCCATGGGTCCGCCCGGCATGATGCAGCCACATGCGCCCAACGGCATCGACCCCATGAGCGGCCTGCCCTACTCCGACAAGTCGCGCATGGTCGCCGGCATGTTGCAGCTCTTCGCCGGTGGCTTCGGCGTGGGCCGGTTCTACACAGGGCACATCGGCATCGCCATCGCGCAGATCGCCGTGACGTGGCTCACCTGCGGCATCGGCATCTTCTGGCCCATCATCGACGGCATCATGATGCTCACCGGCAAGGTCACCGACTCCGAGGGGCGCCCCCTCAAGCCCAACTGAGATGTCCGACAAGCTTGGCGCGCAGCCGGCCGGGGGCTTCGGCGCGCCAGGCCACGGCGACAGCTTCCCACCGGGGCCGCCCGTTGCCAAAGGCACCAACTCGGGTCTCCCCACGGTCCTCGTGGCGCCGGCTATCGTCGTGGCCCTCTCAAGCATTCTTGCAATCCTGGGCGCATACGGCGTACGCAAGCTCGTCCGCACGGCCAACACGGCAGAAGCCACGAACACCGTTGGCGAGTTGGGTCGTTTGAACGTCGATGCGCACGAGATCCGTGGGGGCACTTATTGCCCGAGCGCAACGAGCCCCGTCCCCGCCGAAGTCAACTTCATCCGGGGTACGGCGTACGAGTCCATGTCCACCGAGTGGACGCGCGACGAACAAACCAATGCGGGCTTTTGGTGCCTCAAGTTCCAGATGCGAGTGCCGCAGCGCTTCCAGTACGACTACCATTCGACAGGCCACACCTTCGAAGCCTTGGCCCACGGCGACTTGAACGGCGACGGCAAGTTGTCTCGCTTTCGCCTCATTGGCACCGAGGCGGCGGGGAAACCCTCGCTCGGCACCAGCATTGAGCAACAGGACCCCGAGGAGTAGGCGCCGATGACCCCAAGCGACATGCAACCCGCCGGCGGCTTTGGTCACCAAGGCCACAACGGGCAGTTTCCGCACCGGCAGCCCCCCGCCCCCAAAGGAACCAACTGGGCGCTCATCATCTTGGCTGGCTCCGGCGTCTTCGTGGCACTGTTGGGCATCCTCGCCGTGCTCGCCGTGTTCGGCGTACGAAAGTACATCTCGAGCGCCAAGACCGCAGAGGCCATGAACACCATTGGCCACGTGGGCAAAATCTCCGTCGAGGCCCACGAAGCGCGCGAGGGCACCTACTGCCCCAGCGCCACGAGCCCCGTTCCCGCCGACACGCGCATGATCCGCGGGCGCAAATACCAGTCGGACGACAAGGACTGGTTCCGCGACAAGAGCGCCAACGCGGGATTTTCGTGCCTGAAGTTCGAGATGACCCAGCCCCAGTACTACCAGTACGACTATCGCTCGACGGGCCACACCTTCGAGACCACGGCCCGCGGCGATCTCAACGGCGACGGCAAGCTCTCGTTGTTTACGCTACGTGGCAAAGAAGCCGGCGGAAAACCCGTGTTGGACCCCAATGTCGACCAGGGCGACCCGGAAGAGTAACAAAAAAGCGCGAGCCTCAGAGCTCCATGGTCATTTCGAGCATGGTGCTGCGAAAGCCCTCCCGGGCAAACAGTCGCTGCGCCGCCGTGTTCTGCACCGCCGTCTGCAACATCACGCGCGGGGCGCCTTGGGCCTTGGACCACGCGCGCAGATCGCCGAGCAGCGCCGTGGCCACGCCCGCACCGCGGGCCCCTTCGTCCACGTAGATGTCGTGCAGCCACACGCACGCGTCGCGCAGCGCGTTCCAATCGCGGGGCTCGGCGCGCGCATAGGTGTACCCAACGATGCTCTCGCCGCGAACGGCAACACGCAGGCTCACCTCGGCTTTTTGCAGTTCGCTGCCGAAGAAGCGCGCGTAGCCCTTCTCGGGCTCCGTGGGGTTCAGGTACCGCAGGGCATCGAAGCCCACGTGCAAACGCAGCAGCTTGCCGGCCAGCGCAGACACAGCCTCGAGATCATCTGTCTGCATGGGTCTCACTACAACGTCGCTCACGGCTTCTTCTCCTTGGGAGCCCCAAACCCGGCGCACGGATCGTCCGTCGGGATACTGGGTGTAAAGTACACAAAATCGTGATTTTTGCTCTGTTCGTAGGCTTCCGGACGAAGCTCTTTGGCGTCGATTTCGACGAAGGCCACACTGAGCGATGTACCGGGCGGCAAAAACCTGGGTACACCCCGGTCGTTGCGCGTGTGTCCGGCACCGGCAATAAGCACCGCGCCGTTGGCCATGGCGCGCTCGGAGAGCGAGAGGGCCATGCGCGCATCGCGCACGTGCTGCGCAAGCGCCATGGGCGCGACCAGGTCTTCGGGCAGGTGGCCACAGTGCGAAGCGCGCAACTCCGCCGCAAGCTCGGTCTCTTCGGTGGCTGAAAAACGAGTCTGTTCGAGCAAGGGCGACACGCGCGGCGCCACGGCTTGCACGCCCTTTTCTTGGAGCGCCCGGGCCCGGAGCCCTTGAACGTTGGCCGCAACGAGCGGAAAGCCGTGGGACAGCGCCGCTTCGGCGATGGGCTGGTAATTGGCAAATGGGCCCCAACCGCGGGCCTCCCAGCCCACCTGCGCGGGGATCTCCGCCGCCGCGCGTCCGCGAACAAACGCGTCGAGCTTGGGCTGCACGTTGTCTTCCCACATCTCGAAGGACACACTGCGCGCTTGCCCTTTTTGTCCGAGCGCCTGCACCACCTCCGCCTGGAGCCGGTGGTGGTCCACGTTGTCGTGTTTTTCGCCCAAGAGCACGAAGCGCGCGCCCAAGAGTCTGTCGTGCAACTGCGCCGGCGTGATGAGCACGCGGCCGCGCACATCGTAGACGCGACCGACAAGTGGGTGGTCGCGCCCCTCGGGGGACACCCAGGGCGAGACCGATGGAGCGTTTTGGGAGGCCACGGGCTTTGCGGGCTGACAGCCAAGGAGCGAGAGGGCCAGGGGCAGGACGAAGAGTGAGCGCATGAAGGACCGTGCCTATGACCGTTAGCGCGAACCACGACGGGCGTGGGGAGAACACGACAGCCACGCCAGGGCGCAGGGCCCGAAGACAGCGCGCACGAAGCTGCGAATCCAAGCAAATCGACCGCAAAACGTGGCACTCTTGGGCCGTGGCATCATGCTTGCTTCTGCAGCGAGCCCTTGCCCTGTCTTTTGGAGTCCATCGCCGCATGAACCTACCCCGCGCTCTTGTCTCCTCCGCGTTCGTCGCATCGGCCATCGCGCTTTCCGGTCCCAAGCCGGCCGAGGCGTGCGGCGGTTGCTTCGTGCCGCCCAGCGAGTCCACGGTGGTCACCGATCACCGCATGGCCTTCTCGCTGTCCAAGCAACAAACGGTGCTTTGGGACCAAATCCGCTACAGCGGCGACCCCTCGAACTTCGCGTGGGTGCTCCCCGTGCGCGAGGGCACCAAGATCGAACTCTCGAACGAAGAGTGGTTCGCGGCACTGGACGCAGCGACGCAGCCCACAGTGGTTGCCCCCAACCGCTTTGGTGGCGGTGCCGGCTGCGCGCTCACGGGCTGCGCTGCATCCGACAGCACATCGGCCGAGGGCAGCAGTGCCGGCTCCACCGTCACGGTGCTCAACCAGGCCATCGTTGGCCCCTACGAGACAGCGACGCTTCGCTCGTCGGACCCCGAGGCGCTCACCAAATGGCTGCGGGCCAACGACTACACAATCCCCACACAAATCGAACCCACCATCCGGGCGTATGTCTCCGAGCGCTTCGACTTTTTGGCCATGCGTTTGCGCCCGGATTGCGGCGTGCGCGCCATGCAGCCCGTGCGCATCGTGTCGCCCGGCGCCGACCCCACGTTGCCCTTGCGCATGGTGGCGGCCGGCGTTGGCGTCAACGTCGGTCTCACCCTCTATGTCATCAGCGAGGGCCGCTACCGCGCAGCGGCGCCTTTCGTCGAGGTCGAGATCGACGACAGCCAGCTCTTGTGGGACCGGGTCAAAAACGGCTCGAACTACCAAGCCCTGTCCGAGGCCGCACTTCAGCAAAACGGCGGCCGGAGCTGGATAGTCGAGTACTCGGACAAGCCGCAGATCGACCCCACGGCCACTTCACGCAGCGGCAACACGGCCGCAAGCTCGCAGTCGTTCTTTGGTGTGGGCAACACGCCGGGCCTGTACGACGCGTACATCGAGCTTTGCCGGAACCCCAACTTCTTCAACCGCAGCGGCATCTCCAGCATCTCGTCGAGCTCGAGTTCGAGTTCGAGCGGTCAGGTCAACGTTCCTTGCGATCGGCCGGCGGCCACCCCCGACAGCGGCGCCCCCAAGGCCGATGCCGGCCAAGGCCAAGGCGGCATTGGCGATGGCGAAGATCCCGGCAGTAGCTCCAGCAGCGGAAGCTCGGGCAAAAGTTCGTCGAGCGGAGCGGCACCAAGCGCTGGCAAAGACTGCAACCGCCTCGACGATCTGTCCGTGGCCACCAGGGGCATGGTGGTCAACGACGTGTGGTTGACGCGCATGCGAGCGTTCCTGCCATCGAACACCCTGGCGTTGGGCGACCTCAAGCTCGAAGCACACCCGAGCCAAGTCGCCGTCTCGAACATGCACCAAGCGCTCTACTACCAAGACGAAGAGCGCCCGGCTTCGGGCTCGCGCTCGTCGTGCGACGCGGCGCCCAAACGCCACGAGGCGTACGGATCCTGGACCCTGCTCGGCATTGGTGCCGTGGCGCTGAGCGCTTGGCTCCGCCGACGCCAACGCCCCTGACCCAACGGACGGCGCGCCGTGCCCGAGTACCCTGACATCGCGCTCTACAGCGAGCGCATCGAAGAGCGCTTGCGGGGCGATCCGATCCTCGGCGTGCGCCTGGCGAGCCCCTTCGTGCTTCGCACCTACAAGCCCCCGCTGGCCGAGTGCACCGGCAAGCGCCTGGTGCGGGTGAGCACGCTCGGCAAGCGCCTGGTGTTCTGCCTGGAAGACGACTTGTACTTGGTGGTGCACCTGATGGTGGCTGGCCGCTTTCGCTTCAGCGAGGCCCGAGGAGAGAAGATCCCGGGCAAGGTGGGGCTCTTGGCCATCGATGTGCCCAAAGGCACGCTGATCCTGACGGAAGCGAGCCCAAAGAAACGCGCGAGCCTGCACGTGCTCTCTGGCGCGGCCGACCTACGCGCCATGGACCCTGGCGGCATCGATGTGTTCACAGCTTCGCCCGAAGCGTTCATGGACCGGTTGCGCAGCGAGAACCGCACGCTCAAACGCGCGCTCACCGATCCGCGGCTGCTTTCGGGCATTGGCAACGCGTACTCCGACGAGATCCTCTTCGCCGCAGGCATGTCCCCAGTGCGCCGCACTCGGTCGCTTTCCGACGACGAGCTAGGGCGACTGCAGCAGGCCGTTATCGAGACCCTGCAGCACTGGGCACAAAAGCTCCGCGACGAAACGCCCGGGTTCCCAGAGAAAGTAACGGCCTTTCGGCCCGACTTCGCCATGCACGGCAAGTTCGGCAAGCCATGCCCACGCTGCCAGGGTCCGGTGCAGCGCATTCGCTACGCCGACAACGAGTCGAACTACTGCCCCGGGTGTCAGACCGACGGCAAGCTGCTGGCCGACCGCTCGTTGTCGCGGCTCTTGGGCGATGATTGGCCCAAGAGCCTCGAAGAACTCGAAGAGCGCAAGCAACTGGGGACAAAGCCCCCCAAGAAAACCGCCGCCAAGAGGGCGCGCACGCCGTAGGGCTCGCGGTGACGCCCGCTACATCGACTATGGCGCGCGGAAAACCCCGTGGATGCGTTGTTTTTCGTCATCGACCTCGAAACGACAGAAGCCCACGGTGATGGGCGAAGCATCGTTGCGGCAGCTCTGATCGCGCAGCGTGGGCTCGTCGCAGGTGCACGAAGCGCCAACGGGGACACCGAGATCACACAAAGGGGCCGTCGATTTCGCGATGGCGTAGCGACGCCGCGCGTGGGCCCGCAGCAGCGAAGGAGGCACCGCTGCACGCGCCCAAAGGGCCCCCAAAGCCAGCCGCGCCACGTGCAGATCTTTCCAGGCAAACACCTGGGACGGAGGCTGTGCGAGCAACGCTTGGCTCTCGCCAACAAGGGCGCGCTCACACAAGGGCTCGTCTTGCAGCGAGTTCTCTCGGGCGCTGACCATGGAACCATCGGCTTTGCACCGAAGCGACGTGTCGCAGCGATCGAGGAGCACAAGACGCTCGATGGCCGGAAGGCATGACTCCGCGGGCTTCGACGTCAGCACCGCGAGGCTTGCAGCCTGCAGGGCCTTCACCCCCTCGGGATCGTCTGCGGGCGCGGGCAACTCTTTGCTTTCGACGAGCAAGCTGCAGGCAACGCGTGCAGCTTCGTCGGCCCGCACCTGGGCATAACGAAGCAAGAGGACTGCGCTGGCCCGAGGCCAGCGGGCGCGCGAGGCCGAGAGTTCGGCGATGCGGGGCCCGAGCCCCGGCGCCACCGCATCGGGGATCGGTCCCCGCGCAGCACGAGGCAGGCCTTCGGACGGACCGCCCATGCGGAGCGACGCTTGCACGTTGCCGTCGACCACGGCTCGCTCGGCCGGAGGCAAGGCTTCGTAGGCTGCCGCCCAGTCGCGGTCGGTCTCGCTTGCGTCGAGGGTTCGCGATAGCTGCTGGGCCATGGCCTTGGGCCCACCCTGCTTCAGGACCTCTTGCAACACCGCTGCGCGATGCGTGGGCTCGCGGGTGTACAGCTCCGGCGCTTGCGCCAAAAACGTGCCCTGGCTGCGATCGAGCACGGGCTTGGGCACGAACAGGTAAGCGCCTCCCACTGGGTGCAGCATGCGCTCGCCGCCCCCGCGAAGACGCAGTGCGATGCTGCCGCCGACGGAGACCGGCGGAACCTTGGTGTCGACCTCGAAGGGGTTGATGGGCACGCTCGCTGCACTGCCTTCGATCTGGAGGCGCGGCCCCTGATCCCCCTCGACAAAGGTGGCCGGTGCGCGTTCTTTGCAGCCCCCCAGCGCCAACGGGGCCACACACACAAGGACAGGCGCAAGGACGCGCACGATGACAGTAGTGAGGGCCCGGCGCACCATGATGCTCTGCTGCCAACGTTGCCAGCTTCGGCCAACAATCACAAACATTGCCGCCCCTTAGGCCAGAACCGTGCACGGAGCCGGCCGCCAACACGGGCGCCAGGCGCAACATGCGGCCCCGGGCGCGGTAGCCATGTGGCGTCTAGGCTCGAAATTGCAGGCCAAAATGCCCAAAAGACCGCCAAACAAGTTGCAAGGGAAGGTCCACCGGCCCCGACGCGTATCTCGATCGCACAGGCCAAAGACCATGACGCCCCCCCTACAACTCCTGCGCAATGCGATGGTCCCGCTGCTTTCGGGCCACCATGCCCCCCTCGTGGCCGCGGTGCTCACGGGCGTGTGCACGTTCGTGTTTGCGCTGGGCCTTGTGGCCTTGGTTGCCAAGCACCGAGACCGGGCCTCGGAGTCTGCATACGTAAGGGCGCGAGCCCGACGCAGCGTCCCGCCAGTGCAGGAAATCACTGCGGCGTATCACCACGCGCAACCGGTGGTGCAGTGGCTCCCATGGGCGGAGCCTTCGCCGCTCGTGGTGACGCCGCCGTGCAACACGGCCATCTTGCCGTCGCCGCAGACCGCGCAGGCCGCGCAGGCCGCTGCGCCAGCCCCGGCCCCGGTGCTCGCCCCGGCCGCTCCGCCTCCGGCAACAGAGCTCTACTTCACCCCCGTCGTGACCTCCGCGGTCGAAACGGGCCCGATGACCCCGGCCTTTGTGGTGCCTCTCGCTTGCATCGACTTCGAGGACGACCCGACGCTCTTCGGCGAGCCGGTCTTCGAACGCAACGAACTTGATCCAACACCCGCACGACACGCGACGGCGCCGAAGATCCGCAAGGTGGATAGCGCGAACTCGAGCATGATCCGCCTCGCCACCTGGGCCGCGTAGTCCCGACCTGGCCCACGCGGAGGCACTGGCAAAGCGGTCCCACACAAAAAGCCCAAGGGCGGCGCTCCGGAGGGAAACGCCGCCCGAGGTATGTGTGCTGCTTCGGGACTGCCCTTAGCGCATGCCCTCGATGCAGGAGTAGAGCGTGAACTGCCCAAGGCTCGCCGCCTCGGCCTGCACGCAGGTCTTGAGCTTGGTCACTGCGGCGGGCTTGAGGCCCGGGAGCAGCGAGCGGCACTGCCGCGTGAGCCGGCCACCTTTGTTTGCGTCCGGAGAGGCCGCCTTGATGGTGTCGACGAGGCCCTTGCAGGTGTCGTCTTGCGTGGTGTCCTTGCACATCTTCTTCAGGCCCAGCGCGCCGCAGCTGTAGATGTTGTCGTAGACCTTGGTGTTGGGGTTCGTGAGGCAGTCGATGGCGGCCTTGGCGGCCGGCGGGTCGAAGTTGGTGCGGTAGTTTTTGCATTGCGACACCACGAACTCGGCGATGTCGGCCGAGAACCCGGGGTTCGCAAAGCTGCGGGTCTCTTCGATGACCCGCGCCGACAGACCATCACACACGCTGGCGGCGGGAACCGTGGCCGCCGAGGTGGCAGGAACGCAGGCGAGTGCAGCGGAGGGCCGCGGCTCCGAAGCTTCTTCGGTGAGCGAGAAGTCCTCGGTGAGGCCTTCGGTGCACGTGTACAGGTCGAAGCCTTCGTTGACGACGCAGCTCTCGACTTGCTTGCGGGCCGACGACTTGAGGCCCGACAGAACCCGGTTGCACTCGTTGAGGGTCTTGGTGCGCTTGGTGCGCTCGGCGCGGGTGCCCGACGCCGGAGCCAACTTGTCGGTGATGCGATCGCAGCGGCCCCGGCCACGTGCGTCTTTCTGCGCATTCACGCGGCCGTCGATCCCATCGTTGCAGACCGAGAACATGGCCGTCTTGCCGCACTCGTACATGGCCATCGCGTCGAACTCTGCGGTGGCCTCGCCGGCGGCGTTGCGCGGACGGGCAGCGTTGGCCTTGGTGAGGCACGCCTTGACGGACTTGGCGACGGCGGGCTGGAGCTGCGTGCTGTACATGCGGCAATGCTCGTGGATGAAGTCGAAGAAGCCGGCGCTGATGCCCTCGGCGTCGGGCGCACCGCGGTAGGCCGCGAGGTCGAAGCAGAAGCCCTCTTCGAAGGCGTAGGGCATGCTTGCTCCCTCGAGTGGCGCGCGAATCGACGTGGCCACGCAGGTACCCGCGGTCACGGCCTCGGCCGTCTCGTCGCCGGTTGCGTCGGCCTCGTCCTCGGGGGCTGCGCAGCCAACAACGGTGACGCTGGCAGCAGCGATGGCGAGAGCAAGGGACGCGAACTTTGAACGATCGACCAACATGAGAGCCTCCAAGAGAGCGCCGCGGGGACATCCAGCGGCTGGTGAGTGCTCACACATGTAGCGGGGAGTGGGCCAAGGTATGGCGCAAGCAATTCCAACAACTTAGCTGACTACCGAGGGGGGGCGTGGTCCATGCCAGGTGGATCCTTCCAGTGTCACCTGATCGATACGATCGGGGTGCACGGCCCTGAGGGGCGAGCGGTTCGCGTCGGGCGGGGGAAGCCCGGCGCCCGATACGCGGCCAGCGAGAGACAATGGTCTGAGAACAGACTGGGGCGTTGGGTAGTATTTCGGGCATGCAGAAGCCGCCGAAAGTGGTGCCGAGGCCCCCGGACTTCAAGAGTCGCTTGCTGAGCGTTGGGGTGACGGGGACCAATGGCAAGACATCGACAGTGTCTTGGGTGGCCGCGGCGCTGTCGGCGCACAAGAAGCCGGTGGCCCGAACGTCCACCGTGGGCACCTTCTTGGATGCCGAACTGCTCGACGTTCCCAAATCCTACGACGGGTTCATCGAGGCGATGCGCCGCGGCGAGAGCCTGGGCGGCAGCTACGCCGTGGTCGAGCTGACCAGCGAAGCTTTGTTCCACGGGTTCGGCAAGGCGTGGCCATGCGAAGTGGGCGTGTTCACCAACCTCACGCACGATCACCTGGATGCGCACGGCACGCCGGAGCACTACTTGGGCAGCAAGGCCCAGCTGTTCTTGAACATCCCGTTTGGTGGCACGGCGATCATGAACGCGTGTGATCCAAGCGCGGAGCTCATCGAAGAGATCATTCCCAAGGGGGTGCGCATCCTGCGCTTCGGCGTGCCTTCGCGTGGAACCCCCTATGGAGAGGTGCATGCCCTGGCCACCAAGGTCGAGACGAACTTCGACGGCACGCGCATCGAGCTCGCCACCAAGGGCTTGCCCGTGCGCGGCGGCTTCGAGCTCAAGAGCAAGGCCGTGGGGCAAGTGTTCGCCGAGAACGTGATCGCCGCATGGCTCGCGGCCATGGCTGCCGGCGTACCTGCGGAGCTCGCGGCAGAAGCCATCGCAGCGGCAGAGGCCCCCAAAGGTCGCTTCGAGGTCGTGGGGCGCGCGCCTTGGGTGGTGGTCGACTACGCGCACACCCCGGATGCGCTGGCGCGGACCGTGACGCAAGCCCGGACGTTGTGCAAAGAAGGCCGGCTCCTGGTGCTCTTTGGCGCGGGCGGCAACCGCGACAAGAACAAGCGCGGCCCCATGGGCCTCGCGGCGAGTCCCGCCGACGAGATCATTCTGACCAGCGACAACCCCCGCGACGAAGACGCGCGGGACATCGCAGAGAGCATCAAGGGCGGCATCACCGGTGCCGCCAAGGTCGTCATCGAGCTCGATCGCGGCACGGCCATCCGCAACGCCATCGCGACACTCGGTGCCGACGATGTGCTCATCATCGCTGGCCGCGGCCACGAGACCGAGCAGATCATCGGCAAGGACACGCGGCGTTTCTCCGATGTTGAAACGGCCAAAGAGGCGCTGGGCAACCGGCGCTCGTAGCGCTCGATTGGAGCTTGTCTATCCTTGCCAGGTCACGTGCGTGACGCAGGCATTGTCGCCACGGGACACGCAGCGTTCGCGCACCCAAGCCACGTGGCGTTTGCCCATGGCCTCGAACATGGCGCACATGACCTCGATGCTGGCGAGGCACAGGACCGGATGGTGCCCCGTCCATCGCGTGACGGAACTCTGGTAGCCCGTGGGCCCGCTTCGTTCCATGCGTCGCTGGCCGGTGCTGTGGACTTGCGGCCAAAGCCGCGGGACCGCCGCGGCATACATGTCCGGGGTCATGAGCCTTCGCACGAACGACCCGTAAACGCCCGTGGTGGCCTCGGCCACCACGCCGCGGCTTGCCCCCTTGGCCAAACGAAGGACGCCAGCCTCGGACATCCCCGACGTCACCGTGTCGAGGATCGAGTGCGCCAGACGCGCCGGATACCAGCTTGCGCAAAGCACCATGTTGACGGGGGTGCTCGGGTCGAGCAGGTGCGCCAAATCGCGCGGAGCGTTGGCGGCGACCGTGTGCATTGCATCGGCACCGTGGGCATCTTGGTACCAGTCCAAGAACGCGCGGAGGGCCGCGCCCTTGACCATGGCTCCAGCCCCTGGAAGGTATGTGACCGCAGCAGGCGGCAAGCCCCGTGGCGGTGGGCTCGACTTTAGCTCCTGCGCCTCGCGCAAGAGCGAAGGCGTCAAGCGATGAACCCCGCTACCGGGGTCGAGGGCGAGCCTGTCGGGGAAAAGGCTTGGACGTCGTTGAGCGGACATGACAGAGCCGCCGCAGGTGCAGCGTAAGGTAATCCGTGTTCAACAACCGTGCCCTCGCCGCCGCCAATGGAAACGCGCAGGTAGGCTGTTACGCCGTGGATCGTGCCGGGTTCACGTGGGGTCCATGCGGCTCGGGGCGGATGTGTGCTTTGCGGAGCCCTAAAATGCGCGGGAGAGCTGCGCTGCGGCGCCACCCGGGAGCGGCGAGATCGCGGCGGTGACTGCCTTGCCCGAAGGCGCAAGAAAGAACATGGCGGCGCCGCCAGCGGCGAGCACACCACCGGCCACCACGAAGATGGTCGCGGTGTTGCCAGCGCTGATGGCATCGTTGCGTGCGGCGAGGCCCGTGGGCCCGCACACGTTGCCCGCGCAGTCGGCATTGGAGTCGCTGTTCTTGCCCGAGGCCTGGATGGCGAACACGCTTCCGACACCGAGGCCCACGACGCCGAGGCCGAGCACGCCGAGGCCCACGGGCTTGAGGATGGACGTGCGGGCCGGCATGGGCTCGCTGGGTGCGGGTGCGGGTGCGGGTGCGGGGGAAGCAGCTGGGGCCGGGGGCGGTGCCTTGGGAGCGGCGAGGGCGCGCAGCGAGGGGATCACGAGTTCGGCGGCGTCGGTCTCGGCGCGCACGGTGACGGTTTGGGTGAAGGGCTCGTGGTTGGGGGCTTCGGCGCGCACGGTGTGGGGGCCGCCATCGACGGGGACGGCCACACCCAGGGCGCCAGAGGAGAGCTCTTTGCCATCGCGGAAGACCTTGAGGCCGGCGATGGCGCCGAGCTCGGCCGATACGCGCACGGTGAGCTTGGACAGACGCGACTCGAGGGCCATGGCGCGCTTGCGGGCGACCTCTTCGCGATCTTTGCGGCCATCGCGGGCCGAGCGGGCCGCGACCTCGGTGTACTCGGTCCAGGCGCTGGCCAGCCGACCTTCGGCCTCGTGGCAGGCGCCCAAGGCCAGCAGGGTGCC
Organism: Polyangiaceae bacterium; assembly: GCA_044358965.1. Lineage (GTDB taxonomy): Bacteria > Myxococcota_A > Polyangia > Polyangiales > Polyangiaceae > SXNL01. Next base: position 24,765 of record JBIKNA010000043.1, read on the forward strand.
CGTGGCCTCGTCTTCGCGAAAGCTTGCCTCGAGCTTGGGGCACGCTTGGACGTAGTCCTTGGCCTCCATCAGCTTCTTGCCCTCGCGAAACAGAACCTCGGCGGCGGCGGCATCGCCAGCCAACGCCGGGCGTGACGCGGCGAGCAGCACGACGGTGAGTGCGCTAGCGACGGTCTTGAATGAGCGAGCCAAGATCGTCTCCCTTGGGTGCAGGTTTGGGGGCCACGGGTTTGGTGCCCTTGGGCGCCGAGACCGCGCTTGCATGCGGCAACGCAACGGTGGGCGCAGGCACCGACGCTGCGGCCGATGCGGGGGCTGGTGCTTGCGCCGACGGGATCACGGCGCTGGTTGCCGCGGCCGCAAGCGAAGGCAAGGGGGCAGCGCTCGGCGTTGCGGAGACCGTGGCCGCGCCCGGGGTGCGCTCGGCGGTGGCTTGGCTTCGGGCGTTGGCCATGACGCCAAGTACCGCGGCGATGCCCACGGCAACTGCGCCGCCAATCAAGAGGCCCGCACGCGAGCGGCGCGCAGGCTCGGGCGCGGGCGGCACCGAGACCGAGCCCTCGGCCATAGGCGCGCCCGTCTTGCGCAGCTCGGCGTCGGACGGCGCGGGCTCTGGGGTGCCATCGAGCTGCGTGGCCGCTATGGCCGACGGCACCTGCGGCGCGGCGGGCACATCGAGGGTCTGGTGCCCTTCGGGCCGCGGCGCGGGCTCGGTGGTTGCAACTTGCAACTGACGCGACGAACGCGACGTGGATGCAACACGGTCCGACGCGAGCGCACCTTCGTCGCCCCCAAAGGGCCGCAGGGCCTGAGCGAGCTCGGCCACCGAAGCAAAACGCCGCTCGCGGTCTTTTTCGAGGCAGCGATAGATGATGGCCTCGAGCGCCGGGTCCAGCTCCGGACGAGCCTTGCGCAGCTGCCGCGGCGGATCTGCGGCGATGGCGGCGAGCATGGCGTGCATGTTGTCGCCCAAGAAAGGTGGCAGCCCGGTGAGCAGCTCGGACAGCGCCGCGCCGAGCCCCCAGATGTCGACGCGTGTGTCGGCGTCTTTGGCGCCACGCAGCTGCTCCGGCGCCATGTACATGGGCGAGCCCAGCGCGCCTCCGCTTTTGGTCAGCGCCGTGAGCTTACCGTCCTCGTCTTTGATCTTGGAGATGCCGAAATCGAGCACCTTGATGCGCTCGACGCCATCGCGCCCCTTGGCCACGAACAGGTTCGAGGGCTTGATGTCCCGGTGGATGATCTCTTGGGCATGCGCCTCGCCCACCCCAACGCAGGCCTGCAAGATGTACCGAACGGCGCGTTCGATGGGCAGTGGCCCCTCTTTGTCGAGTACGGCGCCCAGATCGGCGCCTTCCAGATACTCGAGCGCCATGTACGGCGAGCCGTCTTCGGTGAGGCCCACGTCGAGCACCCGCGCAATGTGATCGCTCGACAGGCGGACGGTGGCCCGCGCCTCGCGCAGGAACCTGCCATTGGCGTTGCTGCTATCCGCCAGCGAGGGGTTCAGCAGCTTGATGGCCACGGGCTCGTCCAACAGAACGTGCACGGCCTTGATGACCACGCCCATGCCCCCCCTGGCCGATGACCTTCTCGACGCGGTACTTGCCGGCGATGATCACACCGGGGTTCACGCTGAGGGGGGCGTCATCGTCGTCGGACATCGAAAGCAAGCCGAGTGTACACGCGATTTCGCGCGCTTCGGGGCAAGCTCCTGGCCCCCTCGGAAGCCCCTCCCCGCGCACCCCTTGTGATACCTTCCGGGGGTCGTGAACATCACCCGAACCCGTGTCCTCGCGGGCGCCGCGGCCGCGGGCGGCCTGCTCCTCGCGTGCAACGCCATCCTTGGCATCGAAGAGGCCACCCCTCGCGTCGACGGCGACGCGAGCGCGCCGGCAAACGACGTGGTCAACGAAGACCGCGCGAACCCCGGCGTGGACTCCGGCTTCGACACGGGCACTGACGGCGCCGTAGCCACCGACGCAAGCGACGCCTCTTTGACGGATGCAGGTGATGCAGCGGACGCGGGCGACGTCTCTGTTTCCGACGGGGGCGTAACGGTGACATCGGTCATGGCTGGCACGAATGGCGCTTGCGCGATCCTTAGCGACACCACCGCCAAGTGTTGGGGTCGTTGGTACTGGGGACTCGGGAACGGCGTGACACCGTTCGAGAGTCCCATACCCACGACGCTCCGCTGGGACGACCAAAGCCCCATCACGGGCATATTGCAGCTCACTGAAATTCGCGGCGGTGGCATGTGCGCGCTGCGTTCTTCTGACAATGGTGGCACGCGCATCAACTGCTGGGGCGACAATCAGGAGCAACAGCTGGGCATCTTGGGCGGCCCTTCAGCCCGAGCCGCCGCCACGCGAGGTTCGGTGGTGCGGCATCCGGTCACTGGCGATGTCGAAGACGCGACCAGTATCGCCGACACCTGCGCTCTTCTGAAGGACGGACGAGTTCTCTGTTGGGGCCCGAATTTCTTCGGACAGCTTGGGCGGGGTCAAGCCAGCGGTGCGCAAGCCGTAGACCAGGTCCGCAACATCGACGGTGGTTCGGCCCCGCCGTTTCGAGCTCTGTGGACTATCGGAAGCAACACCCGTTTTGCTGCGATGGCCGACGGAGGTGAATTGGTCGGCTGGGGCCTGAAAGGGCATCTTGTCACGACTGGAATGACGGCTCGGGTCGACTGCGTCAACGATAGCTGTGGACTCGCGTACCCGTTCCTTCCAACAAACAACGGTGGGCAGTCGCTCCGCGCGTCGATCGGTGCGGTGGCGCTGCCGAGAACCGAACTGAATCCGGATGGCGGCGGAGTGCGGGCTTCGATTGTCGAAGCGCATGTGGTGGCCTCCACCGTGGATGGCGGCGTGGTGCGCTGGAGGTCATTCGTTGACCTTGCCAAGGACAGTTTGCCGGTGGCGATAGTGTCAGTGGCGCAGAGCACTGACACAACTTGCTATGTCGACGTGAACGGGAAGGCCTATTGCGCAGGCGTTGGTCGCTCGGGGAAGCTCGGAAGGGCCGGCTCGGTGTCGGGAGCGGTGCAGACCTTCGCGCAGATCGACAATGCGAGTAACTTCGAGTCTCTCGTGGCTGGGCCAAGCTTCGTTTGCGGACTAAAGACAACCAAAGAGGTATTTTGCTGGGGAGACAATCGAAACGGCGTCCTCGGACACGACGCCGGAGCGCCCGGGTCGGGCGACTTGCTCCCCGATGCAGGTTGCATAAGCGACCACGATCCGAATGCCAACCTGCCGACGTTCTGCAATCCCGTTCCCAGCCGTATCCCTCTGCCCTAACCCCACCCTTGCGCCCCGGGCACCCCGGCCGCACATTGCTCCCATCGAGGTCCCCGGTCCGTGGCCATGCTTTGCCCCCACTGCTACAAAGACGCGCCGCTGGTGTACCGCGGGGTACAGGCGTATTGCACGGCGTGTGGGGCCACCCGCGTGCCGCTGTCGGGTAGCGCGGTGCAGCTTGCGGGCCAGGGCACCAAAGTGGGCGGCGTGGTCGCCAAGACCTTTGGCTGGATGGTGCTGGCCATCGGATCGCTCATTGGCTTTTCGGTCATGGGCCTATTGCAGTGGGCCATTACCGAGGGCGTGCTCGGGTACTTGTTGGGCGGCCCCATTCTGCTCATCACGTGGGTCTTTGCGGGCGTGTTGCTGTGGGGCGGCAAGTCGCTCAAGCAAACGGGCGAGAGCGCCGAGCAAGCGGCCCAAGAGAAGGCCATCTTGGCCCTGGCCGAGAACAAGAAGGGCCTCGTGGGCGCCATCGACGTGTCCCGCGGTCTCGATGTCACCTTGGCCGAGGCCGACAAGATCCTGACCCGCATGGCCAAGGCTTCGCCCGACGGCATTGCCGTAGACCTGGGCGAGCACGGCGAGGTTGTCTACCGCTTCCGCAGTATCCACTTCGACAACTTGCCGCCCATGGACCCCGAACTCGAGAAGATTCGCGTGGGCGAAGCCAAGCCCAAGGCCCGCGTCGATGTCCCACCCCCCGATGACGCCTACGCCGAGTTCGCCGAAGAAGGCACCGAAGAAGCCGTTCGCGCCCGCCGCGCCCGCTAGCCTCGCCGCGCTCTTTTTCGCTGCATCCTGCACCCAATCCCCAAGCCCCGCGCCCCCACGCGCCGCGGCCCCATCGCCGCCCCACGTCTCCACCCCTTCTTCTGCATCCCCATCCCCTTCTTCCTCCTCACCACCCCCCGCCCCCTCTTCTTCTTCCTCCTCCCCACTACCCGCACCCGCACCCGCACCCGCACGCAGCCCCTCCGAGCTCGCCGCCGCCCTCTTCCTCGATCTCCCCGACCACGGCGCCGCCCACGCCGCTACCTGCACTCCCTCTCCTTCCCCCTCTCCCCCCGACGCCTGCCTCTTCGCGCTCCGCTTCACGAGCGCCCCATCTCTCGCGCCCCAGGCCCTCGCCCTCTACCGCACCCACGGTGTCACCACCGGCGTCGAGGCCGCGCACACCATGAACGGCGGCTACCGCGGCATGATCGCCCTCGTGCCGGCGCTCCCCACGGGCCCCGACAAGAAGCACCTCGACTGGACCATCGCCGCCTTCGACGACTTCGCGAGCTTCTTCGCCGCGCTTGCGCCGCACGCAACCACGCCCCTTGCCTACCGCAG
>JBIKNA010000294.1:0-9052 GCA_044358965.1 Polyangiaceae bacterium
CGAAGCCGTGTCTCGAAGAGCCGGATGCGGGAAATCTGCACGTCCGGATCCGTGGGGGCCCCGGGAAGGCAACGACCCGGGGCTACCCGACCACCCAGGTATCTCCGCGAGGCTGCCCTCGCCGACGCAGCGATCGGCTCAAACAGACGCCAGAGCCCTCACGCGCACGAGAGCTAACCGCCGACGGCAGCTTGTCGGCGCAGTTTGAACACACGGTTCTCGTGACGAAAGATGGCTTCGAGATTCTGACCCCGGAGCCCGACGTGCTCACCACTCCACTGTAATGAGCGACGTGAACCCCGACGCCTTCACATCGGGCCCACTTGTTTGCTCCGAATCTCGGATCGTCGACAGAGCGTCGAGGACGCAGCGCTTCTCCGTTGGGTCCAGCGATGTGCCCGGCTCTACCTCGAAGGCGAGCTTACCGTCGGCCTGGCGCACGCGGATCCGAACCTTGCCCCCGCCGCTGCCGTGGCAGGCCTCGATGCGCGGTCGGATCGGCTCGATGAGCGCTTCGACGCGGCTTGGTGAGCAACCGAGCGTGTTCGTGATGTTGAAGCGGCACCGTGACCCCGATGTCGACGACGTTTCCGGCGACGAGTTTTGGGGGGTCGACGCAACGGGCGCGTGTTCTGGCGCAGGTGTTGCGGTCACCGGCGTAGGCGCCGATGCGGGCGCGGCGTTGGTTGGGGGCGGCGATCCGCACGCAATACCGCACACCGCGGAACACAAGACGAGACACGCTGCGACGGAAGGGTGCATGGCTGGCTTTGCCCGCAATCGCCGTTCCCGGCAAGCGCCTGCGCTCAAGCGCCTGCGTTGTTGGCCTCTTCGGAGCGGATGCCGCCGCGAGGGTGATAGCCTGACCAACCCATGCTCGAGCCTCGCCCCGCGTCGGTGACCCATCGTGGTCGTGTGCTTGTCATCGCCGGATCGGATTCGGGGGGCGGAGCGGGGCTCCAGGCCGACATCAAAACGGTGACCGCGCTCGGCGGCTACGCCGCCACCGCCGTGACGGCCGTCACCGTGCAGAACACGCTCGGGGTCACGGGGGTGTTCCCTGTTCCTGTCGATGTCATCGAGGCGCAAGGACGCACTGTGCTCGACGACATCGGCGCCGACGCGCTCAAGACCGGCATGCTCGGCAACGTCGCCACCGTCGAGGTCGTCGCGCGCTTGCTCGACTACGCCGCTGGCATCCCGGCGGTGATCGACCCCGTGATGATCGCCAAAGGCGGCTCGCCCCTGCTGGCGCCCGAGGCCATTGGCGCAGTGAAGGCGCTGCTCGTGCCCCGCGCAGCGCTCCTCACGCCGAACGCGCCCGAAGCCGCAGCCCTCACTGGCTTGCCAGCGGAGACCACCGACGATCTCCGTCGAGCGGGCCGGGCGCTGCTCGCCATGGGCGCAAACGCCGTGCTCATGAAGGGCGGGCATGTTGCCGGTGCACGCGTCGTCGATCTCCTGCTTACTCCTGATGGAGAAGCCGCCTTCGAGGGTGAACGCATCGACACGCGCAATACCCACGGCACGGGCTGCACCCTGGCTTCGGCCGTCGCAACCGGTCTCGCCCAAGGCCTTCCGCTCCACGACGCAGTCGCGCGCGCCTGCGCCTACGTGCGCGAGGCCATGCTGCGTGCGCCCGGTTTCGGCGCGGGCCACGGCCCGCTCGACCACGCGTGGCCGCTGCGCCCGCGCTAAAGCGTCGAGCATGATCTTCGATCAAGCTCGACGCTTTAGCTTCCTTTGTTGTCGGAGGACTTCAGCACCCACGCAAGGCCCCACCTCCTACTTTTGGGTCCCAAGCCCAAAAGGCGAGCCCCTCCGTGCCAATGTGAGTGAGACCGCCGCCTCCCTAAAGTCTACTGTTCAACCGAGCGGGGCGAGATTGGCATGACCGATGAATTCTGTGATTTCGTTGCCGGCTGTGAAGCCGAAGACCGAGGTGACCGAGAAGGCGACACGGCGCAGGTTTAGCGCCGAGTACAAGGCGCGCATTCTCGAAGAAGCTGCATTCTGCACGCAGACCGGAGAACTCGGCGCTCTGCTGCGCAGGGAGGGGCTTTACTTCTCGCATCTGTCGACCTGGCGCGCACAGGCCGCAGGCGGTTCGCTGAAGGCGCTGGCGCCGAAGAAGCGGGGACCGAAGGCCAAGGTTGTCGACGCTCGCGACCACGAGATTGCGGCGCTGAAGCGCGAGAGCTTGAAGTATCGGCGCCGGGCAGAGCGGGCCGAAGCCCTTGTCGAACTCCAAAAATAAGTCTCGGAGATTCTGGGAATCGCCCTTCCGACGCCGCCGGACCTGGGCGACGAGAGCGACTCATGAGCACCATCGTCGAAGTCGCTCCCAAGCTCGGCGCTCGTGCAACCTGCCACGCCTTTGGGGTTTCGCCCGCCACATACTTTCGGCATCGCGCACCGCCCATGCACGGTCCGATACAACGGCGGCCCTCGCCCTTGCGTCGGCTCTCCGATGCAGAACGGCGTGTCGTGCTCGACGTCCTGAACGAGCCGCGCTTCGCGGACCTGGTTCCGGCAGAGGTCTACGCGACGCTTCTCGAAGAGGGCCGCTACCTCTGCTCCGTGCGCACGATGCACCGAATTCTGACCGAGCACGTTCAAGTTCGAGAGCGCCGCGACCAGTTGCGCCATCCGCCCTACACGAAGCCGGAATTGCTCGCCACAGGCCCCAATCAGCTTTGGAGCTGGGACATCACCAAACTCCTTGGGCCCGCGAAGTGGACCTACTTCTACCTGTACGTGATCATCGATGTCTTCAGCCGCTGCGTCGTCGGGTGGATGGTAGCGCACCGCGAAATCTCCAAGCTCAGCAAGAAGCTGATCGCCGAAACGTACGCGCGTCAGAAAGTCGTGCCGGGAACGCTCAGCGTCCACGCCGACCGTGGATGGCCAATGACGGCCAAGGACGTTGCGTTTCTTCTCGCGGAGCTCGGCGTGACCAAAACCCACTCGCGGCCGCACGTCTCCAACGACAATCCCTTCAGCGAGTCACACTTCAAGACGTTCAAGTACCGGCCAGGTTTTCCGGAACGCTTTGGGTGCATCGAGGACGCACGTCAACACTGCCGAGAATTCTTCGATTGGTACAACCACCAACACCATCACGATGGCCTTGGCATGTTGACGCCGGCCGATGTCCACAACGGTCTGGCCGGCCAACGAATCCAAGAGCGCCAAGTCGTCCTCGACGCCGCGTACGTCGCCCATCCCGAGCGCTTCACCAAGGGGTCCGCCGTTGCGCGACATCCACCACGCGAGGTCTGGATCAACAGGCCGAAGCCCGTCGTCGGCGTGACCGGAGACCTCTCCGAACGCTCTCAAGCGCGCGGCGCGGCGGAGTCACACCCCGACGACGCGTCCACAGCCAGAACACTCGACCCATCCAAAACGACGCGCCGCGGGCTTGAGACCCCGCGCCGCCGTCGCGCTCCCACCACGCAGACGCCGCGCGGCGCGGGCGCTGCCGAGACCCTCAACGCCTCTACGTCACTTCTCTAAACTTCGCTTCAGGCAGTCTCAAACTCGTTGACACGTTCCGCTGTGCCTGACGTGGCCTTGCTGCCCTTCGGCGCGGTCATCAGTTACGCGAGCGCCAGGCCTTCGTGCTTCACGGCGCCGAACGTGTAGAGCATGGACGCAAGCCCAAGCCCCAGGCCCTCGGACCCGGTCGGCACGCCAAACGGAATTACAACGGTACGGCCCACGGAGTTGTCGCTACTTCATGCCGTGCCTGCGGGCGAATGACAAGGCCCGGCACGCGCGATGGGCGGATGTACGTTCCTTTTGGATGCCGTAGTCTCGCAAGACGCAGATGGCAGACATGCTCGACGCAATTCAGGCGGCTTTTGCGGCCCAAAGCTACACCTACCAGACGTTCACTCTCGGCTCCGGTCGCAAGTTGCGAGTCGTCGTTGCGCAAGGAACGCCGGACGCCGGTCTGACCGCACACCTCTCCTTTGACGGCTGCATGGTGGAGTGGCCGGAGGTTCGCAAGGGGAGGCGCCTTATGCCTTTTGTCGCCACCTACGGCGGACCGGACCAAGACGCGGCGTTCCATGCGGCGCACCTGCTCGATTGGGCCTTGTCCAAGGGTGTGCCGCCACGGCCCGGCGAGATCGTGTTGACCCTTGGACACTCGGCGGAGTTGCCGCATGTGCGCTTCGACTATCCGTTCCCGTGGGAACAGGCTCGCCCGTTTGAGATTCACGTCGATGACTTGATTGTGATTCCGGTCATGGCCTACTCGATCAGTGAAGCCGAGGCGCGGCTACAGCTTGACCAAGGAGCGAAGGCGCTCGAAGCCCTTTACGCCGAGCGCAGCACGCGCCTTTTCGACCGCAAGCGAACAGGTACCTAGGTCGCGCTGGCGACCTTAGCCATGGCAGGCGCCTCCGGGCGGGAGACCACGTTGCCGCTGTCGCGTATGCCGGAGACGCCCTCCTAGTCACTCGCCGCGCCGAGCGCGGTCTCCTTCGGATGACCGCTTAACCGATCACAGATGAACCGCCCATTACGCGCCCTGTGCCAGTCCGTGCCGTAGATTGTCGTCTGGCACAACGTAGGCCACCCCTTGGAAGGCGTGAACCGACGTGAGAGCGAGACGCCCCCGACGAGCTTCACCGCGGCCACCGCACCGCGACAAAAGCTCACGTACCGCGTGCGAAAGCACATCCCCCCGACGAACCACCGCCCCGTGCACGCCGCTACGGCGCCGACCCCGGGCGCCCGCCCGTCCTCGACGCGGGCGTCCCGCAGCAGCGTGTCCCAGGAGAGCCTGCGGTCGTAGTCGTGCACGAGGTCGAACACCGCCTCGGCGCTCGCTGCGATTTCCTCGGAGTACACCGCCCTGCAACGTTTCATGGCGGGAGCTTCGCACGGCGGAGTTTTGCGGTGCACCGGGCCCGCCTCGCCATCGCGGGCGTTCGTTGCCGTGGCCCGCGCGGGCGCTCCGATGCCCCCGCGCCGATCGTGGGAACGATTTGGGAACAGCGCCCCGCTATCCCCTGCAGTGCGAGCAGTTTCGCTCGCCGGAACGGAGACCGCACCATGACGCAGGAACACAGCACCCCCGCCCCCTCCCTCTACGATCGCCTCGGCAAGCGCGCGGGCATCGACGGCATCGTCCGCGATGTCATCGCAGCGCACCTCGCCAACCCGCTGGTCAAGACCCGCTACGAGGGCGTGAAGGATTTTGACCGCCTCCACCGCGTGTCGGTCGAGTTCTTCTGCGCCGGCTCCGGCGGCCCCGAGCCGTACACGGGCCGCGACATGATCTCGAGCCACAAGGGCATGAACATCAGCGAGCAAGAGTATCTCGCCGTGGTCGACGACATCATGACCACGCTCGAGAAGCACGCCATCGATGCCCAGACGCGCAGCGACGTGGTGGGCATCCTGTACTCGCTGAAGCTCCAGGTGCTGCGACTCTGATCCCGCGAACGCGCGGGCGGAGGGGCGCTCCCGCGAGGCCCCGCGCGGGTCGTCGCCGCACCTCCGCCCGCCCGCCCGCCCCCCGCTGCGGGGAGTCACGCACAGCACCACCACGGAAGGCGCCGACATTCCCGGGCTCCTCGGGAGCGGCGTCGCCATCGTGGTGGCGCTCGTGGGCATCACCCTCGCCGTGCGCGCGAAGCCCATGGACCCCGACGCGTCCGCCGAGGAGCGCGCCGCGCGAGCCCGTCAGCCGTCTCGACATCGGCGCGCGTCGAGCGGATGGCCCGCCTCGTCGAAGCGCCGCGCCGCGCGGTCGAAGCGCTCCGCCGCGCCGCGCGGGTCGCCGTTCGCGGACGCGATGTGCCCGCGCACCTCGTCGAGGGCGGCATCCCAGGCGGGCAGACGCATGACAACGTCGGCGAGCCACTGCGTCTTGCGACCGTAGTCGTTCGCGAGCTCGATGGCGCCCGCGCGCGCGGCGGCGATGGCGGCGGGGACCGCGAAGGTGATCCGGCAGCCCGGGCACGTCTCGAGGGGGCCGTGCACCGACTCCTCCGCCTCGTGGACCGCGGCGAGGGCCTCGTCGGCATCGCGCGCGAGCACGATGCGCGTGCCGTAGATGCGGTCGAGGAGGTGAAACCCGATGTCGCTGTGCCGCGCGACGTCGAGCGCCGCATGCGCGAGGGACCACGCCTCGCCCAACCTGCCGCGGTACATCGCGAGCTCCGCCTGGCGCTGGAGCGAGAGCGCCTCCCCCGTTGCGCCTCCGATCGCACGGTGCAGGCGCGCGCCGGCGACGAGATCCTCTTCGGCGTCGTCAAGGTGACCCGACAGAAGCTTCGCTTCGCCGCGCAGCGTCACCGCGAACGCGTGCCCGCGCGCGGCGCCGAGGCGGCTCGCTTCGGCCGCGAGGGCGTTCGCGAAGTCGATCACCTGCGCATACGGCCGCGCGCCGTAGAGGAACCGCTGCGTGATGCAGAGATGGCCGTCGAAGACCCGCATCGCAAGATGCGACACGTGATGGGTGTCCCAGAGGTCAGCCCACACGCTGCCGTGCAGCTCGCCCCGCGCGTGCGCGGCCGCCGCCTGCGCCCACGAGGCGATCACGATCGCGCCCGTGTCGCCCGACTGCAGCGCCAGTCGCCGGCACTCCGCGGCCCGGGCGGTGCCGTGCTTGGGATCCGCGAACCCGAGGGCGGCGGCGCCGCTGTACGTGAGGGCCTCGGCGAGGCGCCCATCGACGGTCTTGGGCGCTACACCGTGCACCGCCTCGAGCGCCCCCCGGGGGTCTCCCATCTTGAGCTGCGCCAGCGCGCGCTTCGCGCGCAGGTCGTCGGCGAGGTCGGACCCCGCGGCGCTCACCGCGGCGTCGTAGGCGACGAGCGTGCGCGGGTCGCCGAGGGCATCGAAGGACTCTGCGCGGAGCCGCAGGCCCTCCGCGTGCGTCGGCTCCTGGGCCAGGAGGGGCTCCAGATGCGCGAGCGCGTCACGGAAGGCCGCGACCCCGAGCGCGTGCCTCGCCGCGAGAACCAGCCACGGCGCGGCGTCCGCCGGGCGGCGCCCTTCGAGCCAGTGGTGCGCCACCAGGGCCGCCGGCGCGTGGGCCGTCGCGAGCTTCGCGGCCGCCTCGCGATGCACGACCACGCGCCGATGCGGCGCGAGCTGCCCGGCGAGAGACTCCTGCACGATCGCGTGGCGGAAGCGGTATCGCGCGTCGATCACCTCGAGCACGCCGCGCGTGAGGGCCTGGTCGAGCACGGCGAAGGCCTCGGCCTCGGAGCGGTCGAGGAACGCCGCGGCGATGGTCGTATCGAAGGCGCGAGGGCCCAACGCGAGCCGGCGCAGGCTCGTCAGGGTAGGGTCGTCGACGTCGCAGAGGCGCGCTGCGATCGCCTCCGCCGCGCGGGCCGGGAGCGGGGCCGACGCGCTCGCGCGAGGCGTTTCCGCGAGCTCGAGCGCCAGAAACGGATTCCCTTCGGCGCCGCGCACCGACGCCTCCACGTGCGCCGCATCGAGGGGGCCTGGCGCCGCGCCGCGCACGAGGCCCGCGAGCTCGGACTCCGTGAGGGCGCCGACCGCGATCGACTCGACGCGCCCGTTCCGCACGAGCCGCGCGACGCCGCGCTCGAGCGTCGGCGTCGTGGCCAGCGAGCGCAGCGTGAGGAGCGTGCGCACGGGCGCGCCGGTGGCGATCAACTGCAGCACAACGTCGGTGCTCGCCTGATCGATCGCGTCGGCGTCATCGACCGCGAGCACGATGGGGGCCCCGGGGCGCGTGGCGGTGAGCAGCGCGTGCAGCGCCCCCACGACCTGATGGCGCGTCAGCGGTCCCGGCAGCGCGGCCCTGGGGCGCGCGAGCGGCGTCAGCGCGCCGAGCACGCCGCGCGCGTGGTCGTCGATGGCATCGAGGAGCCGCCGATCGGCCCGGAGCAGCTGCTCCGCCACGGCGACGACCAGGGCATAGGGCTGCGACGGATCGTTCGGAGCGACGAAGACGGCGCCCCACCCGTCGCGCTTCGCGACCTCGACCGCGCGACGCGCGAGGGTCGTCTTGCCGATCCCTGCGGCGCCTTGCAGAACGACGCCCGCCGGGGCGCGCTCGTCGTTGCGTGAGAAGAGCGCCTTGATGCGCGCGAGCTCGAGCGCCCGGCCCACGAAGCCGTGCTCCCGCGGCGCGAGGCCCGCCACACACTCGCCGTAGAGGCGCTCGGTCTCCCGGCTCGGCGGCACGCCGAGGCTCGTCGCGAGGGCGCTCCGCAGTCGCCCGTACCAGCGAATGCCCGTGGTGCGCTGCCCTGACGCGATGGCCGCGCGGATCAGCGCCTGGTGCGCGGCCTCATCGGTCGGCTCCTCCTCGGCGAGCTGCTCGATGCGGTCGGCCTTGCGGAGCAGCTGGAGGAACTTGCCCCGGAGGCGCGCGCGGGGCGCGTCGATCCATGACTCGTACATCGCATCGGGGAGAAGGTCGCCGGTGTAGCGCGCCGCCGCGGCGTCGCAGGCCTCGCGATCGCCGCGAAGCAGCGCCGCGTCGGCGGCGTGCTCGAAGCGCGCAACGTCCGTGATGACGGTGCCCTCCGGGAGCACGGCGACGCGGCCCTCGCGGAGGCTCACCGCATCGCCATGCCCCAGCGCGCGCCGCGCGTAGTGAACGGCCTTGCGAAGGTTGGCGCCGCCGGCGTCGGGGTCGAGCTCGGGCCAGAGGGTCTCCACCACCTGATCGCGCGCGAGTCGATGCTGCCGTGACAGCGCGAGAAGCAGCACGAGCTCGCGCGCGCGCCGCGTCGCGAAGCCCTCCGCGGAGACCTCCACGCCGTTGACGACGATGCGCAACCCGCCCAGAAGATGAAGCTCGATGTGGGTGAGCGGAGGCGTAAGTGTGGACTTCATGCGGCTTGGATGCGCACTCTATGCGCATCAGGCGAGGCAAGGTAAGGGTTTCTCGAAGATTCACGGCCTCTCGGTGCGGGTTTACACAAACCGATGCCACAGCGCTCGAGGGTGACGTTGCTCGCGGCGTAGACGCGGCGATCACGCCGAGCCGCAGGGCGATGGGTGTCGACCCTGTCGGGGGGTGCCCCCCGCGAAAACATCTTGAATCTTC
>JBIKNA010000295.1:0-9049 GCA_044358965.1 Polyangiaceae bacterium
GCTGCGCAGCAACAGCTCTGGTGACGTGCACAGAATGGTGAGGCCCGCGAGCGCCAGGTAGGCGCCACGAGCTGCGGGGTTGGCGCCGCGCATGGCCGCGTACAGCCGCCCCGGCACGCCGGTGTACGGAACCCGCAGCTCTCGGGTGAGGCAGAGCTCGAAGACATCGCCGGCGGTGATGTGTTCGATGCATCGCTGCACGGAGGCCTCGTAGTTCGGACGATCGGCCGTGGGGAGCGGGAGCTTCGCGGCATCGGCGGCGCGCGCATCGCGGTGGGGGGAGCCGGCATCAGCGAGGGCAACGTTCTGCAGCCGGGCTTCCTGCTGGTCGAGGCGCTGTAGCGCGTCTTCGTGCGCCAGGGCCTCGGTGTCGCCGGTGCCAAGGGCCGAGATGTAGGCGGTGCCGCCACGTTCTTCGACGAGGAATGTGGTGACGACGGCGAACGCCACATCGGCCGGTTCGCCGGCGCTGTGTGGTCCCAGTGTGGGCAGCTTGTGAAAGAAACCCGCGGCCTCGTAGGCGAGGTAGCCGCACGCGTAAGAAGTGTCTGTGCTGTCTCCGTGTGTCTCGCGCACCAGCGCGAGCTCGTGGGCGATGGCATCCAGCGGGTCTGTCGCGGATACATCGGGCGCGCCGAACGCCCGCTGTATCTCGGTGCGCACGGTGTGCCGCCGGCCCGCGAACGCGCCTCGGTAGGCGCGAATTTCGCTGCCGGTCTCCAGCGCCAACAGTGAGCGCCCACTTGTGCCCGTCGCGGTGTCGAGCAGCAGACACGGCCCGGAGGCCCCAGAGAGTGCATCGGCGTAGGCACCCAGTGGTGCTTGGAGCGAGATGCGGCGCTGCACCCGTAGGCGTACCGGCCCGCGAGCGCTTGGGGGGGCTACCATGGCTTTCGCTCGCGCTCGACTTTGGCGGCGAGCGCCTGCTGCAGTGCCACCGCAGGAGGGTGATCGACGAAGAGCGTATGTGGGGCTTCGGCGGGCTGAACCCGCACGAGCGCTGCGGGGACCAATCCGCGCAGCGCGTTGCAGAGCAACACCGCGTCGGCCGTCTCGAGGTCTGATGCGTGCAGTTGGGTCTCGACGCACGGCATGCCTTGGGCGTGTGCCGCCTCGATGACCGCCGCGCGCGTCACGCCAGGCAGGCAGCCGTCGGCCAACGCCGGCGTCCGAAGCGTCGAACCGTGGAAGACAAACACATTCGCCGCAGTGGCGCAGACCAGGGCGCCAGCGTCGTTCATCATCAGGGCGTCGTCGTAGCCTTCGGCCTCGGCCTCTCGCTTGGCCAAGATCTGCGGCAGATAATTGCAAGTCTTGATGTGCGTGGGCCCGGCGCTCGGGCCCGGGCGGCGTATCTTGGCGAGCAACAAGCGCGGCGGCAGCGTGACTGAAGAGGGCAGCGCTTGGGCCCACACGAGCAGTCTCGACGGGCCGAGGCCCCGGGTTGCGAGACCCATCTCGTTGTCGCCGCGGGTGACAGTGATCCGAAGATAGGTGGGAAGAGCGCCCGCGCGGTCCACGGCCTCGGCCAAAATCGACGGCAACCTGCCGATGGCCTTGGGGGGCTCGATGCCGAGCACCTGCTGGCCGCAGGCCAGACGGGCCAGGTGCGCGTCGAGGCGAAAGCACCCGTCCTTGGACCCCCGCAGCGTTTCGAACACCCCGTCGCCAAACAACAAGCCCCGATCCCATGCCGGAATGCCCTGGGACGGGGGCACGAACTGTTCGTCCAGGAACAGCACCCGAGGGCGCAAATCAGGGGCGACAGCGTGCACAGAGGTCCTTTACCAAAGGCCGCGGCAAGGCCAAGAGGCCCAAGCGAAAAAGCCCGCTTGCACCCGCAGCCCTTTCGCGACTATGGTCCGCCGCACTCGGGCTCAAAAGGCCGGACGGTTCGGGGCGTAGCGCAGCCTGGTTAGCGCACTAGTCTGGGGGACTAGGGGTCGGAGGTTCGAATCCTCTCGCCCCGACCAAAAAGAGCGGCCCTCTTCACCACGGTGAAGAGGGTTTTTGCTCATTTGGAGTTTCGTTGCGTCTGCCCGCGGCGCCTGGGCCGAAAGCCGGGACGAGGCAGCCCGCGGGCCGAGACCATAGATTACCCCCGCCGCGATAGCGCCCAACGAACGGCGCGCCGGGTAAGGCCGAACACCAGGCCCGTGGGCAGCACGAACGCGCACACCAAGCGGCATGCGAGCAGCAGCGTAGGTCCGAGGACATTCTGGGCCGTGAGCTGTCCGGCGAGCAGCCCTGCGGCCAGGTGCCGCTCCACGGAGACGGCCAGCAGGACTTCGTGTGCGAGCGCCGCGGCAGCCAAGAGTACGGTGACCCAAAGGAACTTCTTCATCGCGCAGCCTCCGTCGGGCCGGCGGTGGTCATGGCAAACAGTATCGCGTCCCCGATGGGGCCGCCGGTGGCGTAGTGCCGCCCCCGCGCGCTGTCCTTGGGGGCCCCAAACAGGTGCGCCGTTGCGTAGATCCGTTCGAAGACCTCTCTGTCCCCGTGCGCGCGGGAAGCGCCCAAGGCAAAGCCCGTGGCCGAGACCCCAAGGCCCAGCGCGATGGGACCCGAGTCGATGTCACCGCGCCCTGCGTGATCCGCCGGGTACTCCCGCATCGCCCCGAAGCCCAAGGCCTGCCGGTAGAGAGTGCGCTTGCCGCCCTCGTACAGCTTGCGCGAGAGCTCTGGATCCGAGAACGACAAGAAGTACGCCGCCAGGAACGTGCCGGAGCCCCGCGCTCCGTCGCGCACTTGGCCGTCGGGACCCGTGGCTTGGACGAGCAGACCATCGTGAACGTAACGGTTCTTGATCGCGCTCGAGAGCCGTGTCGCCGCGTCACACGGGGGCAACGAAAGCACCTGACGGCGCAGGGTCACCGACGCGAGCACCGCGGCGTTGTCCACGGGGTACCATTCCCCGGGGTAGGTTTCGAGCAGGGGCGTGGCTTGGGTTTCGAGCAGGCGCTCCAGGCGCGCGCTCACGTCGTCGTTGGCCGCCGCAAGGCGCGAGCTGGGGCGCAGGCTGCGATGCAGAGACAGCGCCAGGTTCGCGTAGCCCAGGAACGCTGCGTGTGCGCCCACGGCTTCGGCGCCGAGCGGATCTTCACCCCAGCGATGTTCGTCGAAGGCCCGTCCGCGGGGACCAAGCATCGCGTCCAGGGCGGCCTCCATGTTCGCGAGGTGTGTCTGCCGGGCTGCCTCGTCTGCACGCGCAAGCTGCCCGTGACCCATGGCCGCCATCATGAATGTGCCAAAGAGCCACTCGCCATCGAAGAGCGCCGAACCGGTTCCGTATTGGTGCTCTGTCGGCTGGGCCTTGGCGTAACTCGTCACCCCTTTGGCCAGGCTGAGCGCGCCCTCGGGCATCGGGGCACGATTGCGAGCTTCGGCGCTCGCGATGTGCGCGGGGACAACCGCCACGAACAGTGCCGCGGCCAGCGCTGCCAACCCATTGCTGATCCAAACGTTTCGATGCACGAGAGGTTCGACGCGCGAGCGCGCGCCCTGGGCGACCACTCAAGCCTCTGCATCGACCGCTCGCGCGGTGCCCAAAGCGCGCAGGGGGCGGGGCAGGTACGGGGCAAGGTCCGGGGCATGGGGCGCGAGCCGAACGCCGTCCGGTCGTTTCCGTCGCTCTGCGCTGACGCTGGTGCATCCCCACGAAGACATTGCGCAATTGTCCGAAATGATGGGCGGATTCAGCACACTGGGATTGGTACTCGGCCGATCCACCCTGGGAAATCTCCTGTCCATCGGGGCGTGACACGCACCCGTGCGCAGGTTTCCCAATACCTTGAAATCAGGCCTCACTGCAATTGTTCGCTGTCGCTGTATTGGTGGCACCGTGTGTGCACATGGTTAGGACGCTCGCCAACGCAGTCCTCCGGCGCTCTCCGAAAGGCTCTCCCTCCATGCACGCTCTTACCTCCCGCAAGCTTCAGGTGACGCTCACCAAGACCGCGCTGTCCGCCCTTGTGGCCCTGGGCGCCACGGCCTTCGCCACCGAAAGCCGCGCAGACTGCGCCGATGCGCGCTGCTCCAAGGGCACCACTGCCATGAAGTACGAGAGCTCCAAGGGCCTCGGCACCAACATCGAGACGCCCTGGATGCCGGCCACGGGCAACGTGCAGGTCAAGGCGTTCATCGCCGTGGACCCGGTCAAAGACGGCGGCCCGATGTACACCGTCGACATGCCCAAAGGCGCCGTCGTCGAGACCTCTTGGGTCCGCGGTGGCAAGGCCACGCTCAAGCTCGTGACCGGCGAGGCCGGCGGCATGGTCAAGGCGAGGCACACGCTGACGCCGACGGTGCAGCTCAAGGTGAGCCTGTTCGGACTCAAGCAGACGTTCAACTTCGAAGCCACGGACCTCGTCAGCAAGATCCCCGGGTCGAAGTTCAACTACGACGCCAAGAACGAGACGGCCTTCTCCCCTTGGGGCTTCGAGGGTGGCAAAAACGTCGTCGAGGGCCCCAAGCTCTCCGAGGCTCGGCTCTTCTCCGTGGGCTTCGAGTCCTTTGGCGAGACCATCTCGCAGTACATCGGGGGCACGCTTGCGCTGTCGGCCCGCACGGCGCCGACCTTCGCGTACAAGACCACGCAGGTTGTTCTCGCAGGCGCCGACAAGCCCGTTACCGCCCAGGGCGACGAGATGACGGTGACGCTGCCGGACGCGGACTACTACGACGTCAATGCGCGCGTGGACGGCGAACTCACCGTCAGCGGCAACCTCGAGGCGGTCCCCAACGTCAACATCACCCGCGTCTACAGCATTGGCGGCCTCGACGTCACGCTCCCCGTGGGTGTCGGCGCCAAGACGGACTACGCGACCCCGGCCGAGAAGATCTCGTTCCCGTCGCAGACGGTGCACATCCCGCTTCCGAACGTGAAGGTGCCCTCGCAGGCCCTGGCCATGGGTGACACCAAAGCCGGCAGCCGTACCGAGAAAACCGT
This sequence comes from Polyangiaceae bacterium, assembly GCA_044358965.1. GTDB lineage: Bacteria > Myxococcota_A > Polyangia > Polyangiales > Polyangiaceae > SXNL01. Next base: position 4,949 of record JBIKNA010000295.1, read on the forward strand.
CACCGTGCAGAACACGGGCGAGATGGCTGCGGAGATGGAGTTCAAGAGCGAGAACGCTGCGTTCCAGGTGCCCTCGGGCAAAGTTGTGGTTCCGCCGAAGAGCAGCTTCGAACTCAAGGTCGCGTTTGTGCCGGGAGCGACTGGCCCCGCGTCTGGCGACGTCATCGTCACGTCGAACGACCCCGACTCGCCGGAGCAGAAGATCAGCATCAGCGCCAATGGCACTGCAGGCACCACGGCCTCGGGCGACAGCAGCGAGGAGGACGACGCTGCGGGCGAGAAGACCAGCGGCGGCGCTCCGGCTGCGGACAGCGGCTGCGGGTGCAAGACCACCAACACGAGCACCAGTGGCATGGGTGGCAGCGCACTCTTGTTTGGCCTCGCGCTGCTCGCCATCCGCCGCCGCAAGCACGGCGCGTAACGCCGCAAGGACCACTGCCGGAGCCCGCCTGCGTTACCGTCGAAAGCGGTAGACGTGCGCGGGCTTCGACGCTGTGAGGCGCTTGCCAGGGGCTTGCGTCACCACGTTGTCTTCGAGCAGGCGAAGGAACTTCTTGCGGAAATTCCCTGGATCGAGCGGCTCGCCCAAGATGGCCTCGTGCACCGCGCGAAGCTCTTGGATCGTGAACGTCTCTGGCACCAGCGAGAACGCAACGGGGGACCGCGATAGCTCTGCGCGCATGCGCAAGGTGGCCGCCTCGAGGATCTCGCCGTGGTCGAAGGCCAACGCAGGCAGCTCCTTGAGCTTGAAGAAACGGGTCTTTTGAACGTCGCCGCCGGGGCGCACCAACGGGGCCAGCGTTGGCCGGACCAACGCGAAGTACGCGACGGAGATGATGCGCAGCCGAGGATCGCGCATGGGCTTGCCGAAGGCGCCGAGCTGCTCCAGGTACACGTCTTTTGGCGAAAGGCCGGTCTCTTCGGTCAGCTCCCGGCGGGCGGCGTCGGGGAGGTCTTCGCCCTGCTCGGTGCGGCTCTTGCCGGCGCGAACGAAGCCACCGGGCAGCGCCCAGCGGCCAGCGAAAGGCGGCTCCGCGCGCTCGACCAACAGCACGGCGAGCTCGGCATCGATGAGCGTGCACACGACCAGATCAACGGTGACCGCGATGGCGGGAAAAGCCCGCGGGTCGTAGCTGTCGAGGAATGCCTGCTCGGGGTCTTTGCGGGCGCTCATGGTGCCTTTGCCGGCACAATGGCGTCGGCCTGAACGATCTGCATGCCCGCTTGGGCCAGCTCGTCGATGCCAGCGCTAGCCAGCAACGGAAAGTTCAGCGCCGGGGGCAGGGGATCCATGGCCGGCGCGGGAACTGGGCTCATGGCGTCGACGATGATGTGGATCTTGCTGATGGACTGCGGGTCTTTGCGAAGAATGTGATCTCGCAAATCCCGAAGCGTGGACAACACACAATGGCTCTTGGCTTGGCCAAAGACGTACACCCGGTCGTGCGATAGCAGCCGATCGAACAGAGCTTGGTTGAACCGGCCCACCTTGGAGCCTCCGAGCTCGGTGACCTCGGGAGCCATCACCGAGTAGTTCTCCGTGAGCGCATGTTCGCCCTTGGTTTCGAACACCGTGGGCTGATCGCGCACGAGTGCGTGAAACATGGCGGCCTCGCTGAGGCACGGCATGAGTGCGTGCGACACGCCGCCCAGCAGCGCGTGGTACGGCCAAAGCGTGAGGACGTATTTGCCCGAGTCCGAAAGCTTCTTTGTGTACTCGAGGCAGGCCGGGAGGTCTTCGCTGCGACGAGGGCGCAGCCGACCCTGCGCCACATCGGCATGGGTGACGACGGAGAACGGAGCGGGGTGTTGCCCCTTGTCGTCGAGCCAGAAGGCCGGGTGAAAGATCTGAAACAGCGAGTGCGTGTCGAGAGAGAAGACGAGCTCCGTGATGCGCTCGAGATTGCGGTACAGAAAGCGTGCAGTGCGCAACGTGTCCTCGACCGCGCCCGGAACGAACAGACTGCCGCTGGGGGCCGCGAAGGCGACCTGGCAGTCGATGCCGAAGGCGCACACGCGGAAGGTGTCGTCACGGGCCGGGGGCACCGGCGCGCAGGCCGCCGCGGCCGCCGCCACCGTATCGGCGCGCTCCGCGTAGACGAGGCCAGCCGACTCGGGGTCGAAGAACGCGGGAATCTGCATGCCTCAAGAATGAGTCAACGGGACTCATTGTCAATAGGCTGGACGGGCTACCGAGGTGCCGCGCCGCTGCTCGCCCTCAGGGTCGGACCTAGTCGTTGCCGGCTTCGGGGGAGATCGTCTGGGAAGGCGCCCGGATGATGACCTGGCCGCTGTTGGAGGCGAACCAAGGCGTCGACGTGCCGCAGCTTACGCACACGAGGCGGTAGGCCTTGGCGACGCCGTCGACAGAGAGCGCGAAGGCACCCGTCTGGCAGCGTGGGCAGGCCACATGCTCGCCGGCCCGGAAGCGCGCCCAGAGCTTGCCCACCTCTTCTCGTGGGAGCAGGTGCGAATCGCCATCGAACACTCGGTCGTCTTCCATCGGCCTTCCCTCCGCCTTTTGGCAGACCCCAACACCGCTGTAAAGCATTCTGCACCGCCCGAGGGGCTGTTCGCTGCCCCCTGCCGGCCCTGGCCATACCCGAACATGCCCGAACGTCCAGCGGGCCCCGCGCGGGTAAATCGCTGCCCCGAAGCGTCCGGAAAGGCCGGCATCGGTCCTGGACGCCCGCAAGGGGAGTGGGCTAAGACGTGGCTACCTGGGCGGGGATCCAGGGTTTTCTCGGAGCCTGCATCGCACATGAACGACTCGCCTGACAGCCGTCCCGTCCTCGTGACAGGCGGCGCTGGTTTCATTGGGAGCCACCTCACCGCGGAGCTCGTGTCGCGCGGATACAAGGTTCGGGTCTTGGACAACCTTTCGCAGGGAAACCGCGATTGGGTGCCTCCGGAGGTCGAGTTCATCCACGCGGACATCGTCGACCAGGCCGCCTGTCGTCGAGCCTGCGAGGGCGTGCGCGGCGTGTTCCACATGGCCGCCATGAGCAAGGTCGGTCCGAGCATCGAGAACATCGAGTTCTGCACCGAGCAAAACGTCGTCGGGACGCAGAATGTCCTCGTGGCTGCCCGCGACGCCAAGGTCTCCAAGGTGGTCTACAGCGCATCGTCGACCTACTACGGCAACCAGAAGGCGCCGCAGCAAGAAGACGCCAAACCCGAGTGCCTGAACCCGTACGCGCTGTCCAAGTTCGTTGGCGAGCAGTACTGCGAGCTTTTTACTCGCCTCTACGGGCTGCCTACGATCTGCCTTCGGTACTTCAACGTCTACGGGCCTCGGCAACCCGGTGTCGGCGCCTACGCGCTCGTGCTCGGGGCGTTCTTGCGCCAACGCAAAGAAGGCAAGGCACTCACGATTCATGGCGATGGCAGCCAGCGGCGTGACTTCGTCCACGTTCGCGACGTCGTCCGCGCAAACATCTTGGCGCTCGAGTCCGAGGCCAAGGGCGTCGTACTCAATGTTGGCAGTGGCACCAACCACTCGGTCAAAGAACTCGCGGACATGATCTCCACGGAGCAAACTTTTGGGCCCCGCCGCGCGGGCGATGCCGAAGTCACCCTCGCGAGCACCGAGCGGGCATTCGCAACGCTCGGCTTTCGGACCAGCGTTCGCATCGAAGACGGAGTGGCGGAGCTTTTGCGAGAGCAGGGCACACCGTCTGCGGGCTCACCAGCTGCGTGATGGCACGTCCCTCCGTCCACGATCGGGCAGCGCGTTTCGTTCGCGGCGTGGCCGTGGTGGCCTTCGCCGTTGCCCTGTTGCTGAGGCTCTACTGGGTTCTGCGCATCCAGTCGCCCTACGGGACCCTCTACAACGACATGATCGGGTACTCGGAGCGGGCGCGCTTTCTCGAGCGCGAATGGGGGCCCAATCCGGAGCGGATCTATACGTTCTTCCCCTTTGGCGGCCACTACTACTACCGCCTCGAGTTCTGGCTTGCCGGGGGCTACGCCAACGAGCGGGCGGTGTGCATCCTCCAAGCCATTACCGGCGCCCTGACGGTTCCGCCGCTGGTGTTCATGGGCGCGAGGCTGGTCCGAAGCAGACTGGTGCTCGTGGCGCTTGCGCTGGCCGGAAGCATT
>JBIKNA010000296.1:0-9040 GCA_044358965.1 Polyangiaceae bacterium
AACAACACCCCCGAGCAACGTAACCGCCCATTACGCGCCCTGTGCCGAGCCGCGCCACTTCCGCCCGTCTGGCACAACGTGGGCCACCCTTGGGAGGCGTGAACCGACGTGGGAGACGCGACTCACAGCCTTCGCGCGGCTGCGGGTGCGCATGGACGCGGAAGGTGGGGTGCCCAAGCTGGCGTTGTGTGGAGCGCCGCAAAAGCTTGCGAAGGGTGGAGGGTTTGAAACCACGTTCGTGAGCGGGTCGACGACGCACAAGGTGCAACTCGCAGACGAAGGCGGAGTGCTTCGGGTGCTGCGGGTGGAGTGAGGCGTGCGGGTGCGGGGGCGTCGCGCTGGGGGGGCATCGGGCTGGGGAGCGTCGGGCTTGGGGGCGGAGAGTCCGAGACGGGACTGTCGGCCCGTGACACGATTTGGCACGGGCCAGAGAGCGAAAACGCCGATTTTGTCACGACAAGCGACTGGTACGGGGGTTGCTTTCGGGCGGAGCATGAAGTCGCTCACCTTGGCCTGTGCCCTCGCCCTCCCGTCCGTGCTTGCGCTCGTTGCCTGCGGCGGCCAAATGGTTCCGGATCTTCCGGCGTCCTCGGGCTCCCCCATCCCCGGTGCCACCACGCCAGCGCCGGGCGGATCGGTGGTCACTCCGCCCCAGCCCCCAGGCACCAAGCCCTGCGGCACGCGGGGAGGAGTCCAATGCGCAAGCGGCGAATACTGCCGCTTCGAAGAATCGGCGCAGTGTGGTGCCGCAGATCAGGGCGGCACGTGCACCCCCGTGAGCAGAAACACGGGTTGCGGACGCGAGTGGTCACCCGTTTGCGGCTGCGACGGCATCACCTACGGGAACGCCTGCGAGACCGTGGCCGCCAACGTGTCCATCATGCGTCAAGGCGAATGCCTCTCCGTGCCGCCCCCGCCGCCGCCGGGCTCCAAGACCTGCGGCGGATTTGGCGGTGCAACGTGCCCGAGCGGCGAGTACTGCAAGTACGATCCCAATGGCTGGTGCGGCGGCGATGACGGCGGCGGCGTCTGCGTGAGGAAGAACAAGGGCCCGGGGGCCTGCCCGGACGTGTACGCGCCGGTCTGCGGTTGCGACGGCAATGTCTACAGCAACGACTGCGAGGCGGATGCGGCCAATGTCTCGTACATGCCGTACGCCAACTGCGTCGACCAGACGGAGTCGGGCGCATCTTCGAGCGGCAGCGGCGCGCCGTAACGCAAAGGTCCCGCGACGCGCGCACGGAGGTGTCTTGCGCCGGTCTCTGTTTGCGAGGGGTGGGTCGCACAATTCCCAGGGTGTGTACCGGCCCAAACCGCTGTGCCGGGGGCAACTGCCAACTCGATGCAGATTGCAATGGTTGGAGTTGTTCGCCGTCGCTGGGAGACATGGGGCACATCGGGGGTACCGTCGGCTACTACTGCCACGGCCCCCACGATGTTTGCATCAACGACGATGACTGCACGGGTGGTGGATCGTGTCGCTACGCGCCCACGCTGCTCCACTTCGTATGCAGCAAGAGCGAAGTAAGGCCGGGGTGAGCGAGTTCGAACCCTGAGGCTGGTCAAGACCGCAGCATAGGTGACACTTTAGACCCGCAGCATGGGTGACACTTTTGTTCTCAGACCCGCAGCATAGGTGACACTTCTTGGCTTAGCGCGCTCGTTTGGGCGGGTTCCGTTGGAGATGAAAGGTCCCCAAGTCGAGATTCATGAAGGAGACCGCGTATCGGTGTTCCCCCACCTCTCGTAAGCCGACGAGTTCACCGGCGAGGGCGTTGGTGAGCTTGGTCTTTTTGCCATTGAAGTAGATGCCACCATCGCTGCGCACGCGAATCGTCACGTCGTGAAGCGGATACTCCGGCTCGGGCAAGTGTTTCGGAAAGGGTCGCGTCGAGCTTGCGTATGCGGTCGCCGGCGGCCTCTGGCCAAGCGCCTCGTGAGGTCGCTCTTCGTTGAAGACCTTGCGAAAGCGGTCGAATCGCTCTTGCTGCTGAAGGAGGTTTGCGCCCGCGGGCCGCGTCGTTTCCTTTTTCAGCGTAAGGTGCATGCGTTCGTGCGCACCGTTCTGTTCGGGATGGCCGGGCGTAATGCGCTGGTGTTGGATGCCCAGGCGGAGCCACCAGACCGATAGCCGCGATAGGCCATGAATCGCTCTCGAAGAGAACGGTGTTCCGTTGTCCGAGAGGATGGCCGCCGGCATCCCATACTCGGTGAATAGTGCTGAAAAGGCTGTCCGTACGGCCGTTCCGCATATGCGGTCCATGCCCTCGCAGCCGAGCAGATACCGGCTGTACAGATCCGTCACCGTCAGCGGGTAGCAGTACTTCTTGTTCCCCATACGGAACTGGCCCTTGAAATCGCAGCACCAAACAGCATTGGCCTCGTGAGCCATCGTCAGCGGCGTCGCCACGTAGGCGTGTCGCTCCCTTCGAGCTCTTGTCACGAGGATCAGCTCACGACGAAGAAGCACGCGACCAAACGTGCTCGTCGCCGGCAGTCGCATACCTGGGTGCCGGTCTGACAGCCACGCTTTTAGCTTCGCTGGACCCCACGTGGGATGCGCCTTGCGCGCATCCACAATGAGCTCCTCGACGGCTGGCGAAAGTCTATGCGGTGTGCGCTCAGGTCGCGTCCTTTCGTCGTACAGACCGATGGCACCAAGCCGCTCATGTCTCTCGATGAACTTGTAGGCCGTCTTTCGGCTGATCCCATACTCGCGACATAGGTCACTCACTCGCTCCCCTTGTTGAACACGCAGCACAAAGTTCAAGCGTTCGTTCACGACACCACTCACTTTCCAGGGCATGCTCGACATTGAGCTGCCCCCTTGTGGTGTCACCCATGCTGCGGGTCTGTTTTGTTACCTATGCTCAGGGTTTGGACCGTCCCAAGCCCAAATGGCGCCAGGCGTCTGTAGTCGAATCGCGCTCGGTCATTTAGCACCCACGTTGCGCTGACGTCGTCTGCTGGCTTCGAGGCGACGACGTAGTACGCACGGATGCAAGGCATCGTGAGTTGCCCATGCAGCGCGTGGCGCCAACGAGGGAGATCTCGAAGTGCACCCGAGGTGGAAACGTACCGCGAAGGCGGATCGCCTATTGGGCCCAGCATTCCGGACGTGGGTGCCGGCGAGCATCGCTCGTATGCAGCATCCGATGCCACGGCCTGCGAGCACACGTGTGCCGCCGGGATGGTCCAGCACGCGCACGTCGCGTCATGGATCTGCGCACATTCGGCGGTGTGCTCAGACCGTGTACTTGTGCGAATTTTGGCTCGATTCGCACGCCGCAGCGCTGAGCCATGGACGCGAGGCGTCACGTCATGGCCTTGTCACGCGCTTTGCACTTCTGTCTCGGCATGAAGTCGAGCCTCCTCTGTCTGTCGTTCCTGGTCGCGTCACTCCCTCTCATCGCCTGCACGGGTCGCATCGCGAGCCCCGAGATTGATCCTGCGCCCAAGCCCCTGGGCCCAGTGGTGGAGCCCGTACCCGCGCCAACGACCACCGCCAAGCCGCCCGCGCCCCCCAGCGACGACATGCTGCCGGAGCCGCCCAGCCCAGAGCCCCCGCGTCCCGAGGTGCCGACGGTGTGCCGCGCGAATCTCGAGGTCTTGGACTGCAACACTGCTGCGGGCTACAAGGTGCAGGGGTTCGATGCGCCCGTCGTGACCCACGACGAGGCGGGTCGCGAGGTCCTGTACTTGGGTGTCTACGAAGCCGAGAACCGCGGGTTCCAGGAGCACGCCATGGGGCACGCCACGGTCTTGGACGATCGCACGGCGCCGCATACGCTCGTGCTCACGTCGTACGAGGGTGTGAGGTGGAACATCGCGACCGCGCCGGGCTCCGGCCTCGAACGCGTGATCACCGCGGGCTACTACGAGCAGCAGGTGCAAGTGACCGGCAAGAAAGTCTCCGTCGAGCACCGTGGTCGCAGTCAGGTGGCGTGCGGCTACTCTTACCCCTACAACGGCGAAGGCTGCGACACGGACAACGCGCTCGCGGCGGCAAGCACCTGGGCCGGCGCACCGGTCTCGCAAATGGCCGGCTGCTACCAAGCATCGTTGTTTCGCGTGAGTGACGGCAAGTGCACTGAGCCCGGGCAAAAATGGAAGGCGCACGCATTCAAGGCGGACAGCACCACCAGCGCGTGTGCCGGAGGCGAGCGCTTCGTGCGATTCGATTCGAAGTACCAAAAATGGGTCGGCGCAGAGCTGTGCTCCAGCACGAGCTACAAGCTGTACCTGGGTGAATCGCTGGTGGGAGAGTTTGCACCCATCGCCGACAGCAGCGGCCACGGGCAAGACCATTGCGAGCTCGTGAACCCAACGTTCTCCCTACCCAACGACGACGACGCGACGAGCGGCGGGTGCCCGACCTGCCAGGCACAGGCCTTCGAGCCATGGTCGTGGCCCGGCGCGAAGCAAGTCTACGTTCGCTCTCGCACCGGGGAGGCCTTTGAACTCGAGAGCTGGTTGCGCTGGGAAAGCCCCCAAGGCCCCATCAGTCCGCACATCACCGCGGGTCGCTACTCGTGCGGCGTGAGCATCCCCTGAGGCTCATTGCCACACACCGCAGGGGGCCCCGTACACGAGGTGTTGGTGACGATGCTCCCCCACGCTACTTGAGCAAGGCGGGGGCGTTGAGCGGAGTATTGTTGCGCGGAACCGGAAGGGTGAGCTGCGGTGGGGTGGGCGCGGCCAAGATAAGGTTCCCGCGACTGCCAGCCTCGCGGTAGATCTCGGGCAGCTTGAGCTGCAGATCGTACTGCAGGTACTCGGGGTACTTTTTGAGCGCTTCGCCGATGCGCTCGACGCGAACCGCAGCCACGTCGCTCTCGCGCTCGGCCAGCTCTTTGCGCATGCGCATGGTCTCGATCTCGGCGGTGACGCGCTCGCGCTCGGCGATGGCCTTGTCGCGCATGATGGCCTGCACGGCGCGTTCGAGGTTGGCCGCGTCCATCTCGTCGGGGAACTTGAGGTTCTTGAGGTTGATCTCGTGGATCACGATGACCTTGCGCTCCCGGGTGCTCATGATCTCGGTGAAGCGCTTCTTGATGCCCGTGAGCACCTCGGCCTGTTTCTCGTTCATCTCGTTGGCGCGATAGGGGCTCACGAGCTCGCGGGAGGCCTCGCCGATGGCCGGACGAATGAAGGTTGCATACATCTGACCGGCGGACACGGTGTCGCCCTTGTCTGCCGCAACGGTGTTGAGAATATGCACCACGGCGTCGTCGGAGCAGTCCGCCGAGAAGCGAATGGACATCTCGAAGCTGAAGTGGACGCCGTCTTTGGTGAGCGTATCGAGCTTCTCGGAGACGGGCGTCATGGAGCAATCGACCACGCGCAGCTCGTCGTAGAGGCCTAGGAAGTGTGTGCCCGGCTTGAGCACGGGCCCGTCGAGCCCGCCGCCACCGCGGTACAGCGAGAACAGGCCCGAACGGGCAAACGTGCGCCCCTTGTGCGCACCAGGAATGTCTTGGGTGGCGCAGCCCGTGAGGGCGAACAGCAACAGTACGGCGAACAGAAGGCGGGCCCAGGTGGCGGTGACACTCATGACGACACAAACTCCCCCGACGGCGCTGTGCCCCCGGAACATGAACGGTTCGTAACAGAGTTAGCGCCAAAAATCTCCGTATCAAGGGGCAAACGCGCCGCGCCCCCCTACACGAGTCCGGACGGGGCAACGCCACCCTCCGGGCTCGCGGTACCATGGGCCCATGCGCAACGTCGTGGCGGCCCTTACGTTCTTGCTGGCCCTGCCGGCGGCGATTGGCTGCGGGACAACGCCTGCGGCCCCGGTGCAAGTCGCGTCAGCGTCACAGCCATCGTGCGAGGCCAAGCCTTCGCTCGTTGTGCTCATGCGGCACGCAGAGAAGGCCTCGGAGGATGGTGATCCCGAGTTGTCGGACAAGGGGCAAGAGCGCGCCAAGCGCGTGGCCACGCTGCTCGGCGCCGCGGGTGCCACCCAGCTCTTTGCCACCGAGGTCAAACGCACCCAGCAAACGCTGGCTCCCTTGGCCGAGCGCACGCATCAGAAGGTGCAGGTCCGCCAAGCGCGACAAAGCGCCGCACTTGCGGCAGAACTGCGGGCACTGCCGCCGGGGAGCGTGGCCGTCGTGGCCCATCACTCGAACGGCGTGCCGGGGCTCGCCAACGCCCTCGGCGTGGAGATCAACGGCGTGCACGAAGGTGCCATCGCCCATGATGCCTTCGGTAGGGTCTTCGTGATCGCCAGCGGCTGCGGCGCACGACCCGCGAGCTACATCGAGCTCAGCTCCGATTGATGTTGCGCCGCTTGATCCTGGTGCTGGCGATGGCGACGTGCGCCTGCGGACCGCAGCGCCCCGATGCGCCTCGACCCCCAGTTGTACCGGTGCCCATCGTTGGCGCTGCGCCCTCGGCCCTGGGGTCCACACGCTCGCCCGGCGTCGCACCGCCGCGGCAAGACGAAGAGCCTCCGGACGCCGAGACAAGTGAGGCGTTGATCCGCTCGTTTCAGGCCGCATGGCGGGCAACCCCCTCTGCGGACGCGCTGTCGCGCTTTGTTGCCGATCACCCCGGCCTGCTTCGGGCCAAAGCCAAGCCCTACGGCGAATCACTGATGTGGGCTCTCGAGTTCGGCGAAGCCGAGGCCGCGATGGCACTGCTACGGGCGGGTGCGTCTGTAGACACCGGCAGAAGCGACCAGCAGACGACGCCGCTGCACATGGCGTCGAGGGCAGGCCTGGATGCTGTGGTTGTCTGGCTTCTTCGCAACGGCGCGCGGCCCGATGCTGCGTCGTATGAGGGAACGCCGCTGCACTTTGCAGCCAAATATGGGCACGCGGGCACCATGGCGCTGCTCTTGACGGCGGGTGCTGCGCCCACGGTGCACGCAAAAGACCATGGGTTCACTGCGCTGCATCTGGCCACCATCGGACGACACAAAGAGGCCGTGGCGACGCTCATTCGCAGCAAGGCAGAGCTCGACGCTCCAGACGACGATGGACGCACCGCACTACATTGGTGCGCTCTGGCGTATGCGCCGCAGGCAGAGCACCTGTACGAGCGACCGGGCGCGCCGCACGACACCGTGTTCCGAGACCCGGGACCCGCGGTGATCGCCGAGATGCTGATGGTGGCGGGCGCAAAGGTCGAAGCCACGGACAACACGGGTGACACCCCGCTGCATCACGCCGCGAGGCTCCGTGCGCCGCGGGCGGCGGAGATGCTGCTGAAACATGGGGCCCAGCGGAGCGCACGCAACAAGGCCGGCGAGACCGCATTGGACATCGCAAAGAAGAACGGCGAGCTGGCGATGGAGAAAATTCTGCGGGGACCGTAGGCGCGCCCTCAGCGGTCTTGAGAGCCGAAGGCAGGACGCGCTCTCTGTTGCGAGGCCGACGTGGATTACGCTCGGCGCGCGCTTGGTTTCTTGGCGGCGCTTGGCTTCTTGGCGGCGCTCGGCTTCTTGGCGGCGCTCGGCTTCTTGGCGGCGCTCGGCTTCTTGGCAGCGCTTGGCTTCTTGGCAGCGCTTGGTTTCTTGGCGGCGCTTGGTTTCTTGGCGGCGCTTGGTTTCTTGGCGGCGCTTGGTTTCTTGGCGGCTGGCGGGGCGCTTTCGGTAGCAAGGGCCGCGGCGCCAAAGCGGTTCCAGTGTTTGGCGTGGGCAAAGGGGACGACAACCCACTGGCGCATGGGACGACCAGCGCCCGAAGGGTCGAAGAGCTCTGCGGACTTGAGCGCGAGCGCCGCAGCGTGATCGGCTCCGTCGAGCTTGAAGCAGACGGCGTTGCCAAAGAGGCCTGCGATGGCCTTGCCCGAGGGAGCCTTGATGCACGGCATGCCGAACATGGCGCCAAGGGTGGCTCCGTGCAGACTTGCCTGCAGCGTTTGCCAGGTCTTGAGCGTTGCAGGCGTTGCGTCGTCGACCTTCTTCATGGGCGGTGCCCCTCCAGGGGCGGGGTTTTGACAGATACGACCGCGCTGTTCAACCCGCGACGTGACTGCCGGCGGTGGCACAGGTGGCACACAAAAATCGCGACAAAAACCTGGCGCATTTGCATGTCCGACGCTGGCCCAAGCATTGCTTTTGGCCGCCGTATGACGTTCCGCATCACGCTTCTCGCCCCCCTTGTTTTCGCCCTCGTTGCCTGCGGCGGCAGCGTCGAGGGTTCCTCCATTGCGGGTAGAATCCAACCGGCGCCGAGCCCCTCGCAGCAGGTGCAGCCGGGCGGGTCCCAAGGGGGCGAACCACGCTCCGGCGGCGGCAACAATTGCACGGCCATGCCGGCATGCGATGGAGACGACCAGCGCGTCGCCAATGCGTCAGCCTGCCTCCAAGACGACGCGCGCTGTTACACGCGCTCGCTGTGCGGCCAGACGATCTGGTGCACGGGCCCCGTTGCGACTTGCCTGGCCCTGCCCTCGTGTGGCCCCGGCCAAGAGCAGGTGGACACATGCCCGGACGGTGGCGCCTGCCGTCAGGTGACCGTGTGCGGCCAGACCATCACGTGCAAAGACAGCGTGCAGTGCGCAGGCTACCCGTCATGCGACGGCAACGACAAAGAGGTCACGGAGAAGCGTTGCCAGTACGACGACATCGTTTGCTACGAACGCTCATTGTGCGGCGTAACCATTTGGTGCTCGGCGTCGCCCTAAATTCCGTTTCATCGTTCTCGCCGACGCAGGTGGAGAGCCTGGACGCCAGACTTGAACCTCTGCGTCGATACGAGTTCGAGCTGCCGCGCGCTCGATAACCCGTGAAACAACGTTGGTCCGCGACCGCTGATGACGGGATGAACAAGGATACGGTAGTCGTCGACGAGCCCCAGCTCCTCGAGCGCGGCCGATAGCTGGGGCGCCCCGACCAGGATCCCCCGGGCGGTCTTGGCTTTGAGCGCCGAGATGGCCTCCCTAAGGTCGCCCTGTACCCGGATGGTGTTCTGCCACGGAAACTCGCTCCGCGATTGCGAGACCACGTACTTGGTCTTGGCGTCGAGCTTTTGTGCCCACTCGCGCATCGCACGCGGAGCGTTCTCGTCGCGGGCCACCGCGGGCCAGG
>JBIKNA010000297.1:0-9006 GCA_044358965.1 Polyangiaceae bacterium
CGCGCGTTCTGTTCGGCGAGACCAAGGTACTCGCGGGCCACATTGATGCCGCGGATGCACAGCTCACCTTCGTCGCCCGTGGCAACCGGGTTGCCGTCGGGGTCGAGCGCCGCAAGGTCGTTGACCGGCAGACACAGCCCCACAGAGCCAATGGTTCGTAGCGAAGCAGGCCACGGACTCATCGAAGCAAACGACGTGGTCTCGGTGAGGCCGTAACCCTCGAACACGGGAACACCGAAGCGCCGCTCGAACTCGAGTTGCAAGCTGGTCGACAAGATCTGCCCGCCGCACACGATGCCCTGCATGGTCTTGTCGGTGCGCTCGCGATCGATGCTGAGCAAGATGGCCAGGATGCTGGGCATGACGCTGGTCCACGTGACGCCGTGTTCGGCAACGAGGCCCCAAAAAGCCATCAGGCTGCGTTTGCTGTCGGAGAGCACGGTGCTGCCGCCCGCTTGCAACGGTGCTAGCAGCGTGACCACCTGGCCGTTGTTGTGAAACAGCGGCAGCATGCCCAGCGCGCGCGTGCCTTCGTCGAACTGGAACCACTCGGCGAGGGTGAGCGAGTCGGCCAAGAGCGCCAGGTGACTCAGCACCACACCCTTGGGGTTCCCGGTGGTGCCCGAGGTGTAGATGATCACCGCGTCGGCGTTGGCGTCGTATGGAGTGTGGGGCAGGGGAGCGCGCGGTTCGCTCTCGGCCAACACTTCCATGTGGGGCCAAGGCGAGAGCGGCACGGGGGTTGGCGCAGGCGACAGGCCTGCCAGCGCCGTGGTGATCCGCTGCTCGAGCGACTTGTCGAAGTACACAGCGCGTGCGCCGCTGTCGCGCACGATGTAGCCGATCTCGGGCGCGGCCAGATCGCGGTTGATGGGCACGCACACGAGCCCCAACGAAAAACATGCAAAGTACAGAAGAACGAACTCTGCAGAGTTGGGAAACACGATGGCTACCCGGTCGCCCGGGGTCAGCCCCAGGCGTGCCATGGCGCCCGCCGCGCGTTGCACCTGCTCGTGGAAGTCCCGGTAGGTAAATGGCGCGGTCGCAAGCTCGGGGACAATGAGAAAAGTCTGGTCCGGGCGTGCCGCCACCTGCCGCGCCAGCAGCGCGTAGACGTTGGCGTCGGGCGGCACGCGCGCGCTTGCGGGGCCACGCTGATGCGCGAGTGTTGCTTCGGGCTTTGCCTCAGGCATGAATCACCTGGCCCAGGCGCTTGATGGCCTCACCGAGTCGCCCGAGGTCGTTGACTAGGGGCCCAAACGAGATGCGCGCCGCGCGCTGTAGCGAAGGCCCAAAGCCCGCGCCCGGGACGGCGATGACCCCGGCTTGCAGGGCACGGTCGACGAACTCCCTGCCGGGACCCGGCGTCTGTATGCACGTGTACAAGCCACCCTGCGGCACCAGCCGGGGCACGCCCAGGTGCTCGTCGATCTGCGCAACCAACGTGGCCGCCGCGCGCGCATACAGCGCCCGCGTGGCGTCGAGGTACGGCAAGATCGCCCCTTGGGCGATGGCGCGCTCTACGAAGTCGGCGAACGCCAGCTGGTGCAGCGTGTCGGGCGCCAGAATGGTTGTGCCCTGCACAAGCTCGATGGCCTGCACCACTTCTTCGGGCGCTTCTACCCACCCAAGGCGCCGGCCGAGCCCGCGGATCCATTTGGAGTTGGAGTGGATGGTGATGAAGTGCTCGTTGGGCCCGGCGGCGAAGTAGCGCGGGTAGGGGCGCTCGAACACCAGCTCTTTGTAGGCCATGTCGATGATCACAACGGCCCCCGTTTCCCGCGCGGCTTCGACCGCCGCCTGGATCACGCTGTCGGAGAGCACTTGGGACGTGGGGTTGTCGGGCGACACCAGAAGCACAACTTTGGGACGCCGGGCGCGGATGGCTGCAGCGAACTCGCCGACCCGCTCTTCGAGCACGTAGCGGAACGTCCCGGCATCGAGCGCGCCAAAGTACTCGACGATGCGCCCGTCGTTTGGCCCACCCGCCGCTTGTACCTGCGCGGGGAAGTTGCAGTAGCTCGGGTCGAGCAAGAGCACGGTGTCGCCCGGATCGAGCAGCACTTGCAGCAGCGCGTGTGTGAGCTGCGTGGAGCTTTGCCCAATGACCACTTGTTCGGGGCCGAGGCCCGTGACACCGAACGCGTGGGCCTCGTAGTTCACGATGGCTTGGCGGCAAGCTTGGCTGCCACCGGTGGCCGAGTAGCCGCCCGAAGCGTGGAACAGCGCCGGATCGCTTACCAGGCGCTGGTACGACTCGCGCAGCAGCTCTGGGGCCTCGTGGTTTACCCAGCCGCCTGCGAGCGAGATCATCTCGCCTTGTTTCTTGCTGGCGAGCTGCATGATCTCGCGCACGGGCGAGGCGCGCTCGCGCAGATCGCTTAACCCTCGCGCGAGCAGTGGGCGTTTGCCCCCGCTCTCAGACATTGCAGCCCTTGGCCAAGAGCACGCGGCGAAGCTCGGCCACAGAGGTAGCCGCGACCACTTCGGGGGTTTCGAAACGCACGCCGTAGGCCTTCTCGAGGGCGGTGATGAGCTGGATGTGGCGGAAGCTTGTCCAGCTGCCGAGGGTGGATTGGCTGCCCTCGTCGGTAATCGCCGTGACGGGAACACGCAACACCTTGGAGACGACTTCCTCGAGCTTCATCGCAGCGGGAAAGGTATCATGCAGCCCCGTGAGCCAAGCGCGCATTTTCTGCACGATGCTGCTGCTCACCGCGAGCGCAGCACTCCCTCCGCGGGTGCTGGGGCAGGCCATCGCGCAGCGCGATCCGGAAGCCTGCGGCGCCGAAGCCGCCCGCATGCAAGTGCTCCTGAACCGTTGGCCCGCACCAACGGATCCAGAGGTCGCCGGCCGCTCCCTCGTCGTCGCCTTTGGCTCCTCCGTCACCGAGGCCGCCTTCGTCCCCGCCGCCTTCGATCAAGACCCCCCCTCTCTCTCCCCAACCCAATCACCCGCACCCGCACCCGCACCCGCACCCGCACCCGCACCCGCTCCCAAGCCCGGCACCACCACGCGCGCCTACAACTTTGGCCAGTTGGCGCTCAGCGCCGATCTCCAAGTCCTCTTCGCCGCCCGCGCCGCCCGCCGCGCCTCCGAGCGCGCCATCGGCCAAACCGACGTCGTCCTGGTCGAACTCACCCCACGCACCTTCTCACGCACCTTCGCCGAGGTACTCCGCGACAAAGCCCAAGACTACTATTGGCCCCGTCGCGCCCTGCTCTCCCAAGCCCCCGAACTCTGGCCCACCGTGCGCGCCCACCCCGCCGAGGCCCTCCGCGGCGCTTTCTATCACCATCTCTTTGCCGACGTGCCTCCCCGCGCCGTGCGCACCTGGCTTGGCGCAAAGCTCGACGAGCTCACCTCAAGTCCTCCGTGCCTCGACTTGATGAACCTGAACTTCTTGGTGCCTAGCATCCAGGGAGAGATCACCGCGTTCTGCGCCGAGCGCGCCAAGGTCTTCCCGCCGGGCACACGCGTGCCCGTCTACGATCCCGAGACCCGCGGCTTCATCCCCGGCTACGCGCGCCTGCGCCCTGCCTACGAGCGTCTTCTGGTAGCCATCAACGCCGCCCCCGGCCGCGAGTCTGCCCTTGCCCCCGAGGCCTGGGAAATGGACTTCGATCCCGCCGCCGTGGCCGACGTGATCACCACCGTTCAACACTTGAAGCAGCTCGCCCGTCGCGTGGTGCTCGTGCGTTACCCCGAGAACATCAGCGACTTGCCTAGCCCCGGCCCCGTGCACGACGCGCAGCCAGCATGGTCGGCCATTTGCCAGCGCATCGCCCAAGAGACCGGCGCACCGGTTGTCGATCTCTCACGCGCCGAGGGCTTTTCCCGGCGCGATTTTTACGACTACTACCACCTGGTGCCCACCGCAGCGGAGCGAGCCTCTGCCCTGCTGGCGGCGCGCCTACCGCGCTGAGCGAACCGCCCCGTGCTCTTCAACACGCCGCAGTTCGTCGCGTTCTTCCTGGTCTTCTTTGTAGCCTACACATTTGTGGCTCGGAGCCCGCGCGCGCGCCTGGGCTTGCTCGCCGTGGGCAGCATCGCCTTCTACGCCAGCTTCAGCTACCGCTTCGTGCCCGTGCTGCTGGCGAGCGGCATCTGCGATTTCTACCTGGCGCAGGCCATTCACCGCGCCGAAGACCCAACGCGTCGCAAGCGCCTGCTCACCCTGAGCGTGACCATGAACCTGGTCGTGCTCGGGCTGTTCAAGTACACCGACTTCGCGCTCGAATCGGCCGAGGACCTGCTCCACCTGGTGGGCCTGCGCGTCCACGTGCCCCGCGTGGGCCTGGTGTTCCCGCTGGGCATCTCGTTCTACACGTTCCAGGCCATCAGCTACACGGTCGACGTGTACCGCAAGGTCTACGCGCCCCGCACCAAGGTGCTGCACTTCCTGGCCTCGCTCACCTTCTTTCCGCACCTGGTGGCCGGCCCCATCGTGCGCTCCTCGGCGCTCATCCCGCAGTTCGAAGCGCTCTCGCCGGCCACCTGGGCCGCCGCGCGCCGCGGCTTCCTGCTCATCGCCGTGGGCCTCGCCAAAAAATGCGCGGCAGACTTGCTCGGCGGCGTGGCCGACCCGGCTTTCGCGCGTGCCGGCTCTGGCGCAGTGGCCACGGTAGACGCGTGGCTAGGCTCCGTGGCCTTCGCGGCACAGGTCTACGGCGACTTCTCTGGATACACCGATATAGCCATTGGCACCGCGCTGCTCCTTGGCTTCACGTTGCCGCCCAACTTCGACGTGCCCTACCTGGCCACGTCGCCCATTGATCTTTGGCAGCGCTGGCACATGTCGCTCACCTCGTGGCTGCGTGATTACCTGTATATGCCGCTCGCCCTTCGCTACCGCGCGCACCCCTACCGCAACCTGATCATCACCTGGGTACTCACCGGCCTGTGGCACGGCCCCAGCTGGACGTACGTGGTCTTCGGTGTGTACTACGGCCTGCTCTTCTCCACGCTGCACTTGCTCTCGGACGTGTTGCCCCTGCGGCTGCTCGACTTGCTGGACCGTCGCGCCGTGAAGCCGCTCTTGGTACTCTGCACGTTTTACTCGGTGCTCATTGGCCACGTGCTCTTCCGCTCTTCGTCGGTACGCGCCGCGGGGCGCATGTTGCTCGGCATGCACTGGTCCCACGCGCCCGCACGAATGGAGGGCACTGCCGCGTGGGTCACCGCGGGCCTGGTGGTGCTTGGCGTGGTGCTGCCGCAGGCGCTCGACTACTTGGTGGTGCGCAAGGCCCAAGTGGCCGAGCGCCCCGCGGTGCTGTGGCCTCTGGTGTTGGTTTGTTTGGCGTTTGCTGCGACGCTCGGGCAGTCCGGGCAGTCGTTTATCTACTTCGCGTTCTAGCGTTGGGCGCTGGGGCTCACTCGCCTAGCTGCTCTCGTCTGTGGTCTCACTGGTCTTTCACATGCGCATTCATCACGTTGGCTACGCTGTTCACGATCTGGAAGCTGCGACCGAGGGGTTCGTTGCGCTTGGGTACCGCTGCGAGGGCGGCCCCATGGCCGATGTGCCGCGGAAGATTCGCGTGCAGTTCGTGGAGCGGGATGGCTACCGGGTTGAGTTGATTGCTCCGTTGAACGGGCCCGACACGCCGTCGCCGGTCACGGGGTTGCTGGAGCACATTGGGCCCACGGCGTACCACTTGGCGTACGAGGTGGATGATGTGGAGGGCGAGATTGGGCGGCTTGTGAGGCTTGGGTATCGGGTGATCGAGGAGCCAAGTGTTGCGCCGGCGGTGGGGGGGAGGGATGCGGCGTTTTTGATGCATCCGGAGGTGGGGTTGGTGGAGGTGCTGGGCCCGCTACAGGCGCTGGCGCCGTAGACCGGGGTCTCCGCACGTGGGCGAGACTGCTGTTGGGCACGTGGCGGATCTTCCGCTTGTCCGCGGGCCCCGTCCGGAGCGGCTTCGATGTCGCGCTCCCGAGCAGATGGAGAACTCGCATTGCCAGAAGGTCACAATTTCGCTTCGTTCAGGTTACGCCGCCCGCGGCCTTTTGGCGCTAGACGATAGCTACGCGCCGCGGATACGGTCGCGGCGTCATGCACGAACGGTTTCCGCCCAAGACAGTGGTAGCTGCAGTCGGTAGCTCTGCGGCTGTATGGTTTCTGATCGCTGGTTGCTTTTCCGAAAGGCCGGCACAGTGCCAACGAAACAGCGATTGCGATACCGTCGGAGGAGGTATCTGTTCTGTCGCCGGATTCTGCGAAGTGCAGTGTTCACCTCAGGTTCCCGAGCCGGCCTTGCCAGACGCCGCTGCCGATGTCGGCGTGCAGGCTGTAAAGTCGTCGGACTGCCCCCTCGGGTCATTCTGCGCCGCTGGTTGCCGCGTGTGCATCCGCGTGGATCATGCCGGTCCGGCAGACTGCTTCGGCGAGCGTCAGGGGCTGACGCGAGACCAACTCCTGGGGGCCTGCCAGTCGGGAATTTCTGCACACGTCGAAACGCCACTCGACATGCCACTCCCCCAATGCGGCGTCGACGCCGCAACGAGTGCCACGGGCGCGGACAGCGGCGGCAGCCGAGATGCTCAAGGCGATGTGCGAGTCGAGGATGCCGGGATCGCGGATGCAAGCGTCGTCGACGCGAGCGCGGAGGCTTCGAAATGAGGAGTAAGTCAATACCGGCAACGCTTGTCGCCGTCATCGCGATGGCGGGCTTCGCCGCAAGCCGGGCCGCCGCCGACCCGCCCCCGGCGCCTACATCGCCGGGCCCTCAAGCGGGCGTCTCCGCGGAAGCGGGCATTCGCGACGCGGGTGGCGATTCGCAAATAGGCGGCGACGCCGGCCCTGCAGCCCCACCAAACTCCTCGGGCACCTCGGGAAACGGCGGGAACAAGTCAACGCCTCCTCCCGATGCGGGGACCGATGCGGCGGCGCCAAAACTCGCGTCAGGCCAGGTGGAGGTACCGCTCAAGCAGGGTGATCTGGTGTACGGCCCCACGCTGACGCTGGTTCGAATTCGGCCGCAGCGCAGCCGTCTTTACCTGCGGGACTATTCTCCTGAAGTAGAGCTGGTTCCATCGGAAGTCGGCTTTCAGATCATGTTCCGTCCCAGCGTGGCACCATGGCGCATTCGGAAGGACAACGGCGGCGACTTCCAGCTGCTCTCGGCGGGCGGCACGCTGCTCTTCGGCTTTGATCGGGACCCGAAGCAGGGCTCGGTATCTCTGGCAGCTACGCTTGGCCTCGTCGACGACGTCCTTCTTCTGGGCGTGGGCTTCGACCTCTATCGCGGCATCCCATTGCCGAATGGCGAGACGGCCCCCACGGGCATCGTCGGATGGGGGCTGTCACGCCGCGGTGAGGTGACCCCTGAGAATGTCTTCTTCACGTTCGGGGTCAACCTCGCGAGCATCATCAGGCCGATCGCCAAGGGAGCGGGTCAATGAGGTTACTTCGTTGCGGAGTACTGATGTCGTCGTTCGCGGCGTTTTCATGCGGTACCAAGCCTCCGACCAATGCCAGCCAGATCAGTCCCAACCCGGTAGAGGCGCAAGCAAGCGCCGACCAAGATCTCAAGACCGCGCTCGCTTGCGAGCAAGTGAAAAACCAACGCGAGACGTTCGAAGACAGGTTGGACGCGGTTTCGGACTGTCTGGACCCACGACGTAAACAGCGAGCTACCTGCAAAGGGGCCGCTTGCGCGAATGCGCAGGCCGCCCTTGATGGCTCGCTCGACGACGTTGCGGCGCTCGAGAGGGACTCGAATGCCGAAATCCTGAAGTGGTGTAGCGCTGCCCGCGTCGTGCGTACCCATCCAAAGTGGCGGGACCGGTGTCTCGACGGCTGGAAGGCCGCGTATCTGGAGAGTGCCGCTCGCGCCCGCAGGAGCGCGAACGAGGTGGAGACCGCGAAGAAGGCACTCGAGCTCCTAACCACAGCGGAGGCTCCTGACCCAAAGAAGCTGGGCGACGCGGAGAACCAACTGAAAGCGAAGAACGACCAACGGGCCGCTGACGACGCGACGGCCGCACAAGTGGGCAGCGAGTGGGCTGCGGTACGCGAGGCGTGGGCGGTCCCGGCGTACTGGAGTTCCGCTTTTCTGTTGACCGGCGAGTACTCCATTGGCGCAGCAGCGGAAACAATGCTCGTCCAAGGGATGTTCGAGCGTGTACGCCCAGGCGCCTTCACGAATACAGAGATCCTTTTCGGCGCCGGATACCACCGCGCTCGCGTGAGCTACCCCAATAGCCCTGTGGTGACTTTGGGCGGGCGGACGATGCTAGGGCGAGCATCCGGAGTCTCGTTGGGCGTAGAGGCCTTCTACTTCCTGAATTCCGGCGATTGCACCGGTGCCTGCTGGCATACGTTTGGCGTGCGTCCAGAGTTGTCACTCGTGTTCAAACGCCGGCCGGTCGAGGCTTCCGACTGTCTTGTCACGGATGTGCGGCTGAAAATGTCGTCGATGTTTCGTCCTGGAGATACGGCAATTTTGTTCGGCGTTGAGTTCGGCATCGGCACGGTCTTGACGCGCCCGTAGGCCCAGTGAGCGCCTCGCGTTTGGCATGAGCCGTCGGAACGGAACAGAGCTGCCTGAGGCCCGCTAGGCGAGGCTTAGTCACTCGACTTCTTTGAGTGCGAGCGAGGGATTCGCAAACTGCTGTGTCCAAAAAAGATGATTGCTTGCCCGCGGTATTCGCCCGGACCTTGTTCGCGGAAGGCGGAAAGTGGCTTTGGACTACTCACGGTCCTGAAGCTGAGGGTGGACTGGGGCGCCGCGGAGTGAGCTATCCGTATCGACGAGCGTGCCGTGCACCCGCCTGATCCAGCACAATTGCAAGATTTCGCTTCACGGAGGCGTCCGAGTCCGCGAGCAGCGGAATTAGTCGTTCGACAACAAATTTCTCGGTTGCCGTCCTGCCCAAGAGCTGACCCGCTTGCCAAAAATTGGGCCAATCATTGCTAGAAATTGGACACTGGTCGCTCACCGGAGAGACGGCAGATGCGCAAGAGCAAGTTCACCGAAGAGCAAATGGTCCGAGCCGTCCGCGAG
>JBIKNA010000298.1:0-8993 GCA_044358965.1 Polyangiaceae bacterium
ACGGAATCCACCAACCGAATGACCGGGTACGAGAGGCCGCCGTCGCTGATGGTCTCGTTGGTGAGCACCGTGCCAAACTTCATGAAGAAGTTGTCGATGGGCGTCTTGACCGGGACAGCAAAAGGCACGGCTTTGCCATCGTCGACAGACAGCTCGGCGGCGCCATCGACCAGGCGGATGCGGTACTTGTGGAACGTGTTCGGCGCAAACTGCGTGGTGATCGAGACTTGCTTGGTAAACTTCGTGTTGCCCGCATCGTCGGCCTCGCCGAACTGCGCGCGGTTGAGCCCGTCGAGCGTAAACACCTGGGTGCCGGCCCCGCTCTTGGTGACCATGAGCGCAAAGATGTGCTGGCTGGCATCGCCGCCGTTGTCGGACACCGCGTTCATGTGAAACGAGCACTCGAGCTCGGTGGCTCCGGCGGTGGTCGTGGGCATATTGAGCGTGGTGCCGCTGGCTGAGGCCGGGTTGTTGACCTCGACCGCGCGGGTGGGTGACGGCGCATTGGCCACGTTCTTGAGTGTGACGGACCCGGCGTCTGGGGTCTCGCGCTGTACGAGCCAAGTGGCAAGGAAATCGTTCGTCTCGAAGTCTTCGCAGACCACACACGTTTCGCCCGCCTCGGACTGACCATCGACGGCGGCATCGTCCACGGGCGGACCACCATCGCGCGCAGCATCCGCGACCGTGCCGTCGATCTTGGCGTCGGTGCCAGCATCGGAGGCCCCCTGCCCCCGCCCGGCGCGCAGCGACTCGAGCGAGACGCAGGCGCACAGGGCTGCGCAGAAGGCCGACGCGGCGCACAAGCGATGGATGAGGGCCTTGGATGACTTCACGAGACTCTTGACGCGAGTCTAACCCAAGATTGCGCAAAGCACGTGTATCTTGAGCGCATGTACCGCTACGCCATCGGACTCCTCGGGATCGCCACCGTTGCCTGCGGGGCGCCCGCAACGCCCAGTCCCGTTAGCTCCCCCACGGCAGGCTCGCCGTCGGCAAGCTCCAGCGAGCCAACGACGGTGGCCGGCACGGCCTCCCCGGTTGCCGCAGATCCTGCGCCGCCTGCCGGCGGGCGCCATCGACCCCTGGTGCTCCGCAACCTGTGCGGCGAGGTGGTCACCCTCTCCTTCGCCGACGACCCCAAAGCAACGGGCGCTGGACGCAAGACCGTGGCCCCATCAGGTACCCTCGATGTGCCCCGCAAGCCCGACGGCTCGCAGACCGTCTGGTTGATCAGCGACAAGGATGAGGGCATCGCCAGGGTGCAGATCACCCGTGGCATGACCGAAATCGAAGTTGGCCGCAGCTGCCGCACGCTGGACGCACACAGCCCTGAACGCAAACACGCGCCCTAGGCATGGGCCCCGAACGCCAGCAACGAGCGCCCTTCCGTGTGGCCTGGGTGCGGCGCACGACCTTTGGCCTACTTGCGGCCGTGCACCTTCCGGGCGACACGAGCGCCATCGACGCCGATGCTCTCGGACAGTTGCATGACGACGAGAGGCTCGTGGCGGACACCCTGCGCGGTTTTCGGAAGCATGCATGGGTTGGCGGTCGCCTGGCGTGGCACGAAGCTGCGCGGGCACTGGGCCTCTCGCCCTGTCCTGCGCTGCTGGCCGGCGCCGGCGGCGAGCCCCTGGCCCCCGTCGGGCTGAGCGCGTCGATCTCGCACAAGCGCCACTTGGCCTTGGCCCTGGTCGCCGATGCACGCCTCGGCACCCTTGGCGTGGATCTCGAAGAGACGGGTCGCGACCATAGCGGCATCGCCTCGCGGGTGCTTCGCCCAGAAGAGCTCAAGGCCATCGCCGCCTTGCCGGCGCACGACCAGGGGGCGGAAATCCTGGCCCGCTTCGCGCTCAAGGAGGCGACTTACAAGGCCATCTACCCCCATCTGCGCCGCTACGTGGGCTTCGACGAAGCCACCGTCGTTCACACGAACGACCAATGGACCGTGCAGCTACACACACGCGAGGGCGAGCCCCACCTCCGCCTCGAAGCCTCCGTCGAAACCGACGCCCCGTACCTCGTCGCCACCATCCGCGCCCACCCCGCGTAGCTCCTCCCCTTTCCTCCTGTCCCCGTACTCGTGCCCGTGCCCGAGCTCGCGCCCTGCCAACCAGCGCGCCCACGCTTTCGCTAGGAGCGTGTGAAAGATAGCGGACACCTTGGGAGGAGCTGGCGCTCCGGTCCGACGAAAGCGTTTGAGCTTTCCCCCAGCCCCGGCCCCAGCCACTCACGGCAGCCCCGCACCCGCACCCGCACCCGCACGTTGCCTCAGCCGGCCGAAAGGCCGTCCCCATCGGCCTCGCGGCCGGACCGGGCACGCGTCTTTGGCATCGCTCGCGACCCTAGCCCGCATGTCTCTTCGACAGACCGCAGGATCCGGAAAGAGAGCGCCGGCACCAGCACCAGCAGCGCTAGATCCCCGCCTCTTTGCACCAAGTGGCAAGCCGCGCGAGCCCTTCGTCGATGGTGACGCGCGGCGCATACCCGAGGTCTTGCGTGGCCGCTGCCGTATTGAACCATTGCGCATGCGACAGCTCGCTGGCCGCAAAACGGGTCATGAGCGGCTCGCGCTCGATGCCAAAGAGCCCATGCGCTCCCTCGAGCACGGCGCCAAGGCCATAGGCCAGCCAAGCAGGCACCGGACGGCCCACACCGGGCGCGCCAGCGGCGGCCAACATCCTGTTGGCCATGGTCCACACGCCAATGGGATCGTTGTCGCTCACGAAGTACACGCGGCCCGACAGCTCCGGGCGCGAGGCCAGGGCCTTGTGCGCGAGCAAGTGCGCATCGACGCAGTTGTCGACGAAGATGGTGTCCGTTTTGGGGTCGCCATGCCCCACCTGCCGCAGGCGCCCGGCCCGGGCGCGCACGAGCAAGCGAGGCAGCAGGTGGCGATCACCTGGCCCCCAGATGAAGTGGGGCCGCAGGGAAATCGTTCGCAAGGCATCCGAGGCCGCAGCTCTCACACGCCGCTCGCCCTCGGCCTTGGTGCGCGGATAGTGCGCCGTAAAGTGACTGCCGTAGGGCAGAGACTCGTCGCCGTTCTCGATGGCCTGGCCGGTGTGCACCACGCTGGGCGAGCTCGTGTACACCAGCTCGCGAACCTTGTGCGCCAGGCAGCCCGCGATGACGTTGTCGGTTCCGGTGACGTTGATGGCTTCGAACTCTTTGGGATCGCCCCAGCCGCCGGCCTTGGCCGCGGCATGAAACACGACATCGACCCCCTGGCACGCATCGGCCGTCTCTTGTGCGTTGGTGATGTCGCCTTGCACCATCTCGGCACCGAGCTGGGCGAGCTCGGGGTACGCGCCCCGGGCGATGACCCGCACCTGATCGCCGCGGGCAAGCAGCGCCCGAACCAGGGCGCTGCCCAAAAAGCCGCCGCCGCCAGTCACCAGCGACTTCATGCGCCTTGCTCCTCGGCCCAGCGTGCGAGCTTCTCGCGCTCGATCTTGGCGTTGTGCCGCACGTCGACGGGGAACGTGCCGGGGAACACCCGCAGACTCCGGACGCCCTTGGTGATCTCATGCTTGTCGCACAGCGCACGCAGCTCGCGCACCAGCTCCTCGTCGGCCGCGCGCGCCGACGGCTCGCGCTCCACCAACACCACGGGCTTCTGCGTGCCCTTGGGCCCCACACCCACCAGGGCCGTGCGCCGGACAGCCTCGTGTTGGTTCAGGATCTCCTCGACGGGGACCGAGAACAGCGTGGCCTCGGTGGTCACCACGCGATGGCTCTTGCGGCCGCACATCCAGAGCCTGCCTGCGGTGTCCAGGTAGCCCACGTCGCCCATGCGGTGCACCACCTGATCGCCATCGGCGATCTTGGCCAACGCGGTCTGCTCTGGCCGGTTGTAGTACGCCGCCGTGACCATGGGGCCACGCACGGTGATCTCGCCGATCTCGCCCGGCGGGAGTTCGAGATCGCTGGACCACTTGGCGATGGGCGCATCGGTGATGCGAATGACCCGCACCGTGGCGCCCGGGACAGGCTTGCCGACACAAACCCCAAGGCCCGCCGCCGCGCCACTGGCGGTGTCCGACAAGACCTCGCGACTGCCAATGCTGGCCACCGGCAACGATTCCGTGGCGCCAAAGGGCGTGTACACCTGCGCATCGCCGGTGAGCACCTTGGCCATGCGGGCAAGCACGTCGTTGCGCACTGGCGCGCCGGCAGACAGCACGCGCTTGAGCGTGGGCAGCGTGATGCCCTGGGCCTCGCAATGGCGCGACAGGTTGTCGATGAGCGCGGGAGACCCGAACATGGTGGTGCACTTGTGCTCTTGCATGGCCTGCACCAACTTTGCGGGGTCCGCCTTGGCCGGGAAGCGGAAGTCCATGTCCGGCAGCACGCTCGTCATGCCCATGGCCGGATCGAACAAGGCGAACAACGGGAACGTGGGCAGGTCGATTTCGCCGGGCTCGATGCCGTAGGTGGCCTTGATCATGCGCACCTGAGCATCGAAGATCTCGTGAGTGTACACGGCCCCCTTGGGGATGCCCGTGGACCCAGAGGTGAACAAGATGGCCGCCGTCTCGTTGGCCTCGGGCTCGCGCATCTCGAAGGTCTTGCCCTGGCCCAGGCGCCGAAGATCATCGATGGTGTGGCCGCCCCAGAACCATCGCGACCCCACGGTGACGTTGGCGCGCACGGCGCGGAACGGCTTGCGGAACAACAGCCGGGCCACATGGGCCTTGGGCACGCCGATGAAGGCCTCGGGTTCCACCTCGTTGAGGCACGACAGGAGCGCCCCACGACCGATGCCCGGGTCGATCATGACGAGTACGGCGCCCACCTTGAAGAGCGCGAACACCAACGGAAAGAACGACAGACTGGGCGGCACCATGAGCACCGTGCGAACGCCCTTGGTGATGCCGATTTCTGTCAGGCCCGCAGCCAATAGATCGCTCTCGGCGTTGAGCTCAGCAAAGGTGAGCGTGCCCTCGTTGGAGATCAACGCGGGTCGGTCCGGCGACAGAGCCGCCATGGCCGGGAGATGGGAGGCAATGTTGACGCTAACCATGGCGACGCGAGGCGTAGGCTAAACGACGAACTAGGCCTGAGCCTGGACGGCCGGCGGGTCTTTGGGCTCGGCCGCGTCTTTGCTCGTCGCCGGCGCCAAGGGGAACTTGCCCAAGAACGACTGGATCAGGGGCAAGATCTCTTCGTGCGCGTCTTCGAGCACGTAGTGCCCAGCGTCGATGAACTCGTGCACCTCGGCGTGGGGCAACCTGCGCTTCCACTCGGCCAAGAAGTGGTCGTCGAAGCAGAAGTCTTTGCGGCCCCAGCAGATGAGCAGCGGGGTCTTCGAGAACTGCCCCAGCTTGTCGGACACGTTCTTGACGATGTTGTAGCTGCGGTGCCCCGGCGCGAGCGGAATGTCTTCGACGAACCGCTGCACAGAGATCCGGTTCTTCCAGCTGTCGTGCGGCGCCAAGTAGGCGGCCTTTACGGTCTTGGTCATGCGCCCCGGGCGCACGGAGCAGCTTGCGTTGGCGCCACGTGAGAAGGCGTTGAACCCCCGCACCGGAACCACGAAGAATGGCAAGAAGCGCACCAGTGCGATCTGCCACGGCAAGCTGCGCCCCTCGGGCAGGCCAAAGCCCGCGGTGTTGAGCACCACGATGCGCTTGATGCGCTCGGGGTGCCGCGTGGCAAACGCGAGGCCAATCATGCCGCCCCAGTCGTGGAGCACCAACGTGATGTTCTCCGTCACGCCGCGAGATTCGAGCAGGGTCTCGAGATCGTTGACCCGTTGCTCGAGCACGTAGTCGTACTGGTCGTCGCCGGGCTTGTCCGACAAGCCGCAGCCCACGTGATCCGGCACGATGGTGCGGTACGAGCCCGAGAGGCCCTTGACCAAGTTGCGGAAGTAGAACGACCACGTGGGGTTGCCGTGCACCATCACCAGCGGATCGCCCTTCCCTTCGTCGAGGAAGTGCATGCGCACGCCGTTCTTGAGCGTGAGGTATTCGCCCTCCCAGGGGTACTCGGTCCGAAAGGCTGACATATCGAAGGTCATCGCTGCTCCCTATCCTTCACCACTCAAGACCAAGCATGAGGCAGTTGAGTCCACTGCCAATGCCAAGTAGCCCCACGCGATCACCCGATCGCAAGAATCCCTCTTCGGCGGCCCGGGCCGCAGTGAGGGGCACCGAGACGGTGCCAATGTTCCCGAGCTCCGGGAACGTCGAGAAGTCTTTGGCCTCGTCGACGCCGAGCGTTTGCAACACCTCACGCCGGTGCCCTGCGCCCACCTGGTGACAGATCACGCGGTCCACGTCGCTAGCGCGCCAGCCGGTGGTGGCCAAAAAGCGTTCCCATGTGCGGCGCCCAAGATCGACACCGTGGTTCAACACGGCTGATGCATCCGTGTCCATCACGTTGTCGGTCTCGCCCAATAGGCCCTGCTTGGGGCCCCAGCGACAAATCCGATGATGCTCCGGGGCCGACAACGCAGCGCCGTAGGCCAAACGATGCTCGGAGTCCGAGAAGTCTGCGCTGGTGAGCACCACGGCAACGGCACCAGAGCCGCCGGTCAGTGTGGCCAATCCCAAGCGATAGCGCTCGAGCGTTGGGTCTTGGTTCATGCGGGCGATGCTGGTCTCGACGATGTCGCGGGAGCTCTCGGAGGACACCACGATGCCGGCGCGCATCTGCCCGAGCTCGATGCGGTTGGCGAGCTCGACCATGCCGTTGAGCACGCCCAAACAGGCATTGGACACATCGAACACCAAGGCGTCGGGTCCGGTGCCGATGGCCTCGGCCACGGCGCAGGCAGTGGCCGGCTCCAGGTTGTCGCGACACACGCCCGCGTAGACCACGGCACCCAAGGCATCGGCGGGCACACCCGACATCTCGAGGGCCTTCTTGGCGGCCTTGGCGGCACACGCGTACATGGGCGTGCGCTTGGGCCAATAGCGGCGCTCTTTGATGCCCGTCAGCACCTCGACCTGCCCGGCCTGCAGGTGCAGGGCGTTGTACAGCGGCGCAAGCTGCTCTTCGAGGCTGCGGGTGCTCACGCGCTCCTCGGGCAGTTCGTAGCCAATGGCGTCGATGCGGACTCGATTCCAGCGCATCATGTCGCCCCCCGGTCATCGCGCACGAGGCGCAGCCCGAAGTCTTTCATGGTGTAGATCACGCGACCATCGACGGCCAGGCGACCGTCCGCGATGATGACCGGCTCGTCGCCGTCTTGCACCTTGCGCACCTCGCACTGCACGGTGACCAAGCCGTTCTTGGGGATGACCTGGCCGCGGTATTGCCACTGGTGCCGCTGCCCGAGAGCCATGGACTGCGCACGGTGTGTGCCGACGAGCGCCGGGAAACGCTCTTGGGCATAGACCTTCATGAGCTGCACCAGCGCTTCGAGCCCCAAGGAGCCGGGCATGACCGGATCTTGGTAGAAGTGCGCGTAGAAGAACCACTCGTCGGGGTTCACGGCCTTTTCGCCCATGATGAACCCAAGGCCGGCGGCACCGCCGGCGAGGTCCAGGCACGTGATGCGGTCGATCATCAGGAACGATGTGGCGGGAAGCGACAGATCGCTCTTCGTCCACGGCGCCAAGGCATCGCAAGCCTCGGGGCTCACGGGCGCATCGTGTGCCAGCTCCAAGTTGCGGGCGCCTTCGGGGATCTGCGCCATGCTGGCGCCGCGCACGCCCACCTGGTTGGCCAAGGCCTCGGCGGGGAAGAAACCAAAGCCCGTGTGCCCGGCGTAGACCTTGCGGCCTTGGCAGAGCACCTCCATGTCGAACTCTTGCAGCAGCATGCCGCCGGCTTCGGACGCCTTGGTCAAGCGCGCACGCATGGTGAGCGTGCCACTGTCTCGGAACACCTCTTCGAAACACGTGGCGTGGCCGTCCAGGTTTCGGAACTGCATGTCTTGGGCATTGGTGAGCGCCGAGCCAACGTAGGCCGCCAAGAACCCGCAGGGCTGCAACGCCGCTTCGAGTAGCACTGCAAACGGCATGGCCTTCTGCCGATTGGCCTTGAAGTACCAAACGTCCGGCGGCACATCGAACTCGCACTCGATCCACCCGCCCGGCGCCATGACAAACGGAGGCGGCTCGCAGGAGGTCACCCGATCGACGAACATGAACGGCGGCCGGGGCAAGCGCGCCAGGCGCCGCTCGTTGTCGAAGACGCGGTAGCGCTCGCCAAAACACTCCGACGGGTTGCCTTCGGCGTAGGCCAGGATCTGCTCGCGGGTGAACACCGGCGGCTTGCCCGCGGCCACGTGCTGGGCGTGCGAGGGCGCAGCGGGCACGTTGCCCCAGTAGGCGCCCAGGGCTTGCCGCGTGAGGCCGGGCATGCGCACGGACATGTTGACCATCTCGACCACGTAACGGCCGTCGACGTACATGGCCGCGTTGGCGAGCACGTAGGGCGCGGGGTCGTAGCCCATCTCCTTGATCTCGACGCGATAACCCACCACTTTGGAGCTGGGAAGCACCTGCCCCCGGCAACGCAGCTGGCTGGCGATGCCCTCGATGGGTGCATAGTGCACGTCGAGCTCGGTGTCGCTGGTGCAAAGCCCCATGCGCAACAAGAGCACCCGCAGGGTGTGCAGGCAGCACTCGTACATGAGCGTGCCCGGCATGACCGGATCCTGGGTGAAGTGGCACGTCAGGTACCAGGCGTCGGGCGTGACGTCGGCTTCGCCGTAGACATAGCCCAACCCCAGCGCACCACCTTGGGTGTCGAGCTCGGTGATCCGGTGCACGAGCTCCATGCGACCGCGGGGCAAGCGCAAGGCCGGTGCCAACGTTCGACCCTGGAACACGCCACCAAACGCCGCCCCAAGATCCCCTGCGCGCAGCGCCTCGAGGCAATCGGCACCAAGGGCCTCTTGGGCCCGAGGAAGCAGCGGAGCAAAGGGCTCGCCCTCTTGCCCCGACGAGAGCTTGCGCCGGGGTCCGGCCTCGACGCCCGGCTCGCCCACTACACCACGCCCGGTCGAGAGCTGCTCGTTGCTGAAGAAGCCC
>JBIKNA010000044.1:0-29084 GCA_044358965.1 Polyangiaceae bacterium
AGCGCCGCAGCAATACGGTCGTCGACGCTCCCGGTGTCGACGCTGGCGCTGGGGGCTGCAATGGGCCGGGCGCTTACGGTGGCACTGGCGCTGCTTTGGGCGCTGCCCAGCGGCGTCGTGCCGGTGGTGCCCGTGTTGCGGAGCCCAATGCCAAGCCCCGTGGCCACGAACAGCAGCGCCAGGCTCGCGCCGACGATCAGGATCGTGCGCTTCTTGCGCTGCTCGCCATCGGCCAGGGGATTGCTCAGGCCCTTCTTGGTGATGGACAGCCGCTCGGATGCCGGCGTGAGTACCTTGGAGGGCGCCGGTGTCAGCAGGCCCGGCGTGGAGGTGACGGCGCTTGGCGGAGGGAGCAGCTTGGATGCATCTGCGGAATCGATGTGCCCTGCTTGCACCAGCTGTGTCGCGGTGACCTGCAGCGCTTCGATGAACTCTTTGGCGTCTTGGAAGCGCTCGGACGACTCTTTGGCCAGCAGACGCAGCACCAAGTCTTCGACCTCGGCGGGGACGTGTGCGTCTGGAGCAATCTCGCTCATGGGCGGAACGGGCGCCGTGACGTGCATGCCGAGCAGCTTGACCTTGCTCCCGTCGTCGAAGGGGCGTCGGCTCGTGAGCATCTCGTAGGTCATGATGCCCAGCGCGTATAGGTCAGCGCGTTGATCGACGGGCTGCCCCAGCGCCTGCTCCGGCGCCATGTACTCAGGGGTGCCGTAGACCATGCCGGCTTGCGTCAGGATCTTGGGCGACCCGTCGGGCCCCGTTTGCGAGAACTCGCCCACGGGCACTTTGGCGATGCCGAAGTCGAGCACCTTGACGAAGTCCGGATCGCCATCGCGTTCCACCAGCATGACGTTCTCGGGCTTGAGATCGCGATGCACGATGCCTTGGGTGTGCGCCCGCGATAGCCCCTGAGCGATCTGCTTGGCGATGTGCAGCGCGCGCACCACGCCCAAATGACCGCCGGCCAACACGTCGCGCAGGCTCTCGCCCTCGATGAACTCGAGCGCCAAGAAGAACGAGCCGTCGTCGAGCTTGCCGAAGTCCGTGGCCGAGGCCACGTTCGGGTGGTCGATGTGCGCCGCGGCCATGGCCTCGCGTTCGAAGCGCGCCACCACCTCGGGCAAGCGGCTCATCTCGGCGTGCAGCACCTTGATGGCCATGCGCTTGCGCATGTGTGTGTGCTCGGCCTGGTATACGGCGCCCATGCCGCCTTCGCCCAGCAGACGCTCGATGCGGTAGCGATCGGACAACACGAGCCCGATGAGCGACGCGGCCCCGCCGGGTCGACCGGAAGCCGAGCGCTTCTCGTCGCCACCTTTGCGACGGTCGTGGGCCGTCGTCGCGTTGGGGTCAGGTTTGTCTTCGGGGCCCGCCATCGTCGCCCTCCAGCAAGTACCATGGGCGCGCCAGGTTGGGGCTCAAAACGGGCTAAACTGCGGCGCCCCGCGGACTCGGTCACCCTGGGGCTGCCGCTCCCGCGCGGCGCGGCGGCCCCGGGGCCCAAGAGACGGGCTCGGGTCTTGCCCGGTCCCGGCCGGCCGGCGCCACGGGGGCGCGTCGTTTCGGCTAGAGCAGCGGAGGCTCGTACACGATGCCCACGGACAAAAAGAGCGCGAAACGATCGTACCCCGCGGGGGCCACGGTATTGATGGCGCCGAGCTCCGTGCGAAACGCGCGGCCATTTTCGTCGTAGTAGCTGCCGCTCGACAAGAAGCCCACGGACCCCCCTAGCTCGCCCAGCAATTGCAGCTCCGGCGTGACCTTGTAGGTGGTCGCGAACAGCAGCGGGATCTCGAAGAAGCTGCCTCCCGCCTCGGCGATTTCAACTTTTTGTTTGATGGCAGGCCCGCCCAGTACCCCGGTGCCGCTCGCCGCAAAGAGCTCTGTCTCGAAGCTGGGCGCCATGACTCCCACGTAGTTGGCGCCAGTGCCCATGAAGAAACGGAACCGCTGCACCGAGAGTGGCAACAGGATCTTGGCCCGAAGACCAACGCCGAACATGCGCCGGGCGCCGGCGTCGCCCTGGGGCGAAAGCTCTGCGTAGGTGCCGGCGCCGAGCCGCAAGAAGGGCATGACGGCCACGTGCCCTTTGAGCTCGAGCCTTCCACCCACCCCGGCGTCGTCGGAGCCTGGGCCCCGAGACACCAGGAATCGGCCGCTCGGCCCCACGCTGCCGCTCGCGTCCCAGCGCACCTGTGCCGCCGCGTTGCTGCCAACCAGGCAAGCCGCAAACACGAGAGCCCCGCAGGCTAGACCGGCCGAAACGCGCATAGACTTGGGGAGCCTACTTCCAATTCGGGGAAATGTGATAGTTCCGCCCGGTGATGCCGCGCAGCCTCCTTCTTCAGATCGCCGTGGGCGCCGCCGCGCTGGCGCTGTTCGCCTTTGGCTGTGTTCACCCGCCCGAAGACGTCAAGAGCGCCCTTGCGCCCTACCAGCCTGGCGAGCCTAGCAATTTTCACCAGGGTGCCGAGCACCGGCGGCCGCCGGTGGTGGCGCAGCCCGATGCCGGCGCCACCGCGGCCACCGTCGACGCAGCGGCCCCGGTCGATGCGTCGCCTGCGTCGCTCTCCGACGCGGGCACATCGCTGCCCGACGCCGCGCCCCAGGTAGACGCTGCCGTGGCCCCAACGGCCGGGGGGACATCATGAAATCGATCTTGTTTTCCCGCGCAATTCGTTTCGTGGGCACCGCGCTCCTGGGGTGTGTCGTCGCAGGTTGCGGCGTTCGGTCGGCGCCCATGCGCATTCTCGATTTGGCGCCGCCGCGCACCGGCGAACGCAAATTCGCCACCAAAGCGTCGTACCTGGGCATGTTCGAGGTGCACTCCGGGCAGCTCATCCTCACCGAGTCGCCCGACAACAGCAGCATGGTGTTCTTGCTGGCCCCGGCGCAGTTCTACCCGTTCACGCACATGGGCGTGATCAGCGTCGAAGACGGCGTCCCCTGGGTCTACGACATCACCGGCGACATCAAGACGTTCCCCTTCCGCGAGCGGCCCATGGACAACATCGAGGGGCGCATGTACCGGCGGCAGCTCCACGAGTTCGTGATCCCCAACCTGTACGCCGAGATCTACGAGCCGCCCGAGGGCACTGACCCCGAGAAACTCGCGCTTTGGATGCGCCAGAAGTTCCAAGAGCACGTGCCGTTCGACGCGTACTTCAACTGGGAAGATCACGAGTCCTACTTCTGCACGGAGCTCGTCGAGCTGGGCATCCGGCAAGCCGGCGGCAAGCCCCACGAGCCGGTGCCCGCAAGCACCCAACCCTCGGTGCGCACGGGCATGAAGTGGCTCGGTGTGCCCCTGCACACGGCGTTGCCTGCGGGCATCTACGCCGACCCCACCCGTTACGTGGGTTCCTTGGGGCAGTTTCGCACGCGCACGCAGGCGTACTCGTATTTCGCCGGTAAACGCGAGATCTACGAGCGCTTCAGCCAGCCCGACCAGCGCCTGGGTTTCATGTTCACGCTCAGCAGCATGGGCGTCATCGGTGTGCGTCCGCACATCACCGCGTTCATGAACGACGCCATCACGCTCTTCGATGACGATCCGAACCCGCCCAAGCCCGGCGATCCCCGGCTGGCCGCGGCGGTGCACGCTCTTGCCGACAAGCACTTCGGGGCTGTGCCTTGACCTGCCCTGCAGGCTCTGAGCTGCCGCGGTTCGCGGCTCTTCTTGCCACGCTCTCCATGACGGCGGCCTGCGTCCCGATTCTGCAGGCGCCGGGGCCTTCATCCAAAGAAGGGCAGAGTTCCCTCGGGAGCACCGACCCACGGTCCACCAGGCCCAAGCAGAGCAAGACCAGCGTCAAGCTGTTCGACGATATCGACGGCGAGTACGCCTTCAACATCAATGCGGGCCCCATCTGGTTCAACGAGGCCCGCGGGTCGCTGCAAAATCGCCAAATGGGCATCGGCGAGGTGCGCATCAGCCAGTCCCACCTCACGCCGCACAAAAACTTCACCCTGACGGGCCAGCAAGAGCTCACCGTGCGGGTCTTCGACGAGAAAGCGTTCTCGGTGTCCGCGCCGCTCCAAACACTTTCCTCGGGCGTGCGGTGGAAGGGCCTCGTGGCCGAGGCTCACATTGGCTTCAGCCTCTTCAATGTCGACAATATGTACGGCAATTGGAGCGCCCAAATGCTCTCTCCCCGGG
Source organism: Polyangiaceae bacterium (assembly GCA_044358965.1). GTDB lineage: Bacteria > Myxococcota_A > Polyangia > Polyangiales > Polyangiaceae > SXNL01. Next base: position 4,160 of record JBIKNA010000044.1, read on the forward strand.
TCGGCGGAGACATCGGTTTCAAGGTTGGAAGAATTCGCTTGGATCTCGGCGCTCATTCCGAGTATCTATGGCGCTGGTTTGGGAGGGACTACGTTGTCTCAGGTTTAACCCTGGGGTTTCGGCTCGACATTCCGAGAGCCGAAAACACTCTGGAGTTGCCCCCAACGAAGTCTTCGCAGTAGAACCTCAAAACGTTACGGTTCTTTCCGTCACTTCCTCTTAGAGCGATGCGGCGGGGTCTGATTTTCAACAGGTTTCGTCTGTCTTCAGGAGAAAACACCATGGTTAAGTCTGCTCTCAAGGTTGCGATCGCGGGTCTCGTTGCTTCCACGCTGTTCGGCTGCGCCGGCTGGGGCTACCCCTCTGGTTCGCTGTACACCGGCGGCCAGGTCCCCAACTACCAAGTGCTGAACCGCCTCGAAGTTGGCGGCCCCGGCAAGACGGGCGACAAGAAGGGCGAGTCCTGCCTCACGGGCTTCCTCGGCGCCGTTGCCACGGGCGACGCCAGCCTCGACTCCGCCAAGAAGGCGGGCGGCATCACCGAGATTCACTCGGTCGAGTTGCACTACACCAACATCCTCGGCCTGTACGTCCAGGCGTGCACGGAAGTTCACGGCAAGTGAGCTGACGAGCGATCGTGGATGTGAAAACCTCTGCGATCAAGGAGCCCCGCTCCGCCTTCGGGCGAGCGGGGTTTTCTTTTTGTCTGATTCAGCGTTTGTTTGCGCCCATTGCTTTGGGCCTGGCGCTTACGCAAGTGGCATGTACGGGCTTTGTTCGGGCCCAGGGCGGAGGCGCCTTCGACGCCACCTCCAACCAAAACCGATCCGGTGCATTTGCCGCCATTGATGCGGCCGGTGTGCCCACTGGCATCAAGTGGTTCGATGGCAAGCCCATCCCCGTTGCCCTGCACACCTCTGTCGATGGAATCTTTGCCACCAAGAGCGCAGTGTTCGGCTGGGGCACGGGCCTCGCGTACATTCCGCCGCCGCGGCCTTTGTCGCCGTATTTTCTGGGCGGAACCGCGGCCCACATCGGCACCCGCGACGACAAGTTGTTCTTGGGCTTCACGTCGCCCTACGCCGAGGTCGGCGTGCGCTCGCTGCTGAGCCCCGATCCCCCCGATGGCGTCGCCAACTCGTGGTTCCTCACCATGGGCGTTGCCGGCGCGTCGTATGCAAACTGGCTGGGCCCCATTCGCGAGCTCGCCGACGGCTTCGTGCTTCTCAAGTTTGGCGTAGGCTGGGGACGCGAGTAACGCTGGTGCGCTTTGCGCCGCGAACGGCTCGGCGCAGACGCCTTGTTTTCTGCGCTGTGATCTTGCTGGGGGCGCCGCTTCCTTTGCGGCAGGCCCGCGCCGACACCCTGCCGCCGCTGCCTCCGCCAAACGCGCCGCCCTCGGCGGCCGATGTTGAGCCTCTGCCGGCGCCCGCGCCGCCGGCCGCGACACCCGCGGCGTCGGGCCAAGCCGTTGCGCCGCTACCTCCGCCGCTGCCGCCGCCTCCGGGATCCGCTCCCACCGCTGCTCCGGTGCGTCTGGCCCCCGTGGTGCCGCCGCCTGCCATGCGGCGCGAGGTCTCGTGGGACATGAACCTCGAACTCGGCGGGGGACAGAGTTACTCGACCTCTCATCGCGCGTGGGAGGCCATGGGGCGAGCGCGCTTGGGGTTCTTGTATCGTCGCACGCCGCTTGTGGGCGCCATCGGCGGCACCTACGAGCTGTCGACGCTGTCGCGGGCAACACTGGGCCTCCAGGGCGAGCTGTTTCAGCCCAAAAGCGGCGCGTGGATCCAGGCCGCGCTGCTGTTCGACGCCGATGCCAACCGCTGGGGTGTCGCGCCTGCGTTGGGCTACCGATACGTCGGCGTCGAAGCGCAGTTTCGTGCGTTACCCGACGTGGGGCCCTCGGCGGTGGTTCTGCTCAAGCTGCGGCTGCCCATCGGGTTCCTGTGGTCGGGCCGCACGGTGGACTAGGGGGTGTTCCTATACTCGCGAAGCGAATCTTCCCTGTACGCGTGCTCGTAGCGAGCTCGTGCCCGATCTCGGGTAGCCCGCTCCGGAAAGCTGGGCGGTCGCTGCGCCCGACGGACATGAAAATGTGTCACCTAGGTACCTAGGCAGGAATGGAACCCATGTTCCTGGTTGCACCCCTCCGGGACCACATGGCACCCAATCGAGTTTGTTCGTGCACGGGCACGGACGGGCACGGGCACGCTTACGGCGAAGACAAACACAGGGGCGCCTTGTGGCCCCTGCCTGCGTGACGCTGCGGTCAGTTGAGGGAGCTTGTGACCGTGCGGCCGAGCTCTTGAAGGCGGGTGGCTGCCACCCGGGCCTCGCGGCTGCGAGGTGCCAGTTTGCGCACGCTCTCGAAGTCTGCGCGTGCGGCCTCGACGGCGCCCAATCGCAACGCCAGCTCGGCGCGCTCTTGGAGCGCGTCGGGGGAGCTTGGGCACAATGCCAAGATGCGCGTCAGCGCCACGTGGGCCCGGGCGAAGTCGCCGCGCTGGGTGAACACGGCCTTCAGGTTGGAGAGCATGCGGAACAGCATGGCCCGCGGTGACGTGGGCATGAGCAGCTCGTTGCTGAGGCGAACGCCCCCGGCCCGGGCCAGCAGCGCCCGCAAGCGATCGGGCCCGGCGATGGTGCCAGCGAACGGATCGATGAGCGCGCCGTTCTCGAGGCTGGAGTCGGGCTCGTCGATGCGGACCAAGAAGTGCCCCGGGAAGCCGACGCCCCGGGCAAAGGCTCCCGCCGTGCGCGCCACCTCGAGGTACACCAGCGCAAGCGTGATGGGGATGCCCGTGCGCCGCGACAAGACGTCGGGCAAGAGGCTGTTCTTGGGGTCGTAGTAGTTGGTGTCGTTGCCCGTGAAGCCAAGCTCGTCGTGCACGAAGACACACAAGCGCTCGGCTTGCTCTTTGGGCGGCTTGCCCTGGAGCTGCCCCGACAATTGGGTGCCCAGCGCCCGCAGCTCGCGCACGGTCTCGTGCGGGTCGACCATGGGGTACACGTCGCGCGCGATCAGCGCGGCGCCCAACGTAACGTCGAGGGCGGATTCGGGGACGGCGAGGAGCTGCTCGAAGCTCTCGGGTTGGTTCGATGCGAACATCACGAAGAGGTCATAGCGCCGAGCGCCTTCGACGTCCAATTGCACGCAATTGTCACTGGTTAGGTCCGTCGCTCCTTGACGTGTGCGTGTGTTCTGAACGAAAACGTTGGCACCATGGCCAAGACCACGAGCGGCAGCCCCAAAGAAGCCACCAAGAAGCCCACGATGCGCAAAGACTTCGATCGCGCGCGCAACGTTCACCCCGTGGGCATCACCGGCAAAGAGCGGCCGCACGACGTCATCATGAACATGTTCCCGGCCTATGTGGGTCGGCAAGAGCGCACGGCCTACGAGCTCATGCGCCGCAGTTCCCAAGACGACACCTGTGTGTTCCTGACACTCTCCGGCGCCATGACCCCGGCGGGGCTCCACCAGTCGTGCCTCATCCCGCTGCTCGAGCGCGGGCTCATCGACTGCATCACCACCACCGGCGCCAACCTGTATCACGACGCGCACCGCATCATCGGCCACCGAATCCGAGAGATCGACCCGGCGGCGGGCGACCTTCAATACCGCCTCTCGCGCATCATCCGCATCTACGACCTGGGCTTTTGGGAAGAGACCCTGCTCGAGACCGACAAGCTGTTCTCGGCCATTCTCATGCGGCCGGAGTTCCAGAAGCGCATGACCACGCCCGAGCTTCACTACCTGCTCGGCAAGAACATCGCGCAAATGGAAGACGCGCTGGGCGTCACCAGTCCGTCGCTTCTGGCCACGGCGTACCGGCTCGGCGTGCCCATCTTCGTGGGCGCGGTGCAAGACGGCTCCATCTTCCTCAACATCGTCAAGCTCAAGCGCATGTTCGGCTCGCAGTTCAAGCTCGAGATCGACGTCAACGAAGACGTGTTCGAGATGGGCGCCATGCAGCACCACTGCTTTGGCATCATGAAAAAGAAGATGGCGATCTGGATCTTGGGTGGCGGCGTCCCCAAGAACTACACGCTGCAAGGCGAGCCCCTGCTCGACCAAATCTTGGGCGTGCCCACGCACGGCTTCGACTACGACCTTCAGTTCTGCGTCGATCCGGTGGACAACGGGGCACTCAGCTCTTGCCCCGCCGGCGAAGGCCACACCTGGGGCAAGGTGTCCGCCGAGAGCGTCCAGTACGGGTCCATGTACGTGCACTGCGACGTCACCGCGGTGTTCCCATGGCTCACCTACGCCTTGCTCAGCGATCCGGGCATCCACAAGAAGCCCCGCAAACTCTACAAGGCCCGCGAAGCCGCGCTGGCCGCGCTCCAGGCCGAGGTCGACAAGCGCAAGAAGAAGCTCATGCCCACCGTCGAGTTCGAGTTCCCCAAGGCCAAAAAGAAGGCTTCGCGGGGCAAGTGAACCCGACGGCTACGCTGCACCCGTTGGGCTTGCGCCTTCGCGTCGAAGAGAGCGCGAGGGCCATCGCTGCCCTGAACCCCGAACGAAAGGCCGTGCTCCACGTCATCGACAAGCCGACGGGCTTGGCGAGCGCCCAGGGGCCTTTGGCCGGCGTGCCCTATGTACTGAAAGACACATGGGACACGGCGGGCATCGTCACCACCGGCGGTTCGTACCGGCACCGGCACCGCGTGCCCAGCGTGTCGGCCCCGGTGTACACCGCGTTGCAGGCCCAAGGCGCCGTGCTCATGGGCAAGTCCAACCTCTGCGATCTGGCCTTCTCTGCCGAGAGCAACAACCACATCCTCGGGCCCGTGCAAAACCCGCTCGACCCCACGCGGACGGCGGGCGGCAGCACCGGCGGCGGGGCTTGCGCCGTGGCCAGTGGCATGGCGGCCTTCGACTGGGGCACCGATTTTGGTGGCTCCATCCGCTCACCGGCAGCCTTCTGCGGCATCGTTGGCCTGCGGCTTTCTGCCGGGGCATTCCCCGTCGACAACGATCACTTCCCGCGTATCGCGCCCATGTTTTGGCCCATGTGCGGCATGGGTCCACTCACGGCAAACGTGGAAGATGCACGGACTCTCGTGACGGCCCTTGGCTCGCTGCGTCGGCCCGAGGCCCCGCGCCCCAAGATGGACCCGGCGCAGGTGGCGCTCTACGTCCCGGACCCGTTGCACGCGGGCCGGTGGCCCGATTTCGACGCCGACACCATGCGTCTCTTGGCCGCGGCGGGCATTCGCGGGTACGTCGCCCGAGACTTGCCCGACCCGGGCAAGGTCAACCGGATCTTCGACGGCTATCTATGTTCGCACTTCGAGGAGTTTCAGTCTTCGGGCGAGCTCAGCTTGCCCGAGGGCATCGCCTCGGTGTTCTTGGGGCTCGGGTCCCTTGGCCGCCTCGACAAACGCGTTCACCCCAACACGGCGGTGCTGTTTGCGGGCTTGGTGCTCGGGCGCCTCACGGTGTTTCGCAACCGCCGGCGCTGGGACGACCGACGCCGCAGGCTCACCGAGCGCGTGCGCGACGTCTGGGCGCGCGGGCACCTGATCCTGACGCCCACGTGCACCTATTTGCCACCCAAACACGGCCGCGCTGCCTTCCGTCACGGCCTGCAGAGCTTTACCAAGCTGGGCAATCTGGTCGATGCGACGGGGCTCACGCTGCCTTTTGGCACCTTTCGGGGAACCATGTTGCCGCGCGGGCTCCAGATCCTGGGGCCCGTCGGCAGCGAAGACGCCGTGCTCGACCTTGCTGCCAGGCTCGAGTCCGTCATCGCGGCCTCCACTTAACGAAGCGTTGGCTCGGTGCGCGCGGCTTTGCCCGTGCGCTAGGAGACGCCGAAGTCCAAGGTCTCGATAAGGTCGAACAGCGCAAGGTGGTGTGACGCCTGTTCCACCGTAAAGGCGATGCCCGCAGTGTGGGCGCCGCCTCGGGCATTCGCCGCGCGGAACCAGGCCACCCGCCCGGGCACCAAGAGGGGGTCCCACAGCGTTGGTGCGCTAAACGACAGTGCCACGGCATCGCCCGGGGTCAGCAGCTCCGGCAGCTCGAGGCACGCCCCACCGGCGCCAAGGTTGATCACCCAGCCCGGCCGCTCCCAGCCTTGCGACTGGTGGAGCAGGAAGACTTTGATGCGCACCTGGTGTCGTCCGGAAGCGCGAAAGCCCACACGTTGCATCACCAGCTCCGATGGTTGCACGGCCCGCCATCGCCGCCAACCCGGAACCGACCGCCCGTGCGCCCGGTTCGGCTTTCTAGGGAATGCGCAGCTTTGGCGACACTGGCTTGCCGCGGCGGCCAGGTTTGGCAGACCCGACTTTGCAAAGGGGGGGCGTCGCCGGGGCGCGCAGTCATCGCGACCCGGATACCCCGCATGTTGGCCATTCCTACGAAGACTCGGATACCATTCCCTACGAGTCGAGTTTCGCTCACGCACCGCGTCGTGCGTGGGCAAAACCGCCCGAGGAGCCGAGGATGAGCCAGGACACGCGCAAAGACAAACGCGCCAAGATTGTTTCGCTCAACGTTCGCTACAAGAGCGCGACGGTCGATGAGTTCATCGACAACCACTCGCACGACGTGAGCCGCGGCGGTCTTTTCGTCAAGACCCCGTCGCCGTTCCCCCCGGGCACGCTGCTCAAGTTCGAGATTCGCCTGGCCGGCGACACCACCATGATCTCCGGTGTGGGGCGCGTGGTCTGGAAGCGCGATGGCGCGGGCACCGGTCCCGAGCGTCCTGCTGGTATGGGTGTAAAGTTCATCAAAATCGATGACGCCTCGCGCACAAACATCGACCGGCTGGTGACCACCAAGTCTGACGCCGGCAGTGCCTACCTGTCCGAGCCCGAGGCTCCAGAGGGCGCTGGCGACCCCGTTCCGTCGTCGCTTATCCCAGCACCGGCACCCGCCGCCGCGGCCCCCAAGCCGGCCGCAAAGCCGGCCGGTTTGACAAGAACCGTCGTCGGCGTAGCGCCCCCGGCGGCCCCCAAGCCCGCCGCACCGGCACCCGCACCGGCACCCGCCGCCGCTGCGGCCCCCAAGGCCTCGCCTGCTGCTCCTGCACCGGCACCCGCACCCGCACCGGCACCCGCACCCGCCGCCGCGGCCCCCAAGCCCGCTCCGGCGCCGACGCCTGCGCCAGCGCCCGTTGCCAAGGCCCCGGTGCTCAATCAGCCCAAGACCAACATCGCCCAGACCTTTGTTGGCACCGCTCCCGCCGGCATCCCCGCGCCTCCCGCACCCAAGCCCGCGGACTCCAAGCCCGCTGTTGCTGCCAAGGCCCCCGACGCAGCGCCCTCGGCTCCAGGCTCTTCGCCCGCGGCTGGGGCCACCGTGCCCAAGCCGTCACTGCCGCAGCCGCGCAAGGCCACCATGATGGGCATGGGTATCGCCACGGGCTCCAAGCCGCCCGAGGCGGGACAAGACACGCCCAAGGTCGATCTGCCCAAGGGCGAAATGCGCGCACCACAGAAGTCCGTGCCCGACGGCTGGGCTGCCGAGGCGCCGCCCATGGGGCAACCCAAAGCAGCACCCAAGGCCGAAGCACCCAAGGCCGAAGCACCCAAGGCCGAAGCACCCAAGGCCCCGGCGTCGGACCCGATGTTCCCCTCGTCGTCCTCCAAAGGCGACGGCATGTTCCCGTCGCTTGGCGGCGCGGACAGCGATGGTCAGATCCCCAAAGAACCGACCATGATGAAGCAGGCCGCCGAGCTCCTCGAAGAGGCGCTCAAAGAGTCTGGCGGCTCCATGGACGACCTCATCGACAATCCGCTCTTCGCCGTGGCCATGGCCGCCGAGGATGCAGAGAAGGCCGAGAAGAAGAACCCGAAGCCACTGCAGTCGGGCGATACCGAGGTCATGGATCGCGACGCCGTGAAAGCCGCGGCGGAGCCCGTTGCCAAGGCCGAGCCCGCACCAGAACCCAAAAAAGAGTCCATTCCCCCCAAGAAAGAAGCGCCTCCGCCCGTGGTGGTGGCCCAAGCGCAGCCGCAACCTTCGGCCGAGAAAAAGGGCGGCGGTGGCGGAGCCATTGCCGCGGCAGCCGTGGTTTTGCTGCTCGTGGGTGGCGCTGTCGCCGCGTGGAAGATGGGCCTCTTTGGCGGAGAGACGCCGCCAGTCGTCACACTCCCCAGCGCGACGGTGACGGCGTCTGTCGTTGCGCCCAAGCCCAGCGCGGCCCCAGTGGTCAGCGCAGCTCCCTCGGCCGCAGCAAGTGTCTCTGCGGCCACGTCCGCGTCGGCCGCCCCGAGCGCCAGCGCTGCACCAAGCGCCGCGCCGGCTCCCACTACGCACACAGGCCAGGCGCCGGTCGCGCCCCGCCCGCGCCCTGCCGCACCTCCGGCGACGACCACGCCGGAGAGTTCCTCGGGTGCGGCGGCTCCCGCCACGGCGACGGCCGCTCCAGCGCCCACGCCGGCACCCGCTGCCACGGACCCGGCACCGGCACCGACCCCGGCGCCCAAGCCGCCGGCCCCCGCCGAGAGCCCGGATCACCTGTAATCTACATGGTTATGCGTGGGCGCGCGGTCCCGTAAGACCGTGCGCCTAGGCGCGAACCCACGGGTTCTGCGTGCGCTCTTCGCCGATGCTCGAGTTGTCGCCGTGACCCGGCACGACAATGGCGTCGGACTCCAGCGTGAGCAGCTTGCCCTTGATGGACTTGATGATGGCGCTGCTGTCGCCGCCCCACAGGTCCGTGCGCCCGATGCTGCCCTGGAACAGCGTATCGCCGGTGAATACGAAGGACCCGGTGTCGCCCTTGAGCACGAAACACACGCTGCCGGGCGTGTGGCCTGGGGTGTGAAGCACGCCCAGCTCGAAGGCCCCTGCGTGCAACGCGCCGCCATCGACCAGCGAGCCGTCCATTTGGGTTTTCTCGGGCATGGCAATGCCGAGCATCGCTGCTTGCACGGGCAACATGTCGTACAAGAACCGATCGGCTTCGTGGATGCAGGCGCGCGCGCCGGTGCTGTCTTGTAGTGGCGCGGTGGCGCCCACGTGATCGATGTGCGTGTGCGTGTGGACGATGGCCTCGACGCGGGCGCCCAGCGCCTTGAGCTTCTGTTCGATGCGCGGGAAGTCCCCGCCTGGGTCCACCACGATGGCGCGTTTGGACTCGAGATCGCACACGATGGAGCAGTTGCAGCCCAAAGGGCCAACAGAGAACGTGTCGACGTGCAGCGTCATGGCGCAGGCATTAGCACCGGCGCCGTTGCGCAGGAAGCTGGCGCTACTTGAGCACCAGCTCGCTTCCGTCGCAGGGCACCACCAGCGAGCGATCGTCGCCCTTGCTACCGATGCGCATGATGTGTTTGCCGCAAGACAACTCGATGGTGTCTTTGGCCTCGCCCCACAACTTGCCGTCGAGATAGATGCGCCGACCCGCCGATCGAGGCGGCAGCCGTACCGCTCCCGTGGTTCCAGAGGCCGTGGTGCTCGCGTCGGCCGTGTGGCTCGAGGCGTCGGTGCCTCCAGCATCGGTGCTTCCAACCGGCGTCGCAGTGCCCGCGTCGGCCGCTGGCGGCGGGGGCTGCGCGCTGCTCTTTGCGCTGGGGGAGCCTGATGCTGTCGACAAAACCGGGTGCGACGCAACGGGCTTTGCGATGGTGGACGGTGCGGTACTGCGTACCCAGAACGCGAGGGCCAAAGCAGCGCCCGACAACACCATGCCGCCGGTCAGGATGCCGACGATGCGCTTGCGCTGGGCGGCGCCATTGTCGCTGGCCGTCTTTCGGGTGCTGGGCGCGCGCGCCGGCTGGGTCTTCTTGGGCGCAGCCGGAACAGCCGCTGCGGCAGCAGGCTTCGGCGAAGGTTCGACGGGCTCGGGCGTACCAGGCACTTCGTCGGCGGGCGCTTTGGTATCAGCGCTCTCGTCGACGGCGGGCTCTTCGGTGGGCTTTGCAGCCACGGGGGCTTCCGTGGCCTCGGGCATCGGTGGCGGTGGCGGTTCTGTGGGGGCCGTCTCCGCGGCACTCGGCTCTCGGGCGGGCTTTGCGGGCTCCGGTACCAGGGGCTCGATGGTCTCCGCAGCGTGCGCGGCGTCCGTGGTGGCCGTGGCGACCGCCAAGGGCGGAACTTCGGCGGGAGCTTCGGCTGCTGGCGCGGCTTCGGCGGCGGGCACCGGCGCAACCGCAACGGGTGCCGCGGCAGCCACAGGTTCGACCGCGGCGGGCGGCGCAACCGCAACGGGTGCCGCGGCAGCCACAGGTTCGACCGCGGCGGCTGGCGCGCTTGTCAACGATGCACCGGTGTACACATCGGGGTCGAGCTTCAGAGCGTGTTTTCGCCGCTTGTAGGCCGCTGCAGTGTCGCCGCGGTAGCGCAGGAGCTCGCCGCGTACGAAGGCGGCAAACGCAAGGTTCGGGTTGTGCGCCTCCGCGGCCACGGCCAGCGTCTCGAGCTCGGCTTGTTCTTCGGCCGTGGGTTTGCCGCCCGCTTCGACAACTCGCAGCCATTGCGCATAGAGCCCGTACTCTTTGGAGTCGGGTTGCAGCGAGAGTGCCTCTTCGACGGCCTTGAGTGCGAGCCCATGCGCGCCGGTCTTGAGACTGCTGCGCGCGCGTTGGAATGCGCTCTCGGCACGCAAGCTCTTGCTCTCGGCGCTGATGACAGGCACGGCGCTCGGGTCCACGGCCTTGAGCTCGGCGCTGCTCTTTCGCACGAGCTGCACCTTGGCCAGCGCGCCTTTGGCCTTCTCCGAGTCCACGGCGTTCCAGTCCGTGGGCTTGTCTTGGATGATCGGGGCTGGCGGCGGCGTCGGGTCGAGCTGCGGTGACGAGATGCGCTCGAGAACGTCGGCGGTGCTGGTGCGCTCTCTCGTGTGCACCGCGCCCGTCACCAGGACAGCCGTGACCAGCGCGTACGGATCGACACCGTCCGGTACCTCGCTGGAGCACATGTCCAGCACGGTGCAGTTGCCACGCAGCGCCTCGCGCAAGAACTCGCGTTCGTCGCGCGTGAGCCCAAAGAGCTTGTCGATCTCACGCGCCGGCCAAGTGGTCTCGAGCGCAAAGTTCTTGGCGACGGAGAGCACCAGAGCATCTTTGCGATCGTCATCCATCCAGCGGATCGCGTCGAGGATCAGTCCTTCGATGGACATGGACAGCGTATGTGCCTTGTCCGTGTCGGGGGCGGCATCATCGAAGCGATGCATAGGCTCTTTGCGTTGGATCACCCGTGCGGCACGCCAGCGAATCTGCTCTTCGAGCGCGGTGCGTACCTGGGCTTGGGTGACAAAGCCCAGCTGCACAGCGGCCTCGCCGAATCGCAGCCGCTCGCCAAGGCCTAGCGCTTCGCTCACCTGCTCGACGACGTCGACGTACTGCTCTTGGGTAAGTAGGTTCTTGCGAACCATCAAGCGTCCGATGGGCTCTCCACCGGGCTCTTCGGCAAAGACCACCGCGCCGTTGCGCACATGAAGGACGTACTCCACGCCTTCCGAGGTGACGAACACCTTGCCGGTCTTCTTGTCCTCCCGAAGCTCGATGAGGAACCGAATGAATGCTCGGGTGCGCGCCTCCACCAGGACGACGAGAGTAAACAAATTGGCCCCGGGCGGGCGACCTTTCCGGGCAGCTTTCCCACCGGTAGCCGCGCTTCACTAAGTGGTCTCCGGTATCCCCCCTGCCGCGCTGCGTGCCCCGACGGGGCGTACGCTGGGGCCCGCGCGCCAACCCGGCTGCCGGCACAAGCGTGCACTGTACAGCTGCGCAGCTTCAGTGGTTTTTGGTGTGTGGCGCGCTCACCAGGTGCTCCGACGTGTGTGTATTTGTACGTGCGCGCATTCGCTGCGCGCGCTATGAACAATGAGCAATCTGGCGGAGGCGGCTCCCTTCGCAGGATAGGAAAGGCACCATGCGTCGCTTTGGCTTCGGGCTCGCTCTCGCCCTGACCGGTTATCTCTCGAGCGTTGTTGGCTGCGGAGAAGAGGGAGACATCCCTTCCAGCTTCCCGGTGGTCGAAGACGGGGGCAAAGCAAGCTCGTCTTCGGGCACCTCGGGGCAAATTGGTGACGATGAGGGCGGGCTCTCCTCGTCGGGCGACTCGGGCAAGCCCCGTGTTCCGGCCTGCGGCAACAGCTTCGTCGAAGACGGCGAGGTTTGCGACGACGGCAACACCAACGCCGGCGACGGCTGCGCTGCGGACTGCAAGTCCATCGAGAAGGGCTTTGCGTGCCCCAAACCTGGCGTTCTTTGCGCCGCGGCTGCGTGTGGCGACGGCATCGTCGCTGGCGTCGAAGACTGCGACGACGGCAACAGCAAGAAGGGCGACGGATGCAGCGATCTGTGCCGTCTGGAGCCCGGTTTCAAGTGCGACGCCCCAGGCAAAAAGTGCGTGGCCACGGTGTGTGGCGACGGCAAAAAAGAGGGCAGCGAGCAGTGCGACGACGGGAACAAGTTCCCCTACGACGGCTGCTCGCCCACTTGCACCCTCGAGCCCAAGTGCGCCAACGGCGCATGCTCGGCTGTGTGTGGCGATGGTCTCAAGTTCCCCAACGAAGAGTGCGACGACGGCAACACGCGCAACGGCGATGGTTGCAGCTCCACCTGCACCTTCGAGCCAGGGTACCAGTGCTCCGTCAAATCCAGTGGGCTGCCCGCCACCATCTCGGTGCCGATCCTGTACCGAGACTTCAAGTACAAAAACAGCCCATTGGGCAACGGGCACCCGGACTTCGAAGAGGCCTCCTTCAAGGGCATCCGCGTTTCCAAAGGGCTCGTGAAGTCTGTGCTCGGAGCCAACGGCAAGCCCGAGTTCAACGACGCTTCCGGCACCTTGTGGTGCAACGCGATCAACTATCTCAACGGTGGGCCCGATGGGCCCCCTACGCCGCAACCCTGCGCTGGCGCCACGCCCAACCCTGCGCCCTACGCGCGTCTGACCAATGCGGCGAACTTTGCCCAGTGGTTCACCGACGTCCCCAACGTCAACAAGGCCGAGGCCGGAACGCTCACGATGACGTTGGCCTCTGGCGCCTACGTCTACGATAGCTGCCCACCGAACACCGGCGACTGCACCTACGGCAGGTTCTTCCCCATGGACGGCAAGGGCTTCGGCAACGAGACCGTTGCCGGCGTCAGCGGGCACAACTTCCACTTCACCAGCGAGCTGCGCTACCCGTTCACCTACCAAGGCGACGAGCAGCTTGATTTTCGAGGTGACGACGACGTTTGGGTGTTCATCAACGGCAAGCTCGCCGTCGACATTGGTGGACTCCACGCGCGCATCGCCGACGGCGTGAAGCTCGATGCCGCCAAAGCGGCGCAGCTTGGGCTCACCAAGGGCGGCATGTACGAAATCGCCATGTTCCAGGCCGAGCGTCACACCGACGCCTCGAACTACAAGCTGACGTTGCGTGGCTTCGTCCGCGAGAAGACCGAGTGCGTCAGCGTCTGCGGCGACGGCATCAAGACGTCCACCGAGGTTTGCGACGACGGCAAGAACACCGGCGGGTACAACCAATGCGCGCCGGGCTGCGTGTTCGGGCCCCGCTGCGGCGACGGCATCGTGCAAGCCGATGCCGGCGAGCAATGCGACGACGGCAACTTCCTCGACAACGACGGCTGCGCCCCGGACTGCCGCTCGCTCGGCGGCCCCGTCAAGTAAGCCCGACCAAAAAACCACGCCTGTAACCCCGAAAGCCCGGCAGAATTGCTGGGCTTTTCGCGTTGTCTCGAAATTGTGCGCCCATGCACCTACATTGCCTTGCATGGGTGTGTGGATGTGTCATAACGCCTCCCACTAGGGGTGTTCTGATGAAACTTTCCGCTGTCGCTGCAGTTGCCGTTCTCGCGCTTGGTTCTTTTGGCTGCGCTTCCACGCAGACGCAGGCCCCGGCTCCGGCGCCCGTCCGCGACACCTCGGACTGGGTTTCCCCCGAGGCCGTTCAGATGTCCTTCGGTGACTCCTCGCCCGTCGCGGCTCCTGCGGCACGCACCGCGGCGCCCGAGGGTAACGTTCACGGCGCCATGCATCCCACCGAGTTCACCCGCGGCAAGCGAGGCGTGCTCGTGAACCTGCCGCACCGCTCCGGGAACTAGGTCCGGGAACTAGGTCGGGGAACCAACGACGCGTTTCGTCGAGTCTTTCCGTCTCCAACGCGGGGCCGCGCCGAGCGCTGCCTCGCGTTTTTGCGTGTTATCGGTACGGCGTGGCCGCAGCTTTGGAGCGCACGTGCGATGCGATGCCATGCGCCAATAGGTCCACGCTAAACGACGAGCTCACCTTGTTGGAGCCGTCGGCCAGGTGCGCCATGACCTTGTCCGAGAAGTGCCGAGGCGTGGTGAGCCTGGTGTCGAACGTTGCGTGGGGCATGCGCGCCCGCAAGAGCTCTACGGCGCGCTGAAAGTTTGCGAACTTGGTGGGGGCCATGGCCTCGCCCATGTGTGTGTACTTTGCCGCTTGTTCTTCGAGGATCCACGGCGGGCCGTCGAAGGGAAACAGGTAGAGCACCTGCGAGCGCTCCTCGCCGATGTTCTTGGTGGCCTTCGTGACGGTGCGCGTGGGGATGCCCACGGTGGCCATCTTCACCACGCTGAACTTTCGAACCTTCTCTTCACCGATGGTCTCCGTGGCGCTCCGGTGCATCGCCCGAACCAAGCTGTGTACGTCGGCATAGGGCAGCAGGTGGGGCTGCGCGGAATCTGCGCGGAGCGCGTCGCGCTCTAGGGAAAACGCCCGAAGCTGCAGCATGCGCGGCGAGGGCACCACGTCTTTTGCGGACACCACGACGGCGCCGTAGCCCCGTTGGCGCAGGGCGCCGGCAATACCTTCGGCGCGCTCGACCTCTCGGGTGGTGAGCAGCACCTGGGGGGTGCCCGCGGCCAAGAGCACCCGGGTCTCGTAGATCGTGAGCCCAAGCACCTGGGACACCGCAGGCAGATCGTCTTGGATACCAGGGCCGGCCTCGGCGAGCACCACGACGAACATCTATGTCCCCTTCTTGCGCGGCACACGCAGCGCATCGAGCCGTGCGATCAGCGCCCGCCGCGAGATGCCGAGCAACTTGGCCGCGTGTGTCTGGTTGCCCTCGCACTGGGCGAGCACACGCATCACGATGGCGCGCTCTTCGTCTGGCGGAAGGCCTTCGCGAAACTTTCCGATGGCTGGTGGCGGCATGGTCCCGCCGGCCTTGGGCGGTGGGCGGGGAGAGCCATCGATGTCTTCGAGCGACGGCATGGTGGGCTCCTCGGGGGGGATGGCGTTTGCTGCTTCCGCGGGCGCGCGCAGCACGCTGACCGGGTCGACCACGCCTGGCAGGTCGTCTTGCGTGATGATGCCGCCCTCGCACAAGAGCACCGCGCGCTCCAAGACGTTCTCGAGCTCCCGCACATTGCCCGGGAAGTCATAGGTTTCGAGCGCCTCGCTCGCGGCCGTCGCCAACTCGGGCATGGGGCGACCCGCGTTGTACGCCAACGTTTCGATCATGAGCCTGGCCAGCGGGACAATCTCTTCGGGGCGGGCCCGCAACGGGGGTACGAGCAGGCCTTGTCCGGCGATCATTGCTGCGAGCGTCTGCGGCAATGTGCCAAGGCCCGAGGGTACATCGTCGGCGGTTACGCCGATGATGACGCGGACAGGGAAGGACTTGTCTTGGGCGATGCCGGCGATGTGCAGCGCTTGCGCCGGCGACCATTGCCGCGGTGCCCGCACATACAGCGTGCAAGCACCGGCGCCTCCGGGGGCTCTTGCATCGCTCGGGAACAGCGTCGCCGCGGTTGTCTCGTCGCCAAGGGTGCTGGCCTCTACGGCAACAAACGACGGCGCAGCGCC
Source organism: Polyangiaceae bacterium (assembly GCA_044358965.1). GTDB lineage: Bacteria > Myxococcota_A > Polyangia > Polyangiales > Polyangiaceae > SXNL01. The sequence continues at coordinate 19,917 of JBIKNA010000044.1, forward strand.
GGCTCCGTGCTGATGAATGATGCGCGCGGCGAACCCTTTGCCGACGCCCGCTTCCCCTACCAGCATGATGGCGCTCGCCGAAGCGGCCAGGGCCTCGAGTCGGTCGGCCTTGCGACGGAAGAATCCGCCCATGGTCATGGCCGTGGCCACACTTTGGCGCGGCTCCGGCGCGGGCCCCGGGCGCGCCCGCGCGATGAGTCGCTCGGCCGATGACCCGTCTTTGGGGAACGCCGCAACACCCAGCGAAAGGGCGATGCTCTTGGACTTGAGCTTGCGCTGCACGTCGGCGATGCGCGCCCGCGCGGCGACCTCGTCGACACCGTGCAACAAGAGTTCGTATTCGCCCGGGGCATACGATGCGGTGATGTCGTCGACGCCGATGAGCGGCTCGATGTGCTCTTCGACGATACCGGTGTGCACTTCGGCGAAACGCAGGCGCACAAGACAAAACGGTGGAGCGCTGCCCGGGGCGGTGGCACACGCCACGTTGAGCGCCCGCAAGAGGTGCGCATGCCCGTACACCCGCATGCCTTGCTCGACGGCCCGACGGTGCGCGAGCACCACCATGGTGCCGCCTAGTTGCACAGAGTCGCCCAGGGCCAGCGGCGTGGCCGTGTTGGCGTCGAGCTTGCGGCCAAGAATGCGGGTCCCGTTGGAGCTGCCCAAGTCGGTGATGGTGACCCGGGCGCCGAACTCGAAGCGGGCGTGTCGCCGGGACACTTGCAGGTCCGACAGGGGGTAATCACAGCCGTGGGACCTACCGAACACGAGGGCACCGCCAGGTACCGTCGGTACCGTGCGCACCTGGCCGTTGTCCATGACGAGCAGCGCGAGACCCTCGTCACCGCTCGGGTACATGTTGTCGTCGTTGTGGCTCACGAGCAGGCGGATGCCTCAGCGCGCAAAGGCAATGTCGTCGATGCGCCAGCCCGCGGCGGTGCCGCTGCGCGAGGTGTTGGCGTTGCTGGTCTGCGAGCTCACGCCCGACGACTGGCTAAAGCGCACCCGGAACTTGGCAGTGCGCATGTTGGCCGGGATGGGGATCTCCACCTTCTCGTAGTTGGTGCGCAGACCCACGTAGCCGTCTTTGTTGTTCACGTAGAAGTTGGTCTCGAGCACGCACTTGTACGAGCTCGTCTGCTGCGGGTTGATGTTGGTCTTGCCGGGGTAGCCAGGGCTCGGGTTCTGCGCGAGCTGCCAGGTGGCGCCGCCATCGGCGGAGAACTCCACGATGCCGCCGTCTTTGTATTGGATGCCGCCGTAGAGCCCTGCCCAGAAGGCGTACGCGTGCTGAAACGATAGCTTAAGGCTGCTGGCGCTCGCGCACTTGCTCAGGTCTACGGCGGGCGACATCAGGTAGCCGCGGCCACACTGGGCGTAGTTCTGCGTGAGTTCGCTTGCCCAGCACTTGCCGCCTTTGCAAGGCAGGCCATTGGCCGCAGTGCCCCAGCCCCACGGGTCGAAGGGCCAGCTGGCTTGCGCTGCCGCGTTGTCGAGTACGCCGTGCGTGAAGCCTCCGTCGTTGCCGTCGAAGTTCCACCCGAGCGCTGCCAGTGCTGTCGAGCACGCGTCGGGTCCAGCGTCCGGGGTGCCCGAATCTTCGGGGCTGCCGCTGTCTTCGTCGGCGGTGCCACCGCTGTCTTTCTTTGTGGTGCTGCCCGAGTCCTCTGGGTTCGTGGGGCCATCGGGATCACCACCCTCGTCGTCGGGCCTGGGTCCCGCCTCGCTGCGCGGGATACCGGGCTGCACCGACTCATCGTCGGAAGATCCCTGGGCGCACCCGGCGTGCATGAGTGCGAGGGTCACAAGGCACGCAAGCGTCCCCGTGATCGTTCGAAGGCGCAGTTCCCGAGGAAGATGCATGCTCTGAAAAGCGTACGAGCAGGCGGGAAGGGAATCGACGGCCGCCAAGGAGGATTCACAAAAAACTCCTTGCACCTACATTGATGCATGATATCCCCCTCCCTGCGTCGCGGTCCTACCCAGGCCGCGCGAAAGGTAACCAAGCCGTGGGTGCCTCGACACTTCCAAGTGTTCGAGACTCCAATGTTTTACGGACGTCTTGGCCAGCCCCATCGCCGATGCTCAATAGGCGGTGCTCTCACCCGAAAGGATCCTCAGAAAACTACCGAAAGAAGACTGTCATGAACTTCAACATCAAGATGCTCGCCGTGTTTGCCGCTTTGTCCCTCTCCGCCGTCGCGTGCGCTGCGCCCGAGGCCGATGCTGACGAAGTCGAGTCCACCGCAAGCGAGATCTCCTCGTCCTCCGCCCGTTTCGAAACCTTCAAGGGCGTCGATGGTCAGCACTACTTCGATTTGATCGCGGGCAACGGCGAGAACGTGCTCCGGTCCGAGGGCTACACGTCCAAGTCTGCCGCCGAGAAGGGCGTGCAGGCTGTGGTCAACGCGGGAGTCTCCTCCAAGAACTTCGTGGTCCTGGCCGCCAAGAACGGCGAGTACTACTTCAACCTCAAGGCGGCCAACGGCGAGATCGTCGGCACCAGCGAGCTGTACAGCACCAAGTCCAACGCCACCCGCGCCTCGCGCACCGTGCGCGCGCTCATCCTCAAGACGGGCATCGCTCCCACCGTGCAGGTGGCCCCGGCCCGCGAGCGTTTCGAGGTGTTCGTCGGCGAAGACAGCCAGACCTACTTCCGCGTTCGCGCCGGCAACGGCGAGATCATGCTCGGCTCCGAGGGCTACACGTCCAAGGCCGGCGCACTCGCGGGCATCGAATCCGTCAAGGTCAACGGTCGCGCGGGCAACTTCGAGGTGTTCGAGGCGGCTTCGGGCGAGTTCGGCATCCGTCTCGTCGCCGGCAACAGCCAGACCATCGGCCGCGGCGAGCTGTACAGCACCAAGTCCAACGCCGACCGCGCCGTTGCGCGTCTCACGGCCATCCTGTCCTCGAACCTGAGCACCCAGCTCCCCGAGTGATCATGACTGGCGGTTGCGCGTGACAGTACGTTTCGCGCGCCATGCCTGGGCGAGCCCGCGTTCCCTTTGGGAGCGTGGGCTTCGTCGTTCCATCGTGGCCGGCTCGCTGCTGCTCGCGGCATGTTCGTCCGACAACGCGGCGCCAACGCCCGCGAGCGCCGGCGACGGCGGCACTGCAGGAAGCTGCCCCGAGGGCTTTGCGCCCGCCGAAGACGGTGTCTGCGCGGTGATCTTGCCGCCGCAAGAGTGCCCCGAAGGCACCGCGCCCATCGTGGGCGCTGCTGCATGCACGGCGCTTGGCACCAAAGAGGTCCCCGAAGGCTTTGCCGCGCAGGGCTGGGGTTTTTCTCCCGTCTTGCCCGTGCAGCCCTGCCAAGGGGCCACCCGCGATGCGCTGGGCCGCAGTGCCTGTGAGCCCATCGGAGACTGCGATGCAGCGTTTCCCCCAGCGGCGGCCATCGTCGTCGACCCCCGGGCAACACCCGACGCAACGCACAAGCGCACGTTGTCCGAGGCCCTGGCGGCCACGCGTGCCGGTGGCACCATCGCCATCGAATCGGGCACCCATGTCGTCGCCGCGGACCTCGCGCTCGCAGATGTTTCGCTGGTCGGTCGCTGCGCCAAAGACGTGGTGCTGCAGCCCAGCAAACTTGGTGCCTTGGGCTTTCGGCTCAACAAACGAGTCACCCTGCGTGGCATCACGTTCACAGGCTTCGATGTGCCACTCACGGCCGGCCGCAACGCAGACGTAACGGCGGAAGACATGGTGTTGCGCGACAACATCGCGTCGAGTTTCTGGGCCGAAGGGCAGAACCAGGTTGTGCTGCGACGCGTGCGCATCGAAGGCACGCAAGAGCCTCCGGGGGGCGGCATCAAAACCATCGGTCTCGCTGCCCTTTCGGGCGCCAACGTCACCGTCGAAGACTCGCTCTTCGTCGACAACACCGATCTGGCCATCGGCGCTTCGGGCGCGGGTACCGCGCTCACAGTCGTGGGCTCCGTGGTCCGCGACATGCGGGTGCGCAAAGACAAAGTTGGCGGCTCCTGGGTTGCCGTGTTCGATGCCGCACAAGTGTCCGTAGACCGCTCGGCGTTCTTGCGCGCGCGCGGGCAAGGGTTCACCGTGTCCATCGAAAAGGGCGGCGCGCCATCGGTGGCATTGCGCCGTAGCTTCTTGGGCGAACACCGCGAAGACGAGCGCTTCGGCTCCGGCGATGTGCTGGCCGTGACCAAAGACGCCGAGCTCAGCGTGGCGGGGTGCACCATCGCAAAGAGCTCCGCTGACGCGGTCATCGTCGACGGCGAGAGCGCCAAGCTCGATCTCTCGGACACGGTGATCCGTGATCTGACCGTGCCCAAAGGTGTTGGCGGCATGGGCCTTATCGCCATTCGGGGTGGCAACGCGTCGGTCAAGAGCGTTGCCATGGTGCGCACAGACTACGGCGGCGTGTTCGCCGATCGCGGCGCACGCATCGATGCGGACTTGCTGCTGGTGCAAGACCCTGCGGGCGGACCGGGGCGCAACCCCAAAGGCGATACCGATGGCGGGCAAGGCATCGCGGCCATTCGCGCCGGTGTGTTCAAGGGGGTTCGGGTCAGCCTGGTCCGGCCGCACGAGCTGGGTGTCTTTGTTGCGAGCGACCAAAGTGAGATATCGCTCGAACTCGCTCTGCTTCGGGCCCCGTCATTCTCCGCGAGCGGCCTGTACGGCTACGGCGCCGTTGCCGCCGAGGGGGGGCTCGGCCGTCTGCTCAAGAGCGTCGTGGAGGGCGGGCCGGACATCGGGGTTGCGGCCTCGGCCAGCACCTTCGAGGTGCGACAGAGTCGCATTCGCTCCAACCGCGTCGGCCTTCACGCTCAAAAAGGTGTATTGCTCAAAGAAACGGATGCCGCGCCCGCGCCCCTGACCCTGTCGGTGTCCAGCGACACCCGCCTCGAGGGTAACCAGTCGCGTATCGGTCAGGGCGAGGTGCCCATCCCGTCGCTCGATTCCAAGCTGTAGCCACGGGTAGCACCTTGGGCGCATGCGTTTTTGCCGCTGGCGCGAGCGTCCGTGATTTCCGCTACGCTACGGCCATGCGAACGCTTGGTCTGGTGTCGGTTCTGGGGTCGTCCCTTGCTGTTCTCTGCCTCGTGCACTGCGGTGGCGACAGCAGCAGTTCGTCGTCCAGTGGAGAGTCCAGTAGCTCGTCGGGTGGCGAGAGCAGCAGCAGCAGCAGCAGCTCGGGCGGGAGCAGCAGCAGTTCGGGCGGTGGCTCGACGAGTTCCAGTTCGAGTTCCAGTTCCAGCAGCAGCTCCTCGGGCGGCGATGGCGGCACCGACGGTGGGACCACTCCCATGGCCACAGGCACGCTCATGAGCGGCGGCAATGCGTTTACCTGCATCATCGCCCCCGAAGACGGCACGCTGCGGTGTTTTGGTCGCAATGCCAATGGCCAACTCGGCATCGGCAGCACCACCACCGTGGGCTCCACGGCTGCGTCCATGGGCGCGGCACTCAAGGCCGTCAACCTCGGCGCCGGACGCAAGGCCACCAGCGTGGCCACGGGGCTCAGCCATACGTGTGCGCTGCTCGACGACGGCGCACTCAAGTGCTGGGGCAACAACCTCGATGGGCAGCTCGGCCTTGGGCTCATGGCAGGCAACCAAGGCAACGATGCCAACAGCACGCCCGACAAGCTCGCCGCCGTCAACGTGGGCGTTGGCAAGAAGGCCCGTCTGGTGGTCGCGGGCGGCAACCACACCTGCGTCATTCGCGACGACGACAACGTCGTGTGTTGGGGCCTGAACAACGCCGGCCAACTGGGGCGAGGCGACACCAAAGATCCTGTCGGCAAAGTCGCCGCCGACATGGGCGATGGCCTCAAGGTGGTTTCCTTGGGCACCAACCGCAAGGCCAAAGACTTGGTGGCCGGCGACGAGTTCACCTGCGCCCTGCTCGACGACGACAGCGTCAAGTGCTGGGGCCAGAACCAGTTTGGTCAGCTTGGTCTTGGCACCACGGCGGATCACGGGCGCGCGGCGGACATGGGCGATGCACTCGCTGCCGTGGGCTTGGGCGCCAAAGCCGTGCAGGTTCGCGCCGGGGGTGAATTCGCCTGCGCGCTCTTGGCCGACTCGTCGGTCAAGTGCTGGGGCCGCAACAACATTGGCCAGGCCGGCCTCGGCAACAACGAGGCGGCGATCTCCGACACCGCCGAGCAGCTTGTGGCCGTGAACCTTGGCTTGGCGGGTGCGCAGAAGGCCGTGGCGCTGGGCGGTGGCAACGAGCACACGTGCGCGGCCATCTCCGACGGCAGCCTCAAGTGCTGGGGGCGTGGCAACAGCGGACAGCTCGGCGTCGACGACAACGCCAACGCGGGGCTCACCCCGGCCACCATGGGGGCGGGGCTCAAGGCCGCCAAGATCGGCACGCTCAAGCCCGAGCAGCTGGCCAGCACGCGCGGCGACTTCACCTGCGCTGCGCTCACCGATCAGGCCAACGCACGCAGCTACAAGTGCTGGGGCGTGAACGGCCAAGGGCAACTGGGCCAAGAGAACACCACCACGCTCGGCGACGCCGCCGGCGAGATGGACGCACTCAAGGCCATCAAGCTGAAGTAGCCCAAGGCCCGAACGAGCTCGGCGCCTGGCTGGATCAGGTGCCGAGCGACAGGACCTGCGCGTCGTTCGGCGACTCGGGCGCATGTTGCCGCGCGAGCTTCTTCTTGTGGGCTTCGTCTTCTTCGGCGAAGCGCACTTCGGTGTACTTCTCGGGGCGCTTGCCCGTGATGTTGCTGTAGAATGCACGAATGGGCTCGGCGTCGGCGAGCAGATCGCCCGTGGGGTAGAACAGCGTTCCCAGCCCGCCCACCTTGCGCTTGAAGTCCAAGAACCCAAGAATGATGGGAACCTCGGCCTCGACGGCGATGTGGTAAAAACCCGTCTTCCAGCGACCGGTGCTGCCGCGGGTGCCTTCGGGCGACACGATCACCAGCAGGTCGTCAGAGTCTTTGATCTTGTTCGCCACTTGGGTGACCAAGTTGTGCGCAGCGCGCCGGTCGACGGGGATGCCCCCCCACGAGCGCATGATGGTGCCGAAAGGCGGCTTGAACAGCGTGTGTTTGCCGAGCCACGCAATGTCGAGGCCGAGGGACCACGCGATGGCCATGGTGAAGGGGAAGTCCCAGTTGGACGTGTGCGGTGCCGCCACCACGATGCCCTTGCGGGTATCGGGGACACCGCCTTCGACTTCCCAGCCAAACGCTTTGAGCCACAGGTGGCCGACCAATTTCTTGATACGCTTGCCAGCTCGCATGGAGCACTCATGATGCCAGGCCAGGGCGTCTTGCTCACGTCATTTTGCGGTCAGGCAAACCGGCTGGCACCCCCACAGGAGAACCATGAAAAAAAGCGGAAAGGCCTCGAAAGCCAAAGAGCAGAGCAGCCTTCAAGAGATCTTCGAGAATATCCTTTCGCTGCCGCCCAAGGCCTGGGGCTTCCGCGACGAGAAAGAGAAGCTGACCTGGCTGGCCCAGCAGTACGAGGCCTGGTCAGCCGCGCAGGATGGTGGCGCTTCGAGCAAGGCGCCCAAGGCCGCCAAGGCCAAGAAGCCTGCCAAGCCCGCCAAGAAAAAGAAGAAGAAGAACAAAGACGCCTAGGGCGTCTCGCGCCGGCGACGCCACGTTGGGGATCTCAGACCCTAGGCGCCGGTGTGTGTCTCTTGTGATTCTAAGTGGTTCGCGTGTGGTGGCCCATGGCCCACTTCCTGCTCTACCGTCTTGCCATGAAGGCACAACACATCGTCGCGTTCGGCATCGTCTCTTCGGTGGTTCTGTCCAGCGGCTTCGCGCTCGCCATCCCCGTGGGCTTCGACTTCGAGGTCACCAGTGCCACGGTGTCCGGCTGCAACGCGGCCGGGCACTCGGCGCCTTTGTCATCGGCGCTCAGCATCGGCCTTGGCGTGTTGGGTATGGCGTTGGCGCGCCGTCGCAACCGCAAGTAAAGCGCCCGGGCTACTTCTTGGGCGCGGGCTCGGCGAAGGCCTCTCGGCAGGCGGCCTCGGCCAAGTCGGCCAAGGCTGGCGCCGAGATCGACTCGTACGCATAGGCGTCGTCGTTGAGCGTTTCGTCGGGGTTCGCGTACACCGAGGCGATCAAGAAGAACGAGCGTTTGGTCTCGACGTCGACCACGTAGGCGTTGGCCACCAAGAACCCAAACGCCTGGCCGACCTTCGTGAAGATCTGAAACCGTCCGCGCGCACGCACGCGCTCGATACCACGCAAGAAGGGCACGTACTGGTAGTCGGCCACCACGTTGCGGGCAAATCCTGCGAGACCCGATCCGCTGGGGAGCGTGCCCAGGGCTTCGCGCAGGTAGGCCATGTCTGCCTCGGGCGCCGTGTCTTTGGGGGCTTTGGGGCCCAAGAGATCGGGGCGCACGATGCGCAGCAGAGCGTCTTGCAGATCGCGCAGCTTGATGGCGTTCTTGCTGGCGAACGAGAGCGGGCGCTCCACGCGTCGTCCGTCGTCGATGTGCGCCTTGCCGATGTCCATGTTCTTGGCGTCGTTGGGCGGGAGCACCAGGTCACTTTTGCGTGGGGGCAGCTCGGCGTCGCCTTGGTTGCCAGAGAACGTGATGCGTGGCGAGAGCTCGGCCGGGTCGAGATCTCCGCCGCCGGAGAAACCCGTGCGAATGCGCGTGGAGGTGAGGCCGAGGGACCACAGCGTCTCGTGGGCTTCGCGATGGCCGACCACAGCGAGCAGCCGATTCGACGAAACGTTGTCGGACACGATGAGTGCGCGCCAGGTCTCGCGGGCCAGGGTGCTCACGAAGGGCTCGGCGGTCCCCGAAAGAGGATACATGCGCAGCGTTGCGTCTTTGGTGAGCGCGGGCTTGCCCTTGTTGCGCAGCGCGGCGAGGCGATCGTAGGCCGCGAGCGCGATGGGCATCTTCATGGCGCTCGCGGGGAAGAAGTACTCGGCGTCTTCGCGGAACGAGTGAACGTCGAGGGCGGGCGTTGCGCTGTCGACCACGCGGGCGAAGCGGAGTTGGAATCGGTGCTTCTCGGGGTTGGTGACGACGGTCTTGAGGGCGGGGCTGCTGGTGCTGAGCAGGCGATCGATGACCGGATCTTGGCCGAGGGCTGTGGCGGATTTGGGGGAGGGGGTTGGGGCGGGGGATTTTGTGGGCGGGGGTTTGAGGACGGGGATGGGGGAGGCTGCGGGAGCAGGGACCGGAGCGGGAGAGG
>JBIKNA010000710.1:0-2606 GCA_044358965.1 Polyangiaceae bacterium
GTCGGTGTTGCCTCCGTGGGCGAAGAACCATTTCTTGATGCGAACGGCAAAGGGCAGGTCCCGGAGCCACGCGCCGCGACCCTTGGTATCGAGGCCCTTGGCCATGTCCTTGGGGTCGATGCCCTGGGCGCGCAGGCCGACGTTGATGCCCGTCTCGTCCTCGCCAGTGGACATCGCCTTGTCGTTCATGGGGTCCGCCAGAAATTCCGCCTCGTGGTTCCCCATGGTGACGATGACCCGCCCGCCACCCGCTTTGGCTTTGGATTCGAGCGCGCGCACCAGGTCGATGACACCAAGAGAATCGGGGCCCTTGTCGATGAGGTCTCCCGTAATGACAAGGATGCTCGTGCCCCCAGTCCACTTGACGCGGTCGTACTTGGCGGTGTCCGGGACGAAATCACCGATGAGACCATTGTTCTGCAACAGCTCGCCGAGAGCCACATACCCGCCGTGTGGATCGCTCAACGCATAGACATGGTCGGCATCATCCACCTCGACGATGGCCGGGTGCGCAGACCAGTCACGTCGAACCGCGGTGCCGTTAAGGTTCGACTCGTCGGCTTCGGGCTCGCTGCTCGCGCCAGCGCATGCCGCGCAGAGCACGAACCCAAGCGATAGAACTCCGAGCCAACGACGCATGTCACCGTTCCGTTGCAGGATTGACACCTACATGTCGGACTCCCCATCTCAGCGGAAACATGCGCTGAGAGTGTTCCGAAACGGCGACAGCACCATAGAGCTGGGTCAGCGAAGATCCACCATCGCTGCTTCCGATCAACGTCCGGTCAGCGTTCGAGCGCGACGTAGCGCGTGGTGTCCCCCCGACGGACCCTCAACATCACTGGCGAGGTTGCCGCGTCGAGGAGCTTGGCCGCCTCGGCGGCGTTACGGACAGGTTGCCGCTGCACCTCGATGACCACGTCACCGCGTTTGAGCGAGTCCTCGGCTTTGCTGCCGGGCACCACACGCTCGATGAGCGCACCGCCCTCGGCATCGCTCAGTTCGATGCCAAACTTCTGCGGTACCGCGGGCGATGATTGCGAAGGTCTTCGCTGGCCGTCTTGCGTCTCCTCCTTGAGCTCGTCCAGGGTGACCGAGACGTCGCGTTGCACACGGTCGCGCAGAAGCTTGAGGGTGACCTTGGTGCCCGGTGCATTTCGCGCGACGAGACGCGGTAGGTCTTGGGCATGTGCCACTTCTTGGTTGGCCACCGCGAGCACCAAATCGCCGGACTTGATGCCCGCTTTGTCGGCTGCACCGCCGGGTTGCACGTCGCCGACGATGGCGCCTTTGGGGCGATCGAGGCCAAGCGCCCGGGCCAGTGGCGCATCGACCGGCTGGAAGGTGAGACCCAGGCGACCGCGGCTCACTGCGCCCGTCGACAGCAATTGCGGGAGCACATCGCGAAGCACGTCGACGGGGATGGCAAAGCCAATGCCCTGCCCACGGGGGTTGATGGCCGTATTGATGCCGACGACTTGCCCACGCAGATTGAACAGCGGACCACCGCTGTTGCCGGGGTTGATGGACGCATCGGTCTGGATGAAGTCGTCGTAGGGGCCCGCGCCGATGGCCCGGCCCTTGGCGCTAACGATGCCCATGGTGACCGTGGAACCCAAACCAAAAGGATTGCCAATGGCCACCACGTACTCGCCCACGCGCAGCTCGCTGCTGGACCCAAGCGCCGTGGCGGGCAGGTCTTTGGCGCCTTGCAGTTCGAGCACCGCCACGTCCAAGCGGCGATCGCGTCCCTTCACCTTGGCCTCGAACTCGCGATCGTCGGGCAGCTTGACCCGCACCCGGTCGGCGTCCGCCACCACATGCGCATTGGTGACCACGTGCCCTTGGTTGTCGATGATGAACCCGGAGCCCAAACCGCGACGCGGCGCCTCGTCGTCGTCGTCGTCGGAACCAAACGGATGACCGAAGGGGAGTCTCGGCCGCCGGTGCGATGCGCCATCTTGGATGGCCGTGATGGTGACGACACCGGGCCGCACCTTGGCCACCAGCGTTGCGATGTCTGGTGTGCCCGCGAGAATGGGCGGTTGCGCAAAGGGCGCTGGCGCTTGCGCGGGAGCGGCCTGCGCGGTCGAGGTCTTGCCGCCGCTGCCGCAGCCGGCAAAGAACGTGAGCGCCGAAATCGAGACCAGGACTCCAAGGTAGTTGCGTCGCACGGGCAAAAAACCGCGCGCCCCGTCGGGTTATTCCCATCGCCGCATGCGGACTCTCATTCGCTGAGCGCGATTGTCGAACACGGAGGCAAGGGCTCTTGGGCTTGGGAGCCGATGGGGCGAGGACCCGAGTCCTTCCGATGAACAATGGCTTTAAGTGACCGAGCGCGATTCGACTACAGACGCCGGGCGCCATTTGGGCTTGGGACCCAAATGCAGGAGGTGGGGCCCCAGCGGCTTTGCCTCTGGGGCGGAGGACAGCGTCCTCCGATAACAAAGGAAGCTAAATCGCTCAGCTTGATCGAAGGTCGACTACAGACGCCGGGCGCCATTTGGGCTTGGGACCCAAATGCAGGAGGTGGGGCCCCAGCGGCAATGCCTCTGGGGCGGAGGACAGCGTCCTCCGATAACAAAGGAAGCTAAATCGCTGAGCTT
>JBIKNA010000299.1:0-8957 GCA_044358965.1 Polyangiaceae bacterium
CCCCCTTGTGCACGAGATTCGTTGGCAAGCTCCGTGCAGTGTCTCTTTTCCGTGAGACGCAAGAGAGCACGACGGCAGCGCGGCGCCACCATGACCGAATACATGGTCTTGGTAGGCGTGTTCGGGCTGGTTGTCGCAGCGGCTCTCGTGGCCCGCGGCAAGACGCTGCTGACGGACTACGAGAGCACAAGAGATCTGGTGCTGATTCCGTCGCAGTAGACCCGAAGCCGATTGCGCCTCCCCCAAATGTACGTGCCCGGCCAAGCCGGGCGAACGAACCGTTTTGTCTGAAACCGCTGCAACCAACGACAGAAGAAGAGGAAGAACCATGAACAAGCAAGTCGCCCCCGCCAAGAAGTCCGTCGCCGCCCTCCGCAACCTTCGCAAGCAGCGCGGCGCCAACATGGTCGAGTACATGGTGCTCGTTGCCATCGTTGCGCTGGCCGGTGTTGGCGCGTTCCAGAAGTTCTCGAAGAGCGTGGACACCACCACGCAGGCGCAGGGCAACCAGGTGGAGAAGCTCGGTCAGTTCAAGTGAGCGTGCGCCTCGAAAGAGGCAACCAACGAATTCGTTGAACCCAACAAGGGGAGAGGTATCTCGTGCAGGACCATCGCAGCGCCATCAGGACATCCGGTCGACCGTCGCATGCCCCTCGGCAGATCCGAGCGGAAGCGCGCGGCGGAGCCGTCGTCCCTCTCGCCCTTGCTGCGGCGCTGCTGACCGTGTGGGCGGTCGCAATCCTGTCACTCGCGGTGCCGGCGGCCTGAGGGTCGCCTAGCCCAATGATCATGGGTGCCTCGCTGCCCGCACCGATGCTGCCGATGCTGCTGCTGATGCTGCTGCTCGCCGCCGTCCTCGACCAGAGGACTGGACACATTCCCAACTGGCTCACACTTGGTTTGCTGGTTGTTGGCGTATCCGGCAGCGTCGTTCCCGCGTTCGCCGCCGCGGGTCTGTTGGCGGCTGCCAAGGTGTTGTTACTGGCCTTGGCTGGCGGCCTGCTGTGCGCCGTTGTGCCTTTCGTCTTGTATCGATTTCGTGCGCTCGGCGCGGGCGACGTCAAGTTGTTCATGGCGCTGGGGGCTGCGTTTCACGCCAAGCTCGGTCTCGAAGCCGAGCTGGCGGCATTTGTCATTGCCGCGATGTTGGCGCCGGCAAAGCTCGCGTGGGAGGGTAAGCTCCTGCGCAACCTTTTTGAAGGCTCGCGACTGATGTTCGCCGCGGTTCTGCGGACCAACGGCCTTCGGCCCGCGACCCAAGACCTCGCGTGGTTCCGCCTCGGACCATCGATTTTCTTGGGCGTCTTGTACGTCGCCCTCGCGCGCTTCGGTGGAACATGAGCGTCCTCCGAAGCAAGCAGGCCCGCCGGAACGTGGTCGAAGATCAGAAGGGCGGTGTGTTCGTCGAACACCTGGTGGCGTTCATGCCCACGTTCTTCTTCTTTATGTGTACATTCCAGATGTCTGAGTTGTACGCCGGTCGTTTGGCGACGGATCACGCGGCAGCTGCTGCGGTCCGCGCTGCAGCAGTGGTGCTGCCCGATGACCCCAAGTTCTACGGTGGCGAGCCCATCAATACGCCCGGCGAAAAGCGCACGAATGCGGTTCGCATCGCCGCTATTCGGGCCATGGCGCCCCTGGTGTACGACCAAAACATCGAAGACGTGAAGGTGGATCTGGGAGCAGGGACCACGGCCATCGCGCCCAATGCCCCCATCACGGTCACCGTTACGGCCACCTTCAAGTGCAAGGTGGCCCTGACCCAACTTGTGGTGTGCTCCGGCGGTCGGCGCACGCTGGTTTCCAAGGGTACCCTGCCCAACCAGGCCGCCCGCTTCACCTACTGAGTGCCATGAGCTGCGCGCGCCATCCCTCACCCGCCAAGACGTTCGCTCAGGACACCCGCGGGGCGATTCTGGTCTTCGGGCTCTTCGGCGCGTCGTTTCTGGTGGGCATGCTGTATTACACCGTGTCGCTGGGCGAGGTGCTCATGCAGCGCGAGGGTATGCAGCAGGCCGCTGATGCTTCGGCCTCCTCCGTCGCCAACCTTTCCGCCCGCGGCATGAACATGATCGCCGTCATCAACATCATGATGGCGGCCATCATCACCATCTTGATGCCCGTGCGCGCCATGCTGCCCGCGTATCAAAAGGTGGCGGCCATGCCGTGCCTCGACCCTTGCACGTGCGCCATCGTGGCCGATGCGGCCCGCGCCAACGCGCAGCTGCAGGGGATCTCGCAGCGCGCCGAGCAGCAGGCCGCCAACGCGCTGCGGGCCCTGTCCGATGCGCAGAACGCCATTGCGCAGAACGCGCCCAAGTTGGGGCAGCAGGCCGCCAACAATGCCGCTCGGGAAAACGACGTGTGGCTCAAGACCGGCACCGCCGACATCTTCTCGCCTTCCATCAGCAAGCAAGGCTGCCGTTTGGGCTTGCCGGTACAAGAGGACACCAACCAAACCGCGTGCACCCGGGGCAAGCCCTACGCGCCGGAGCTCGTGCAGCGCATTGCGGGGCCCACGCTCCAAACCATTGGTGCGTGCAAATCGGGCCCGCTTGCGCTCGCCGATGCTGCGGCCAAGGTGCCCAACATCGACCGAGAGTACTGCAAAGAGGCCCAGTCTCCCGCATGCACGGGGGGCGGCGGTGGTGGCGGCGCTCCGCACGTCAAGAAGGTGTTCAGCGAGGCCAAGAACGGCAACGACTACATGGCCTTCTGGTCCCAGGTGCGGGGCAAGCAGTTCGACCGCGAGCGCGCAGGCGTGGAAGTGGCTGCGTACCAATCGGGCAAGGCCCACGACGAGGGCAACAACATCGCCTTCGCGCAGAGCGAGATCTACTTCGACTGCGTCGGAGACTTTTCGACCTGCAATCGGGACGAACACGCGATGTGGGCGCCGCGCTGGACCTCGCGACTGCGTCGTGTGCATACACCCACGATTTCGTTCCAAGGCGACACGACAGTGAAGCAGGTGCTCGCCAACAATCAACGCTGGACCCAGATGCGCAAGAAGTTGCTCGAGGCCCGGAACACGCCCTGGGGAGATGGAAAACCCACGAAAGAGGCGGCGCTGCTGTTGATGCAGTCCGAGGAAGGACCGTTGCAGTGAGCGCTGTCCGTCCGGCATTGCGTCGAAAACGGCTCCGGCGTGGGCAAGCCGGAGCCGCCTTCGCCGAAGCCCTCATCATCATCCCGCTTTTCACCGTGTTGTTTGGGGCGACCATCTACTTGGGCATCGCCTACGACACCAAGATGTCCACCATGCGATCGTCGAAGGGGGCTGTTTGGGGACAGGCATCGCCCGGCTGCGAAGGGGCGCCGGACACCACGCCGAACACCACGGTGACCGCAGGACCCATGGAGAGTTCGTTGGGCTCGCTCGAGGGAACCCTGAGCACCCCCAAGCAGTATGCGACGTTGCCTTCGTTGTCCCGGCATCTCGAGACGCCGGTGCAGACCAAGAAGTCGCAGGCGCAGCGCACCAGCGATGGTGTCCTCGGTCAACGGGCGCTGAACCTCAAGACCTCGGGCGTTACCGCCTGCAATGTCATTCCGCGGGACGTGCCCAAGAGCGACGAGAAATCGCTCGTGGACCAGTACTACCAGCGGTTCATTGGCCAATAGTCTTCGCTAGTCTCGCAAATTGTCTTGGATCACGAGGACCTTGCCCTGGATCGCACGTGACCCAGCGCCGGGCGCGGGCCATTGGGGTATTTGCCCCCAGTTGTCGGGCAATCCCTTGAAATGACGGACGATGAGACTGAAGGGCACTGCGCGTTCGTGTGCGCGTGCGTGGGCGCCACGCACACCAGAACGCGATGGACGGATTTGTGCAGTCTCCGTTCAGAGACACGATGCCTGCGCTGCCCGCAACGTCCCCTGATTCCTCCCTTCGGCGCGTCGGCCGGGTAGCGGCGTACGTTGGTTGTCTGGGGGCGGTGGTCGCGCTGGTCTTCGTGGGCAAGAGCCGCGCTGTGGATGCGCGGGAGCCTGCGCGTGCCGAGTCTCAAGGTTCGAGTTCCTCGGGGCAGGGCACCAAGGTGGATCTGAACGGTCTGGCCCTTGGGTTTCGCCACGAGGTGCGCGAGGGCACCGAGGCCCAAGCGCTGACTGCCGCCGCGCGCGCCTGCGAGGCCAAAGGGCTGCGGCCTGTGGTGGTTGGGGGCACGGTGCACTGCGCGCAGAGCGCCGACACCGAGATGGACCCGACGCGGATTGCGGCCGGCGAACACAGCGAGGCAACGAGTCTTCCCGCGGGTGGAACGCGCATCGTGTCGCTGGATGTGGAACGCAGCGCCAGCCTCAGCGAGCTTTTGCCCTCGGATGGGGATGCTCCAGGCAGCGATTCCGTGGCGGTGCCGCGGCCTGCATCAAGTCGGCGCATCATGTCCGGTGGTTCGGCCGGTACCGGAGGTGTGTTCGTGTACGAGACTCACCGCGAAGCTGCGGCTGTTGCGGACGAGCTCACGAAGGCGATGACCGCCCGCGGTTGTTCCCGCGCGCAGGACATGGACGATGCGACGATAGGCTTTCTGCGTGGACATGAAGTTCACATGATCCGTCTGACGAAAGGTGAAGGAGGCGTGTTGCTCGTGACGGTCGTTGAGGGGCTAGGGATTGCAGCGCAGCCATCGAAGGTGGCCCGATGAACGTTCGTGCCCTTCTGGTTGCGGCGGTGTTTGCCGCGCTGGGCGTGATCTCGTTGTTCTTCTACATGCGGCGCCTGGAGGCCGAGGCTTCGGGCGGTGAGAAGGTCTCCGTTCTTGCGGTCGCAAAGCCGGCACCGAAGGGCACGCTGCTCACCGAGGAGCACCTCTCGGTGCGAGAAATTCCCATCGGCTACGTCGAAGACCGCATGGTGCGCTTGGCGGACAAGCCCAAGGTCTTGGGGGTTCGCATCGAGCGGGACCTCGACCCGCAAGAGAGCCTGCTCTGGACCGATCTGGCGGTGGGCGGCTATGTCGACCGGCACCTCTCGCAGCTGATCCAGCCTGGTGCGCGCGCACTCACGCTCCACATCCCGTCACAGCACATGAGCATCCAGATGCTTCGTCCCGGCGACTACGTCGACTTGCTGGGCGTGGTGCAGGACGAGGGGCGCGCGCCGCAGGCTGTGGTGCTCTTGCAGAAGGTTCTGGTGCTCGCCGTAGGCGAAGACACGATGCCCAATCGCGAGGGCAACCGCGATGCACGCTTCGACCAGCTGCTCACCATCAGTGTCACCCTCCAAGAGTCGCAGACCATCTCCCTTGCCATGCAGAAGGGGCCAGTCATTGCGGTACTGCGCCCAGCCAACGACACCAGCGTGAGCGCGCGCGCTCCGGTGGTCAGCCAGCTCGCCCTCAAGGACACCGTGTCCAAGGTGGCGCCGGTGGTGCGCAACAGCCGACCAACCGAAGTGAAGGCAGCTCCGGGGGCGCAATAACGCATGCTCCACCTGACCCTCTCGGCCAAAGCATGGAAGATCATCTCGCTGGGGTGCATCACCACCTCGTGTGGGTTTGCACTGATGGCCTTGGTGGGCTCGCGGCGTGCCATTCTGCTGATGCAATGGGGGCGCTACACGGCCTACCTTCTCCGCGGTCTCAAGCGCCTTCATCGCCGGAATAGCCCAACGCAAATCGCCATCGTGCAGGTAGGCATCTTGCTGGCCGTGGCCGTCCTGGCCACGCTCCGGGTGCTGCCAGCCTGGTACGCAGTGGCCTTTGCGGTGGCCCTGGCTCCGGCCATCTGGCTCGAAAACGAGTGGAAGAAGCGCGTCGCGAAGCTCGAAGAACAGGCGAACAGCTTTGCGCTAGCCCTGTCGAACACGCTCAAGGCCACGCCCAATGTTGGCGCTGCACTGCAGACAGTCTCGTCGCTGCTCGAAGGTCCGGTGGCCCAAGAGTTTCAGGTGGCCAGCAAAGAAGCCCGCCTCGGGCGCCAAATGGATGAAGCGCTGCGCGAACTCGGTCAACGTTGTGGCAGCACGAAGCTCAACACGGTGCTTGCAGCCATCCTGATCGGCCGGCAAGTGGGCGGCAACCTGCCGCGCATCCTGGAGACGACCGCTGCTACCCTGCGCGAACTCGAGCGGCTCGAGGGCGTGCTTCGTCAAAAGACCTCGGACGCCCGCATGCAGATGTGGGGCCTTACGCTGGCGCCCTTCGTCATGTGTTGGGGCATCCACAAGCTCGACCCAACGTTCTTCCAGCCGCTCATGGAAACGCAAACGGGGCACATCCTCGTGGGGGTTGCCATGGCGTGTTACGTCGCCTCTCTCGTTGCCGCGAGAAAGATCATGCAGGTGGACATTTGAGCGCGAAGACGCTTCACGTGATCACGCTCGCGCTGTTCGGCGTGGCACTCTTCGTCTTCGTTTACACCCTGGCTCGTGCACCCAGCCGGCCGGGGCAGCGCCTGGGTCGCCGCGGCATGAAGCGGACTGCGGCTCTCGCCAAGGCGGGGACCTGGGCGCAATGCGAGCCCATGGTGCGTTGGCTTGGGGTGCGCCTGTCTGGGGTGATTCCGACGTCGGTCAGGGACTCGCTCGACCAGCAGATCTTGCACGCCGGTGACTACATCGGTCTCACCGCCGAAGAGTACTTTGCCCTGTTTTTCCTTGGCGGCATTGCCGGCGCAGCCATTGGCGCCGCGGTGGACGTGAGCGGTGGTTTTCATGGCCTCGCCATGATTGGCGGACTGACGCTCGGGTCGTTGGCCCCATACCTCCAGATTTCCGCAGAGGCAGTGAATCGCAAGAACAAGGTCACGCGCTCGCTGCCGTACGCAGTGGACCTGTTGTCATTGGCCATGAGCGCCGGGCTCGACTTTCCCGGTGCCGTTCGCCAGGTCGTGGGCAAGTTTCCCCCGGAGGATCCGCTCTGCGAGGAGTTCTCGTACATGCTGCAGCAACTGCAGCTCGGAAATACCCGCGCCGAGAGCCTTCGAGACCTTGCCCGGCGCGTACCCGCGGAAGCGGTCAAGGAGTTCGTGCAGACCATCGTTCATGCCGAAGAAAAGGGTAACCCTGTTGCCGAGTCCCTCATCATCCAAGCGCAGGTGTCTCGGCAGCGCCGCACCACGCTCGCCGAAGAAGCCGCGTCCAAGGCCGGCGTTCAGATGGTCATCCCGATGGGGCTCATGTTCTTGACCATCGGCATCTTGATTCTGGGCGCACTGATTCTGCGTGCCCAGGGCGGCCTTGCCAAGACAACCGCGCGAAGCGTCGTGACAGATTCGAGGACCGCATGAGCAACAAAGAAATGAAGAAGTGCACGTTCGTCACCGACGTGCCCGGGGCGAAACAGCTCGAAACGATGGAGCTCGATGCGGAGCGAATCCTCATCGGTAGCGGCGCACACTGCGACATCCGCCTACCCATGGACGTGGCGGCCTTCGAGCACGTGATCGTGACCCCCGAAGACGGCATGATGGTCGCGCGATCGGTGCGCGGCGAGGCCACCGTGCGCCTGAATGGTGAGCCGCTGTACGAGAATGTACTTCCCGAGAACGGTGTCATCGAGTTCGACGGCGGCGTGAAGATCACGTTTCGCTCCAGCGAGGCGAGTTCCGTGCGCCGAAAGGGCGCTGCCCTGAGCCCCCTGTCCATCATCAGCCTTCTTTTGCTGCCGGTGGTCTTGCTGATGTTTTACCAGTCCGAGGCCAAGGCCACGCTGGCGCCTCCAGCCAAAGTGCCCGATCCGCTCAATGCACCCGTCACGGTCTGTCCGGCCTCACACCCGCAGCAGGCGTTGGCCCTGGCAGAACAAAAAGAGGAAATCGCTCAGGCCAAGCGCCAGCGGTGGAAGTTCTATACGCAGGATGGAGTCGAGGCGGTGGCGCTCTTCGAGACGGCGGAGGTCTGCTACCGGGCCGCAGGGGATCTGCAGCGATCATCCCACATGAATCTTTTTTCCAGGGGTATGCGCGCCGGCGTGCTCGAGGAATACCAACTTTACCGAGTCCGGCTCGAACGCGCCTTGGCGAAAGGTGACAGCAAGGCTGCATTGGCGCAGGTGCGTTTCTTGCGAGGGCTCTTGGTGAACCGAAGCAACGACGACGAGTACCTCCAGTGGCTGGCGCTCGTGCAGTCGAAACTCGAAGCTCAACTCTCGCGATAGTTCGCACCTAGACACACACGGCTCCAAGGAAAGGTACTGCAGGCTCAAGATGGCAATGGATCTGGCGTTCGAAATCAGCGGTGACCGTTCACGCACGCGGGTCGTGCTGCCGGCTTCTGCGCTCGCGCAGCCCGTCACTGTCGGAACCCAGGGTCAATTGCGTATCAAGGCGCCACGCGTACTCGCCGAGCACGCGCTGCTCATGCTGCGCGATGGCAAGCTTCGGGGCGCCAGCGCTTCGGAACACAACCCCGTGACCGTCGACGGTCGGGCGTTGCCGTGTGAGTGGACGGACCTACCGCTCCCTTGCTCGATGCAGGTTGGTGGCGTTCGCGTTGACGTGCACCCGTCGGCTCCTGCTGCGGTTTCCCCGAGTGGCGGTCGTGTTGTGGCCGCCCCTGCACCCCCTCCGTTGCCCCCGGCGCGACCGTCGAGGCCTCGTACGCCGCACGCCGGCGTGACTGCACTTGCAGGTTCCCCGTCGCCCCGCACGCCGCATGCGGGCGTGACGCCGCTGGCCGTGACGCCGTTGCCCCGTACGCCGCACACTGGCGTGCCTGCGCTTGCAGGTTCCCCGTCGCCCCGCACGCCGCACGCTGGGGTGATGCCGGTGGCCGTGTCGCCGTCGCCCCGTACGCCGCAGGCTGGGGTGATGCCGGTGGCCGTGTCGCCGTCGCCCCGTACGCCGCACGCTGGGGTAATGCCGGTGGCCGTGTCGCCGTCGCCCCGTACGCCCCATGCCGGCGTTGCCGCGATGGCAGGGTCGCCATCGCCTCGTACGCCCCATGCCGGCGTTGCCGCGATGGCAGGGTCGCCATCGCCTCGTACGCCCCATGCCGGCGTTGCGCCGCTTCC
>JBIKNA010000300.1:0-8951 GCA_044358965.1 Polyangiaceae bacterium
TGCCCCCTAGACGAGACTAGAAGTCATTTCATAACCTGCTGCGCCGCCGAATGCCGGCGTTGGTCGCTGCGCGCGGTGCTCAAAACCAAGAGGCACGTCCCGCTCGTGTGACCGTAGGGAATCCCTTGGGGCTCGCTCCCGCCTTGGCCTTCGGGCGCTCGCGACGGTTATGACGTGAATTCTAGTGCGTCACGCGCTCGGCGGGGGCTTCGGGGTCTTGCGCCTCGTCGGCGCGCGCATCCGCAGCCGCGCGATCGGACCTGGTGGGTAGCTCGAAAAGCGTTTGCACCGCGCGGAGCAGCTCGCCCTGGCCCTCGCCGCCAGCTTTGAGCTGCGTGGTGGGGCCGTGCAACAGCTTGTTGGTGGCGCTGTCGACCATTTGCAAGAGAGCGGCGCGGTCGGCCTCGGGCAGGTGCTTGAGCTTGCCGGCCAGGGTGCGCTCGAGCTCGGCCACCAACACGCCGCGGGTGCGACCGCGCAGGGCCACGATGGTGGGCTGCACGTCGAGCGCCCGAACCCATGCGCCAAACGAGCCAACCTCGGCCTCGACGATGGCCTCGGCCTGCGCGACCTCGGCGTGCCGCGCCCGAAGGCCCTGGCGCACCTGGTCTTCGAGATCGTCCACGTTGAACACGTACACGTTGTCGATGCCGTGGACCTCGGGCTCCACGTTGCGCGGCACCGAGATGTCGACGAAGAAAAGCGTGCGACCTTTGCGCGCCTTCATGACGCGTTTGACCATCTCTTTGGTGACGACGTAGCTGCGGCTGCCGGTGCTCACCACCACTACGTCAGAGATCAAAAGCTCGCTCTCGAGCTGCTCGAGCGGTGCGGCAGCGCCCCCAAACTGCGCGGCCAGCTGCGCGGCGCGCTCGAAGCTGCGGTTGCACACACGAATGGACTTGGCGCCCTTGCCCAAGCTGCGCGCGGCCGCCTCGGCCATCTCGCCGGCGCCCACCAGCAAAATGGCGTGCTCGGACAAGTCGCCAAAGATGCGCCGGGCCAAGTCGACCGCGACGCTGCTGACGCTGACCGTGCCGCTGCCGAGGGCAGTCTCCGAGCGAACCCGCTTGGCCACCATGAAGGCGTGGCTGAGGCATCGGCCCAGCAACGTGCCCAGGGTCTTGGCGGCCTTGGCGCTGTCGTGGGCCTCTTTGACCTGACCCAAGATCTGCGGCTCGCCGACGACCAATGAATCGAGGCTGCTGGCCACGCGGAAGATGTGCCGCACGGCGTCGTTGCCCGTGCGCTCGTACAGGTATTGGCTGAGCTCGTGGGGCAGCTTGCCGCCCACCTGATCGGAGATGGCTTGGCGCACGGCATCGAGCGCGCGATCGGTGCTGTCTTCGCCGAAAGGCGGCGCCGGCAGCGCAAAGATCTCGACGCGGTTGCAGGTGGACAACACGACGACTTCGGCAATCTCGGGCCGCTGCGACAAGCGCGCCAGCGACGCCGGCACCGCGTCGCCGTCGGTCTCGAAGCGCTCGCGCACCTCGACCGGCGCGCTCTTGTGCGAGAGCCCCACAACCACAAAAGGCAGCGCCGGCCCCTCTTGCATTTGGGCCTGCGACTCGGGCGCCGGGACTTTGGGTTTCATGAGGGCACTCCCAGAAACGAGAGCACCTGGGCCACAACGGGCGCCGTGCTGGGCTTTCCACGCAGCAAATAGAACAACAGCACCAACATGGCGCAGCCAAAGCCCGCGATGGTGCCATAGGCCGCTCGACGCCCGCGCCAACCGGCGGCCGCGCGCAGGAGCAGCACCCCCGCAAAGAGCAGCCACGTGACGTAGCCCAACACTGCACGCAAGATGTCGCCGAGGCGCGCCATGTCGACGTGGTGCACGCCGAGGGTGCCCGTGACGATGCCCAGCGTCAGCAACGGAAAGCCCGCGAGCAAGAACCGGTGCTCCGCGCGATCGAGCGCATCGAGCGGAGGCAAGCGCTGGAACAAGCCCTCGACCTTCTTGGCCTTGAGCAGCCGCTCTTGCACCAGGTACAGCGCCGCCGCGGCAAAGGCGAAGCTAAAGAACGCAACGCCGATGATGTTCATGGTGACGTGCACCGGGAACAGCAAGCTGTGCACTTTGGGCAGCGCGCCACCGCCAGACAAGCCCACGAAACGCGAGGCCATGAGCGCGGTGAGCGCCAAGGGGGCCACCAGCGCGCCCACCAAGTCCATGCGGTAGCGCACGCGCATGGTGGCGTACGTGACCCCCATGAGCATGGAGAACACGCTGATGGGGAAGTGAATGCCCTCGACGGGACACACGCGGAACACCAGCGAGGCCACGACGATGTGCCCCGCGTGCAGCACAGCGCCTACGCCCACAAGCCGAGGTCCGAGCTTGACCAGCGCGCCTGAGCGGCCCATGAGCGCGAACACGAAGCTCACGGTGGCCACGACGTACATGAGCGACGTGACTCCGAAGAGCACGTCGGCCATCGTGGCGTTCACTCGAGCGCCGCCTTGAGCTTCTCGATGCAGGCCATATCGCCGTCTTGCGGGCCCCCCTGCGGAGCCGCCGTGAAGCCCTGGATGACGTCGTAGGCGTTGTCGCCCAAGATCATGGAGCCTTCGAGGATCTCGGCGCCCTTGTCGGCCAAAGGCGCCTTGGGACGCACCCGGCCCACGATCTCGTGCGGATCGCCCGCCCCCGTGACCTCGGCCACGACGCGGACGGCCTCTTCGGCATCGAAACGTCGTCCGCCATCGGTGATCACAAGCTCGGCGCCCTGCAAATCGACCGCACCCGACACAATCCATTGGTCGAGGGCGGCTTGCGGCAAGAAGAACTTGGGCGACATGACTCCTTGAGTATACGCCCGGAAAGCCAAACCCCGAAGAGTCTTGCCACACAAGCCCGCTGCCTTTTTTGCGCCGCCGGGCCCGCCACGCGCGGCTTTCCTTGGGCAGATTGCCGGCCCCGCCCCCAAAAAGAGACGCTATACCCCGCCTGACGCCCATGCCGCCGCCCCCCACGTTCACCGTTCGCCTCAAGGCCACCAAGGTGCTCGCGCCCCAAGTCCGCGAGCTCGCCTTCGAGCGGGTGGGCGAAACGCCCCTCGAGTTCCAGGCGGGGCAATGGATCAACCTGGTGCTGCCGCTCGACCCGGTCATCAAGCGGGCCTACTCCATTGCCTCGCCGCCCCGGGGCGACGGCACCTTCGAGCTCGCCATCACCCACGTGCAAGGCGGCCCAGGCTCCACGTACCTGCATGGCCTCGAGCCCGGCGCCACCCTCGAGGCCATGGGCCCATCGGGCTTCTTCACGGGCCCCAAAGCCGCTGCGCACCCGTGCCTGTTCGTGGCCACCGGCACGGGCATCACGCCCCTTCGCAGCATTCTCTTGGACGAGCTTGCCCGCGGCAACACCGCCCCCATGCGGCTCTTGTGCGGCGTGCGCAAGTCCGCCGACCGGCTCTACCAAGACGAGCTATCCGCGCTGGCCCAGGCGCACCCCAACTTCAGCTTCGCGTACACACTCTCGCAACCCGAAGCGGGTTGGACCGGCCTTACGGGCTACGTGCAGACGCACCTTGCGCAAGACTGGCACACGCTGGCCGCGGCAGCTCCCCAAGGCGCACCGCCCCACGCGTACATCTGTGGCCTGCAGCGCATGGTGGGGGCCGTGCGCGACTTGCTACGCAAGGACCTGGGCGCCGAGCGCCAACAGGTCCACAGCGAGCGCTACGACTGAATCAGTAGCCTTTGCGAGCAAAGCCCACGTCGCCGGGCTCGATTTCCCGCGTCGACGAGGTGACCACGCACATGGCCGAGCGGGCGCGGGTGGTGATGACCCGAAGCTCGCCGATGACCTCTTCGGGGAGTTTGTACTCCTCGCGGGGGCGCGGCACGTTCTCGACATCGGCGGGCGAGTCGCTCTCGATGGCGATGCGGGTGGCAAAGCTGGGGCTGGCCAGTGTCTGGTGCCAAGCGTCGCCGCGGCGCACAACGAACAATCGGTTGCCCGGCTTGAGGCCGTCTTCGTCGCCCTTGTCGATGAAGATGACCTGGTTCACGCCGTAAATGGCCGTTCGGTTGAGCGACGTGCTGACGCTCGCGCGCACTTCTTTCTCGTTGCGCTTGGGCGGAACGACTTCGTACTTGCGGGTGACGGGCCCCAAGCGGGCGCCGCGCTCGATCGTATCGAGCGCTTCGGTGATGCGGCCCCGGGCGATGCGCTCTTTTCCGTTCCAGAAGTCGATGCGAACGGTGCCCTGGATCTCGACGAGCTGGTACGAGCCCACCGATTGCACCGGGCGGAAGATAGAGAGTTCTTGGCCGATCTTCACGTCGTGATCGCCGACGACCTTGATGTAGACCTCGTCGTAGTCCGACAAGATCATCTTGTCTTCGCGGGCGCCTTGAATCTCGCCCCAGGTCTGCGTGGGCTCGTCGTCCAAGAAGGCTTGGTTGCGCAAGAAGATGGTGCCGGGGCCCACCTGGCGCCGACGGTCGACGATGCTCATGCCCGGACCTTTGGGCTGGTCATCGGTGGCCACATTGCTCGTGGGGCGCAGACGAACCTGATCGCCCGGGTAGATCCAGTGCGGGTTTTGGATCTGCGCGTTGTACGACCAGATGCGCGGCCACTGGTACGGGTTGCGAAAGTACATGTCGCAGATGCCCCACAGCGTGTCGCCACGGCGAACGGAATGGGTGTCGCCCGACAAGCGGCTCGTGGGTCCGCCCAGCACGAAGTTGCTGTTCTCGCCGCCACGCACCACGCCAGCGCCACCGGCGCCGTACTTGAAGTCAAAGTTGTCTTTGTCGTTGCCCGACATCAGAGGGCGCGACGACGAACCCGTGGCGTTGCCTCCGCCGAGAGGCTGCCCTGCTGGGGTGGGGGCCACCGCGCCCGCGTAAATGGGGGCTTGCACCACGGGGGCCGCCGGTGCCGCGCCGCCACCACCCGGGGCTGCGCCACCGCCGCCGGGCGCTGCTTGCGCAAACGCCGATGCCGGCACAAGAGCCGCGAGCACGAAGAAAACAAAGCCTGATTCGATGCAACGTTTCATCGGTCCCTCGGTCCTACAGAAGAGCCAGAGTGAGGAATGCGCTTGGCCGCGTCACTGCGCGGATACTCACGAGCAAGGCGCTCGTAGGTGGCCTTGGCCTTGTCGGCCTGCCCAAGTTTGTCTTGGCACTGGGCGAGCTTCAAAAACGCGTCGGGCACCTTGGCGCCGGTGGTGGCGCGGGCGATCACGTTCTCGTATTGCTCGGCGGCGCGGGTGAAGTCGCCCTGGGCAAAAAAGGCCTCGCCGCGCCAGAAGAACGCGTTCTCGGCGTACGGGTGGTCGGGCCACTTCACCAAGAAGGCCGAAAGCCCTTCGAGGCCCTCGGCGTACCTGCGGCCCTGCACGGCCGAGAGCGCACGCTCGTACGCGCGCTTGGCTTCGGGGTCGAGAGCGCTGGCGCGCACACTGCGGTCGGTCTTGGGCTCGTCCGAATCGACCGTGGCCTCGACGCGATCGTTGCGACCGGCGGACTTGCCGCGCAGGGTGCGCTGGCCGGGCACGCCGGTGACCTTGATGGCGGGCCGCGGTGAGGTGTCTTCGGTGTCTTCGCCGGGCGGCGGCTCCGGGGGCTCGTCGCTGGGGGCGTTGAGCTGAATGCTCTTGGGCTCGACGCCCGCCGGGTTGCGGCGGCCAGCAGGCTGCGCCGCGCGCGCTTGCTCTTGATCGCCCACGCGCTCGTAGGTCCGGTCTTGATCGGCCTGCACCCGGGCCAGCTCGTCTTGCAGCTGCGCGATTTGCCGATCGGCGCCTGTCTCTTGGCGGCTACAGCCGAGCGAGAGCGCAGAGACGACCGTCAGCGAACAAACGGTCAGCGAGAACCCCAGCGTCGTGCGAACAAGTCTCATGGCGGTGCCTTGGCTATGAAGGGTAGGAGCGCCGCTCTTTTTGGGCCAATTTCCTTGCGAGGAACTTGGCGCCGGCAGAGGCCCATGGGCCCCCTACCCGCGCGGAACCCTTGGGTTCTTCCAAATTTCGCGGCATCCCGGGCGGGAAAATCGGCGGCACAATCCTTTACCCGGGCACCTTTCTGGTTCAGATTCGGGCCGTGGCGACCGCACGACGCAAGAAGATCGATCTTCGCAAGACTCTGTTCCTGCTGCCGAACATGATCACGCTCGCGTCGATCTTTTGCGGCTTCGACTCCATTCGCACCACGGCCACCGCCACCAAGAGCGAAGACTTCTACCGGGCGGCGCTCTTGCTCGTGTACGCCCTGTTCTTCGACATGCTCGACGGTCGTGTGGCGCGGCTCACCAAGACGCAGAGCGCCTTTGGTCTGCAGATCGACTCGCTGGCCGACGTGGTCTCGTTTGGCGTGGCGCCGGCGCTGCTCGTGCACCAGCTCTCGCTGCACCAGCGCGGCATGCTGGGGCTGTTCGTATCTTTCGTGTTTGCCGGCGCCGGTGCGGTGCGCCTTGCGCGTTTCAACGTGCTCTCCATGGGCGAGAGCGGCGCCCCCACCAAGCCGGGCAAGTACATCATTGGCCTGCCGGTGCCTGGCGCTGCGGGCATCCTGATGTCCCTGGTCATCGCCAATCACGCCATCGGCGGCGATCTGGGCGGACCGCGCTTCGTGTGGCCGCTGTTGGGCCTCACGGCGTTCTTGGCGTTCCTCATGGTGTCCACCATCCGGTTTCGCAGCTTCAAAGACCTCAAGCTCAACGTGAGGTCCGTGGCCCTCGTGCTCTTTGCCGTGGGCTCCAGCGCCATCGTCTCGCTCAAGACCCGCCCCGAGTTCGTGCTGGTGTGGCTGCTCTCGTTCTACGTGTGCATCGGTCTCGTCGAGACCATCATCACGTTCCCGCGGCGACGGCGCGAGCAACAGAACAGCGAGCGCAGCAGCATTCCGCCTTCCTGAGCCGCAGCGCATCGCGGTAACATCGCGGGCTCGTGCTCGACGATCTCTACCACCTGCGAGAACGCGCCCGGGCCTCCATGGCCCAGGGCGATCTCGACGGCGCGGCCAACGCGCTGGTGTCTGCCGCCGCGCAGACGCACGTCGCCGAGCAGGACTACCTCACGATCCTGGCGCCGCTGGTCGACGTGCTCCAGCGCCGGGGCGACGGCCGCAGTGCGCTCACCGTGCTTTGGTACATGGCCACCGGCGGCAACACCGACGCCTGGAACCGCGCCCGGGCCATCTTGCCCTCGGTGCCCCCCGTCGACCGCGCACGCACGCTCGCCTCCACCGGCGACAACGACGGCGCCGCCCGCGAGATGGAAAGCGCGGGCCTGGTGGCCGCCGCCGCGATCTACCGCGAGAAGGCTTCGGACTGGCGCGGCGCCCGGGCCCTTTGGTCGCGCCTGGGCCAAGTGGGCAAAGGCGGCGCCGATGCCTACAACTCGGCGCTGGTGCAGTTCAACCTGTCGCGCTGCGCCAAGCAGTGCAAAGACCAGCGCCAAGCCCGCGAGGCCAGCGTCGCCGCCGTGCGCCTGCTCGAAGAGGCCGCCGACCACTTCGAGTCCATTGGCCAGCGCGAGCGCGCCTTCGATTGCTTCCAGGTGCTCGTGCAAATCGGCCGCGAAACAGGAATGTTCGAAGACGTGCTCGAGGGCTTCGTCAACTGCATCCGAATCTTGCGCGAAGACCACCTCAAGTACTTTGCGCTCCAGTACTTCGAAGACGCCTTGGGCGCCGCCAAAGAGCGCGCCGAGTTCTCTGCCGCAGCCACCCTGGCGCGCGAGGCATCCGACTACGCGCGCACCTTGGGCATGCAGGGCCACGCCTCGCACTACACCATCGTGCAAGCGCAGCTCTGGCGCGATGTGGCCTCGCAGCACATCGCCCGCGGCGCCCCCGCCGAGATCGGCGAAAACGCCCTCTTGGCCGCCGTGTTGGCCTTTGGCGAAGTGGGCCAGTTCGCCCGCGTGGGCACGCTGTACACCGAGCTATCGGAGATGGACCTCGAAGAGGCCCGCAAGAAACACTACGCCCGCGCCGCCAAACGCTACAACGGCGTACGCGACGAGCCGTTGGATTCGACGCCCCTGCCCGCGCACCTACGCCAAGACAACTCGTTCCCCGAGGTATGGCACGTTGATTTGCTCGAGTGGGAACAGCGCGGCAGCGCCGGCGAAGCCTGCGCCGACGTCTTGCTCGACAAGCGCTGGCCCGATCTCATTCGCCGCAAAGCCATGTTGGCGCGGCTCACCTCGTTTGCCGTCGAAGGCCGCCCCGACGACGCCAGCCCCCAGTCCACCGGCGCCCGCGTACGCCTTGCCGAGCAGCTAGCCCAGCTCCAGCTCTACGCCGTGCTCTCCCCCCTCGAGTCGCTGTTCGCCCGCCCCGAGCGCGCCGTCAAAATGGCCGTGCTCGCCGCCATGCAGACCCTCTTCTTCAAGCGCAGCTTCATCACCGTTCGCACCGCCCTCCGAGACCAAGATCCGCAAGTCATCGAACAAGCCGCCAAGGCCGTCGAAGCCCTCTACTTCCAGCACGCCTTCGACCCCCTCTCGCGCATCGTCCGCGAAGCCCCCCAGCCCCCAGTCCGCGCCGCCGCCCTCCGCGCCCTCGCCCGGGTCGACACCGTCGAAGCCGCCGAATTCCTCCTCGGCATCCTCGAACACGGCGCCCCCCTCGACCGCACCGCCGCCCTCGACGCCCTCAAACGCGCCCGCGGCTCCCGCTTCGTCGAGCTCGCGCGCGCCCAGATCCACACCGAAACAGCCGAAGTCCAAGGTGCGCTGCGAGAGATCCTCCGGGCACGCGGCATCGCCGTCTAACGGCCCCAGTCTCGGCACTCGGCTTACGGCTCGGTCTTCACGGCTTGGGTGCCGTCCTGGGGCTTAACTGTGTCCGGCCCCTGCGGGGGCGGGGCTGCGCGCTGGGCGTTTTCTGGTTCGGAATTCGGTTTTGTTCAAAAGGGCTTTTTCGGCGATGGGATCAGGTGGAGGTCATCGTGGTGCAGGGTCCTGCGGGGCCACGCGCTT